>JAFGCA010000628.1 GCA_016932895.1 Sedimentisphaerales bacterium | reverse complement strand
TCGATGCCGTTGGTGAACTTGACGAGATTCAGATCGATCGTCTCGCCGCCGACGTTGGTCAGCTCGACGTACTCGGTATTCGGATCGGTGGGACTACCTGTATCGCCCGGATGGTACATCATCTCGCTGACTCGCAGCGACTCCGCAACCGGCCCGACGGCAAAGACCGCCTCGCTCAGAGCGCTCCACTGTCCGCCGCTGAGCACGCGAGCCTTGACGTCACGGGTGGCGTTCAGTGTCACGGGGCCCGTGTATGTCAGTGCCTGGGGGTTGACATCGGCCGGCGTACCTCCCGCCGTGAGTTCCAGCTCGACGGAGATGAGGAAGTCCGAGCTTGTGGGCGAGACATTCAATCCGTGCAGGGCCAGTAGATTTTCGCCCCGCCGGAGCCGCGTGATGAACGCGGAGACGTCGATCTCCTCGAACTGGGCGGCCTGGGCATCGGAGTGGCCCGAGGCGGCGTCCGAATCCCAGGAGGGATCGCCCTCGAGATTTCGCCTGGCGATCTCGGCGCCGTTGAGGTAGGCGACGAAGCCGTCGTCGTAGCGGACGCGTAAGGTCAGGGCGTCCCAATCGTCGAGCACGCGGTCGAAGGGGAAGGGGATGCGGATGTAGCAGGACGTGTTGCCCTCGTACATAAGATCGTGCACGTCGAGGCTGATGAAGCCCTCGTAGCCGGCGGATCTTTCGTAGCCGACGCCTCCGGGCGCGCCCGCGACGGGCAGCCAGGTCGAGTCGTCGAACGGCTCGCCGCTGCGCCAGGCGTCGGAGACGGCCTCCGTTGGGACGAGTACGCGCTTGGACGCATCTTCGGATACGAGGGTGCGGGTGGTGCTGTCGCTTTGAGCCGTCTGGGGCAGGCGGGGGTCGGAGCCGTCGAGCGTGAACCAGATCGCGCCGCCCGGCGCGCTGAGGCTCAGGTTGAATCCGACGGGGACGGCGCCGCCGTGGAGGCTGAAGGTCGGGGCCTCGATGTCGGGATAGAGATTGCGGGCCCGGAGCTGGCCGAGGACGATGCCGGGCCGCTGCGGGAAGTACTGGTTGCAGAGGAAGTCGAGCTCGGTCTGCCACTCCTCGTCGGGGGTATAGGGATGGTTGGTTCGCTTGGCGTCGCCCCAGCGGGCGGCCTCGGCGACGAGGGCGAGACGAATCTCCTCGGCTCGCTGGAGCCAGCGGTCCCGGCCGCTGTCGGTGGTCAAGGCGCCGCCGTTGAAGAAGTGGCGCTGCACGTGGTCGGCGAACAGCATGCGATAGTCGGCGTTGGCGGTTAGTTGCTGGTGCACGCGCGTCGGCTGGTTGGAGTTGTTCTTGGTGGTGACATTGTCGTTGAGGTTGAGAAAGGTCCTCTCGGAGTCCCAGGTGAAGAACCGAAAGCCCGCCCCCGGCGCGCGCCGGCGTCCGCCGTACCAGTTGTTGTGGTCCCAGTCCGAGTTGCCGGCGAAGAAGTTGACGAGCATAAAGTCGATCAGGTTGGGAATGTCCATGTACTCCTGAATGCGGGCGTAGGCGTCGGGCGAAGCGAGTCCGGCGTTGGCGATGGCCATCATGGCGTTCCACGCCTGTCGGTTGCCGGCCACGGTCAGGTTCTTGTGTTTAAGGACATCGTATTCCTCTTTATCCCCTCCGAGGTGCTCGGCAAAGAAGGAGGCGTTGGGCCGCTCGATGACGTGATAGAGTCCCCAGTACAGTCCGTTGAGGTACACGTGGGCGTACGTTTGTCCCGGCGCCAGGCGGCCCATCGCATACTGGGTGTCGCGGGACCACTGGTCGCGGATGTACTGCGCCTCGATCTGCTGGTTGGTGTTCGGGTGATACCACGAGTCACCGTTGCCGCCGCGCAGGTGGATCGAGTCGAACCGTTCGACGGGCCAGTCGGGGAACACGGGAAACTCCAGCTTGGGCGCGCCGTAGGCGCCTTTGAAAATCAGGCGCAGATTGTGCTTGGGCCGGCTGGGACTGCTGCTGGCGGAGCCCTGGATTTTCATGCCCGCGTTGACGTGAATTTCCGGGCCCTCGCCCGGGTCGATGATCTCCACCGACACGGGACGTTCCCATTCATCCCCTTCTTCCTGGGAGTTGACGTAGATGCCTTGGGTGGGCCCGAACATGTCCACCGGGTCGAACGTCAGCGAGATCGTTCGATGCGTGAGAAGCGCGTCCCGGATGACGTCCCGGTAGCGGGGATCGTTGATGATGTCGGGGTCCATCGCGTAGTCGGCGTCGCTTTCGCCCCAGCTCCTGGGGAAGCCGGCCGGATAGAGGGGCTGATGCACGACGTCGTCGAGAAAGATGTACGTGTGCGTGCGAATAGTGGAGGCCGCCCAGCCCGGCTTGATCGCCTTGGCGCGAAGGCACGTGGTGCTGGTGATTTCGATGGGGCCCGTGTAGGGGGATCCGGTGATGGTACGCGGCAGGATGTCGTAGGGCTCGCTGCCGTCGGTGGTGAACCAGATCGTCGCTCCTTCCGTGTCGGTCGCGAGCGTGACGAGCAAGGGCCGGTCGTAGAAGCCTCGGTCGTGGCTGAACTCGACGTCGGCGACAAAGCCCTCGAACACACTGACGTTCGCCTGGCCCGGCGTGGGCTGGGCCATGAATTGCCAGGTGTCGTTGGCGTCCGGGTAGCGGCCGAAGGAGACGTCCGGCTTTTGCTGCGTCAGCGTCACCGCGTCGATCAGCGTGCTTGCGTCGTCGTCGAAGATGGCGATCTGTTCGCCGGCGGCGGCGATGCTGAATCCCGCGTGCAGACCCGGATCGCCCGTATCACCGTCGGCCCAGATGAGAAGGTGCCCGCCGGCGGCAATCGTCGTCAGTGCGGGGCGGTCCGAAGGGACGCGCCACCGGGTCGGCTCCTCCAGGTCGTCCGTGAGGTACAGGCCCGCCAGGTCGACCGGGTCGGGACCGGTGTTGTAGATCTCGATCCAGTCGTCATACTGGCCCTGGGGGTCCGCTCGCACGCTGCTGTTGGAGGCCATGACTTCGTTGATCACCACGGCACCGGCCCCGCGCGTCGGACACGTCAGGCAAACGCCACACAAAAGGAGAGCCACGACCGTCTTCGAGTTGGACGTCATTGCCATTCCTCACTCCGCCGACTGTCAGCATGGGCCGAAGCCCATCCTGCACCGGGTTTCGATTCACCAAAAACCAGCGTCCACGTCACTACGATTGTAGCAAAAATCCCGCTGCCAGGTCAATGCCCTTATGCCGGGGGCGCCGGCAGGAGTGTTTCGTATATTTCGTAGCCTGTTTTCTGCATACCGAGGGCGGCGTAGGCGGATTGGGCGATGGCGTTGGATCGCTCCACGTAGAGGCGGATGCCGCATACGTGGCCGCGGCGGGCCGCCTCGGCGGCGAGGAAATCGTGCAGCGTTTTCAGGACGCCCCGGCGTCGGAATTCCGGCCGGACGTAGAGGCTTTGAATCCACCAGAACAGCCCGCAGCGCCAGTCGCTCCACTCGAAGGTCACCAGCAGTGAGCCCGCCACCTCGTCGTTGCAGGTGGCGACGAGATAGAACCCGTACTCGCCGTTGTCCAGGACGGCGCGGACGCCGCGGGCGATGGTGGGCGGGTCGAGGTGCTTTTGCTCGGTCTCCCAGGCCATCGCAATGTTGAATTGGGCGATGGCGTCGGCATCGTTCGATTCGGCGCATCTGACGAGAACGTTGTTGCCCATGGGTACTCCTCTGTGGTATCGGGCGGCGCGTGGCATCCGGCTGGGGGACGCGTCACTGGAGGCGCCGCCGCAGTTGGTCGAGCAGTTGCGTGGTCAGGATCGACTGGGCCATCTCGCCGCTGCCCCGGACGGAGATTTCGCGGGTTTCGAGGCGGCCGTCGGAGGAGCGGAAGGCGACGTTGACATACGCGGCCCGGTTGGCGTCGCGCACGATCGGGCCGACCGCGACGGCCCACGGCGTTGCCGCCGCTTTCGCTGCCGCTTCGGCCAGGACTTCCACGTCCTGCCGGTCGGACGCGCCGCTGGTGACACCGAGGAGGCGACGGAGTTTTTCGGTCGTCGGCGCGACGTACGCGCCGCCCAGGAGCGGGCGGGCCTCCTCTGCGGCGCTCAGTGTCGCCGCCAGTGTCCCGCCGCTGCCAACTTCGACCAGGGCCAGCATCGCCTCGCGCTGGGCAAGCAGTCGGCCGACCGTTTGCTCCAGGGACACGTCACCGGTAGCGTAGATGTGCTCGCCCAGGTGTTTCATGATCTCGCGCTGGAGCTGCGCCAGGCGCGTGCGGTTCTGCGGCGTGTCGTCGGGCAGGGTGAAGGTGAAATCAACCCGTCCGCCGGCGAACTGGGAGGACGTAATGACGTCCGGCGGCAGTGCCACGTGGTCTTTGAGTCTCTGGTCGATCTCGGATTGCCCCAGTCCCACGAAGCGCAGGGTCAAGGAGCAGCCGGGCAGTCGCGTGCCGAAGCGCCGGCTCAGGTAGGGGACCAGCTCGTCGCGCACCATCGGCTGCAGTTCGGCGGGCGGGCCCGGCAGCGCCACGATCGCGGTCTGCGGCGTCTCGAAGACGAGCCCGACCGCTGTGCCGCGACGGTTCTCCAGGTAGCTGCCGCGCGTGGGCACACGGGTCTGGCGGCGCAGATTCGCGCGGAGCCGGCCCGGTTCGGTGTTGAACCGCTGCGCCATTCGTTTCAGCACATCGGGATGCTCCGCCAAGGGGATCCCCGTGAAATCCGAAAGCGCTTCGCGGGTGATATCGTTGTCGGTCGGGCCGAGACCTCCGGTGACAATCACGAGCGGGGCCTTGCCCGCGGCGAAACGAAGCGCCTCCTTGAGATCGCTGCGGTTGTCGTCGACGCACATCGCTCCGACGCAGTGCAGGCCGAGCGGCCGCAGCGTGCGGGTCAGAAAATAGGTGTGCCCGTCGGCGTAGACGCCCGAGAGCAGCTCGCTGCCCGTGACGACGATGGTATAGCGGGTCGCACGCGTTGCGGGCTCCGAGGCGTTCACCGCCGCCGGTGGAGGCGATGCAAGCAGCAGCGCCACGAGCCATGTTCTTGCGTTCTGTCCGATCATTTCAACCACTCCATACGTTAGTGGAAGCTCATCATCGCGCACAGTGGTACGCCGGGCCGTGTAAATAGTCAACCATTTTGGCGCGGCGCCGGCGAACGCTCGAACGCAGATGGCCTTTGACAAGGGCCGTAATTGACATAGAATGGTACCGTGCTGGATACACGTTACCAGGTTGTTATGGACGATGAAGGACGGAGATGGGTGCCTTTCGTGATGCTCTTCTTTGCGGCGAGGTGACACAATGACAAATGAGATGACGTTGCCATCCCGGCGTGATTTTCTGCGGACGACCGCGGCCGGGGCCGCGGCGCTGGCGCTGCCGGCGGGGCGGGTGCTGGGCGCCAACGCGGACGTTCGCGTAGCGGTGATCGGCATCGGTGGCAAAGGGCGGCAGCATGCCCGTGTGTTTTCGCGGTTGCCCGGCGTGCGTCTGGTAGCGATGTGCGACGTGGACCCCAGGCGGCTGGCGGAGCGGATCAAGGATTTTGATGGTGTGGACTCCTGCACGGACCCGCGTCGCATCCTGGAACGCCAGGACGTGGATGCGGTCGTCATCGCCACGCCGGACCATTGGCATGCTCTGCTGGCGATATGGGCCTGCCAGGCGGGCAAGGACGTGTACGTCGAGAAGCCGGTCTCGCACAACATCCACGAGGGACGCAAGATCATCGAGGCGGCCCGAAAGTACGGCCGCATCGTGCAGGCGGGCACCCAGTACCGTTCCGACGAGGGGCTCGCCGAAGCCGCCCGCTACATCCACGAAGGCAATCTCGGCAAGGTGCTCTGGGGACATGTGCCGTGGTACGAGCGGCGGGGCAGCATCGGCAAGGTGACCCCGCATACGCCTGACTGGCTCGACTACGATCTCTACTGCGGTCCGGCGCCGGTCAAGCCGCTGCGACGCAAGGAGCTGCACTACGACTGGCACTGGGTCTGGTCGACCGGGACCGGCGATCTCGGCAACAGCGGGATTCACGCCTTCGACGTTTGCCGGTGGTTCGCCGGCTACGAGGGCTTGCCGCCGCGGGCGATCTGTGTCGGCGGGCGGTTCGGTGTGGACGATGCGGGCGAGACCCCCAACACGCAGTTGACGGTCCTGGATTACAAACCTGCGCCGATCTTCATCGAGAATCGCAACCTGCCCGTCAGGAAGGGCGACAAGGCGATGGACCATTTCCGGGCCATACGCGAGGGCGTCGTCCTGCAATGTGAGAACGGCTATTTCGCGGGTTTTCGCGGCGGGGGCTGGGCCTACGACAACCGGGGCAAGAAGATCCGGCAATTCAAAGGCGACGGGGGCGGCGCCCACCAGGCGAATTTCATTCGCGCGGTGCGCGAGCGCAAGGCCGGCCTGTTGAACGCTCCGATCGAGAAAGGCCACGTCTCCTCGGCGGCCTGTCACCTGGGGAATCTCTCGTATCGCCTGGCTACGGGCGCGACGCCTGCACGGTTGCAGGAGATCACGCGGGACTTCAAGCAAGTCGGCCGGACGCTGGATGGTCTCGCAGAGCACCTGCGAGCCAACGAGGTCAGCCTGGCCGAGACGCCGATGGCATTGGGACCCTGGCTGACCGTCGACGCGGACACCGAAGAGATCGCCGGCGTCACGGGGAGCGATCTGCCCGATGTCCTGGCAGAGGCCCGTCGTCTGGCTCACGGTTCGTATCGGCGGCCGTTTATGATTCCGGAGCGTGTATGAAACCGGCCGGGCGCGCCCCGAGCCGGCGGGAGGATGTTTCCATGAGGTATCGAGCTACGGCGTTGGTAGTGGCAGTTGCGTTGCAGAGTGTGTCCCTGGCGGGGACGTCGGGCGAGATCGCCTTCGAGCCCGAGCCCGGCGCGATTGCGATTCTCGTCGCCGGCAGACCGGTGGCGACGTATGTTTATGAGGATCGCGAGATTTTCCGGCCGTATTTCAAGGGCCTTCACGCGCCGAACGGCGCTGCGGTCACGCGAAATCACCCGCCCCAAAAAGGGATAGATCCGGACGATCATGCAAGCATGCATCCGGGGTTGTTTCTGGCCTTTGGCGATCTTGGCGGGGCGGACTTCTGGCGCAACAAGGCGAAGGTCGAGAACGCCGGTTTCGTCGAGGCGCCTTGCGTGGAGAAGGGCGAGGGCCGTTTCGCCGTTCGCAACCGGTACGTGGCCGAAGGGCGGGTGGTTTGCGAGGAAGTTTGTGCGTACCGCTTCATGGTTCGTCCGTTCGGCTTTCTGGTGCTCTGGGATTCGACGTTTCAATCGGACCGATCCTCTTTCAGCTTTGGCGATCAGGAAGAGATGGGTCTCGGCGTTCGCGTGGCCACGCCGATCCGGGTCAAGACGGGCAAAGGCGGGCGCATCCTGGATTCTCAGGGGCGGCGGAACGAGGAGGCCATCTGGGGACACACGGCGGCCTGGTGCGACTACAGCGGTCCGGCCGGCGACGCCTTCGCGGGAGTCGCGATCATGCCCGATCCTGCCAACTTCCGGCCCTGCTGGTGGCACGTCCGCGACTATGGGGTCATGGTCGCCAATCCGTTCGGACGCGACGCCTTCGGCAAGGGCGAGAAGAGCGAGGTCGTCATCAAACGCGGCGAGCCGTTTCGCCTGCGCTTCGGCATTCTGATCCACGCCGGCGCGAGCGAAGACAGCGTCGATTTGCAGGGGACATACGAGGCAGTGAAGAACTTGTTTCGGAGATAGGACAAATGAGCGTGAATCGCGTCACGCGACGAGGATTCTTGCGGACGGCGGGTGTGCTGGCGGCGATGCCGTGGACCGCAACGGTGACAACGGCCCAGGCGGCAGGGCAGGGCCGGCCCAACATTCTCTGGCTCTCGTGCGAGGACATCAGCCCGCATTTGGGCTGCTTCGGCGACCCGCACGCCATCACACCCAACCTGGACCGACTGGCGCGCGAGGGCGTTCGCTATTCGCACACGTTCACCACGGCGGGCGTCTGCGCCCCGTGTCGCTCGGGGATCATCACCGGCATCGTCCAGACGACGCTGGGCACGCATCACATGCGCTGCAGTGCGAAGCTGCCGCCTCAGATCAGGGCTTTCACTTCCTACCTGCGCGAGGCGGGGTACTACTGCACGAACAACTCCAAGACCGACTACCAGACGGGCGACCTGTGCAACGCCTGGGACGAATCGAGCGGCAAGGCCCACTGGCGCAAGCGCAGCGAGGGCCGGCCCTTCTTCTCCGTCTTCAACTTCACGGGTTGCCATGAGAGCGGCATCGCCAGCGAGTCGAAGTACCAGAGCGTCACGAAGGACCTCACACCCGCGCAGCGACAGGACCCGGACAAGCTGGATCTGCCGCCGTACTATCCCGACACGCCCATCGTGCGCGAGGACTGGAAACGTTACTACGAGCTCATCACAGCGCTGGACGTCTGGGCGGGCGACCACATCCGCCAGCTCAAGGACGCCGGCCTGTACGAGGACACGATCATCTTCTTCTGGTCGGATCACGGTGTGGGGCTGCCGCGGGCCAAGCGGTGGCTGTACGATTCGGGCACGCGCATTCCGCTGATCGTGCGCATCCCGGAGAAGTTTCGCGCGCCGGGTCAGGCCGCACCGAACACGGTTGACGACCGCCTCGTCAGCTCCATCGATTTCGGCCCGACCGTGTTGAATCTCGCCGGGCTTTCCAGGCCGGGCCACATGCAGGGCCGGCCTTTCCTGGGGCGCCGCCTGCCCGAGCCGCGCCAGTACATCTTCGGCGCGCGGGACCGCATGGACGAGCGCTACGACATCATTCGCACGGTGCGTGACAAGCGGTATCGCTACATCCGCAACTACGAGCCGCTCAAGACGTACTATCAGTATATGAACACGCCGGAGAAGGGGGTGACGATGAAGGAGATTCGTCGCGTCCACGCCGAGGGCAAGCTGCCGCCGGCCGCGAAGCTGTTCCTGGCCGACCGCAAGCCGGTCGAGGAGCTCTACGATCTTTCTCAAGACCCGCATGAGATCAACAACCTCGCCGGTGATCCGCAATACGCGCCGGTCCTGGAACGGATGCGCCGGACGCATCGGCAGTGGCTCTTCGACACGAGGGACCTGGGTCTGCTGCCCGAGCCGGAGATCATCGAGCGCGAGCAGAAGTTTGGGAGCCGCTATGCGATCCTGCGCCAACCCGGGGCCGACGAGCTGATGAAGCGTCTGATCGAAGGGTCTGGAGCAGCCTCGGAAGGCAGGAAGGCGCTGCCCATGCTGCTGGATGCGATGGACGACGAAGACGCCGCCGTGCGGTACTGGGGCGCCACCGGCGTCGGCAACATCGGCGCCGACGCACGCTCGGCCGAGGACAAAATGCGTGCGGCGTTGAAGGATTCTTCGGTGAGCGTTCGCGTCGCGGCCGCGCGCGCGCTGTGCCGGATGGACAAGCCCCGGGCCGCGTTGCCCGTCCTGGAGGCGGAACTGGCCGGCGCGCATCAGTGGGGCCGGCTCCAGGCCGCTATCGTTCTCGACGAGATCGGCGAAATGGCCCGGCCGGCCGAGGACGCCCTCAAGAAAGCCCTCTCCGGCCAGCCCAACAAATACATCACCCGCGTCGCCAATCGAGCCCTGAACGACCTGAACGGGACCGACAACGTCGTGAAATGACCGGCGTGCATCAGGCCACGCGCACGAAAACCCGATACCCAATCCTCAGTCGCAGGTGATCAGCGGGTTGTCATGCTGAACGACGTGAAGCATCCGGCCTGAGCCAGAGACGTCACCATCGCAACAGAAGAGACGTGCGGCCGGGTGGCAGCGTCAAGGCCGCAGGCCTTGGCGATGGGGTGACGCGAGGACGGCGCACCCATCGCCAAGCTCCGCTTGACGCTGCCACCCGAGGGTTGCTTTGGCGCTGACAGAATACCGGGTGCCCGAATGAGCCCGGGACACGGCATCAATGTTTGAAATGGCGTTTGCCGGTGAAGACCATGGCGACGCCGAGTTTGTCGGCGGCGGCGATGACGTCCTCGTCTTTCTTGGACCCGCCGGGCTGGACGATGGCCACGATGCCCGCCCGGGCGGCGTTCTCCACGTTGTCGGGGAACGGGAAGAACGCGTCGGAGGCCATGACGGCGCCCTTGGCTTCATCGCCGGCCTGCTTCATGGCCAGAAGACCGGACTCCACGCGATTCATCTGGCCGGCGCCGACACCCAGGATTCTCTTGTTCTTGGCGATAATGATCGTGTTGCTCTTGGTGTGCTTGGCCACGATCCACGCCATGCGCAGGTCATCAAGCTGCTCGGGTGTGGGCTTGGTCTGGGTGGGATACGTGATCGCATCGGGCTCCCAGCCCACGAGGTCTCTCTTTTGCAGGAGCAGGCCGCCGATGATGCAGCGGACGTCGTACTCGTTGGTGTCGATGTGGGCGCGGTCGATGGGCCCGGTCTCGATCAGGCGGGCGCGCCGCCCCCAGGTCTTGAGGGTGCGGATGATCTCGATGGCGTCGGCGTCGAAGGCCGGGGCGATGATCACTTCGGCGAAGAATCCGCTGGCGCCGAGGGCCTTGCCGAACCGGCTGTACGATTCCATGATCGTCTGGGCCAGCTCGACGTTGACGCTGCGGTTCATCGCGATGATGCCGCCGAAGGCGCTGACCACGTCCCCCTCGTACGCCTTGCGGTAGGCGACGCAGATATCGCCGTCGACGGCGCAGCCGCACGGGTTGAGGTGCTTGACGACCACGGCGGCCGGCTCTTCGAATTCCTTGACGAGCTCGAACGCGGCGTTGGCATCGAGAAGATTATTGAAGCTGATTTCGGTCTCCCCTTCGAGCCGCTTGCCGTTGCTGATCGCCGGCTCGGCGCTGGGCGGCAGCTTGTACAGCGCGGCTTTCTGATGCGGGTTCTCGCCGTACCGCAGGGACGTCTCCTTCGTCAGGGAGATCGAGAGGCGATCGGGAAAGTCGATGCCGGCCTTGCCGTTGAGGTAGCGGGAGATGGCGGCATCGTACTGGGCCGTCCGGCCAAATGCCGCCCGGGCCAGGTCGCCGCGGAGACGCTCGGTGACGGCGCCGTCGTTGTTTTGTATCTGGTCGATGACGGAGGCGTACTGACCGGGGTCGGTCACCACCGTGACGAACCTGTGGTTCTTGGCCGCCGAGCGGATCATGCTGGGGCCGCCGATGTCGATGTTTTCGATGGCCTCTTCGAAGGGGCAGTCCGCCCTGGCGACGGTTCGCTCGAAGGGGTAGAGATTGACGCAGACCAGATCGATCGGTTCGATCTCGTGCTCGGCCATGGCATCGGTGTGCGATTTCTTGTCCCGCAGGCCGAGCAGCGCGCCGTGGATTCGGGGATGCAGGGTCTTGACCCGGCCGTCCATCATCTCGGGAAACCCGGTCACTGTATCGATGCTCACGACGTCCAGTCCGGCGTCGGCGAGCTTGCGGGCGGTCCCGCCCGTGCTGATGATTTTGACCCCCGCCTGGGCGAGCGCTTTGGCGAAATCCACGACACCGGTCTTGTCCGAAACGCTGATCAAAGCCGTTTTGATTTTGACGTCCATCTCAACTCCTTTTGGCTTTCCCTATCGTCCCCCCGCCTCCTGTTTCATCGTACTTCCGCCGGCCCCTGGCGCGACTCGCGCAGAGCGGCCGAGGGATCTGTTCTATGTCACTGTATCGGTTCCAGGCAGGCGAGTCGCCCGTCGGCGCCGGCTACGTAGATCTTGCGATCCAGCGGATTGGCTGCATGGTAGACCACCGGTGCGAAGTTGACCGCGTACAGCTTGCGGCCCGTGACGTTGTCCATGACCGCCAGCGTCTTGAATTTCGTCATGACGTAGGCTCTGCCGGCCGTATCGGCCAGCAGGTCCAGCCCCTCGGGCAGGGACCACAGCGTTCGTCCGGACGTCTTGTCGATCGCGCTGAGACCGCGACCGAGAGCGTACTGGTACACCGCATGGGGCGTCACGCGCGGCGCCCGGTCCAGCAGCGCCTCGGCCTGAAACTTCCAGACGAGCGTCACGGCGGTCGTATCGACCATATCGACCCGGTACACGTTGGTGTCCCTGCTGGCGAAGTAGAGCGAGCGGCCGTCGCGAATCACGGGCCCGGAGATCCCTTCGACCGCGTCGAACTGCCACAGCTTGCGCGGCGCGTCGGCGGCGATGGCGATGAGATTCCCGGCGTCCGTGGCAAAGATCGCCCTCTCCTCGTCGGCGAGCACGCTGTTGATCGTGGATTCATTCTTGGCCGAGACCTGGAAAAGCTCTACCAGGTCGTCGGCGCGGAGGGCGTGCAGCCGCTGGTTGCCGCCGCTGAGGTAGAAGAAACGGCTGTTGCGAACGGGGGGCGCCACGATGCTTACGTCCGGGCTGTCGGTGCTTTGCGTGACTCCCGTATCCCGGTCGAACTGCACGAGCTGATTGTCGATGACGGAAATGAGGCGGTTCTCGTACGAGGTCCATCCGAGGATGGGAAAGCCCGCCGGGGCGATGGAGCGGTTGAAGATGCCCCGGCCCGTGTTGCGGTCCAGCGACCAGGTGTAATTGCGGGCGGACCGGACGTACAGCCGGTCGTTCAGCAGCACCATCTGCTCGATCTTCTCACCCTTCCTGACCGCGAGCTTCTTCTGCCAGACCATGGTCAGCTTGGCATGATCGAGTAAGTCCCCGGAGATGAGCCAGTCCGTGGCGTCCGCCCCCCAGGCCGAGGTCACCCCGAGCCCCCCGAGACAAACCATACAGAAGACCCATGCCTCCCGTCGTAGTGCTTTTCGCATTTTCCATACCCTCGCAAAAAGATGTTGTTCCACCATGTCGGCACCGCAAATCGACGGCAGCAGATGTGTCCCCAACTCCTACCGGGAAAGGATCACCGGGCCGTGCGTTCAGGCCAGATCGACAAAATCGGCCAGATCGACGCCATGCTCGGATTCGAATTTCTGCATCTCTTCGATGCGTTCGATATCATCCTGGATTCGGTGAACCAGCTTAAAAATATACGGTTTGCCGGCCAGGCGATTGCGCAAATCGTCGAGCATAGGCTCCCAGGAGCCCCCGTACAATTGCGATTTGAGGGCCACCAGCATCTTGTACTCCTGGCTCAAGCCGCCGACGTACGCCGTCACGGCCTTATCGGCCTTGTTACTCTTGCCGTCGTTGCTCGTTCGTGCTGGCTCACCCATAGGTCGCAAACTCGCCGTCTTGGCACGTGTTACGTCGGCTCACGTCAGACGAATCCTAACGGTCCCTGCGAAAAAATTCAACAGATTTTCCCAAATTCACCGGGCCGGCTCGGGGAAATCTGTCCGTCCGGGAACGTCACATCTCTTTTGACGGCTTGGGGTTGTGCATTTCGTGCACCGTTCCTCCCGGCGCTCAGGTCCCGGGCGGGGCGGCCGGATTGCGCGATCGGTTAGGTGAAAACGGCCCGATATGGTATGATAAAGCTATGGGGTGGTGCATGTCCGTGTTCGCATAGGCCCCGGTCGGGAACGTCCGAATCGACGCCCCGGCGGCCCTGCGGATCGGACCGATGCAAACCGGTAGAAGGGATCTCACCACAGCAGCACCGCTTTCAGAAGCTCGGGCCAGTCGCACCGATACACGGGCCCCATGAGGAGGTTTACGATGGGAAGGACCCGCTGGTTGACAGTTTGGCTGTTGGTTCTGGCCCCGGCCGGGGTGCGCGCCGTGGTCTGGGATTTTGAAAAGGACCTCTCAGGCTGGCGACCCCGCTCGGCGACGGTGGAACTGACGCGCACCGCCGCCGTGGGCGCCGACGAGTTGAGCCGGGCCAGCCTGCGCGTGCGCGGATACATCGAGGGAGGCTGGAACTACACGTTGTCGGACCGGGCCGCGATGCGCGAAGGGCAGCGGTATCGCCTCTCGGCCTGGGTCCGCGTCGATTCGGCCGGGGCGCACACGCCCATGCCCTACCTCAAGTGCGAGTTCGTCGCCCAACACGACGGCGGCACCCTGGGACGCGCCACCACGGATCAATACAACAACACCCGGATGGGGCGCTGGCAGCGGCTCTCGTGCGAATTCGACGCGCCCGTCGGCATCGCGCACGGCGTGGTCGCCCTGGAGAAGGGCACCTTCGATCTGACCGAGATCGACGCGTACGTCGACGATGTCACGTTGACGCCCGTTGAGGCCGAATCGGTCTATACCCGATTTCGGCTCGCCGAGGTCACCGCCGCCGCCGAAGCGGTGCGGGGCCTGCACCCGCGTCTTTACCTGACCGACGAGCGCATCGCCGAGTTGCGCCAGGCGATCCAGACCACGCACGCCCCGATCTGGGCCGAGGTCCGGGCGCTGGCGGACGAGGCCGTCCTGGAGGGCCCGCCCGCCTATGTCGCGACCGATACGCAGGGCGACGACGAGCAACTCTGGCAGCGGCGGGTCGGCAATGCGCTGCCCTATCTTGCGCTGGTCTACCGCCTGACGGAACAGAAGCAGTACCTGGAGGCGGTGCGCGAATGGGCCGACGCCTCCTGCGGCTACCCGACGTGGGGCACGGGTTCCCTGGACGGCATGGATCTGGCCGCGGGACATCAGTTGTTCGGTCTGGCTCTCGTCTACGACTGGTGTCACTACGATCTCGACAAGCCGACGCTCGGACGAATCCGCGAGACGATGCTCCGGCGGGGCGACGCGATGTTTCAGGCCGCCGCCGCCGGGCAAGTATGGTGGCACCGGTTTTACTTGCAGAACCATCTGTGGGTGAACGTCTGCGGCCTGGGCACCGCCGGCCTGGCCCTGTTCGACGAGTTCGACGAGGCGGGCCTCTGGGCGGGCCTGGCCGTGACCAGGCTCGCAACGACCCGCGACGCGCTCGGCCCGGACGGGGCGAGTCACGAGGGGCTCGGCTACTGGGAATACGGCGCCGAGTACCTGCTCAAGTTCAATCACCTGGCCGAGGACGTGCTCGGGATCGACCTGTACGACAGTGCGTGGTGGTCGAACACCGCCCGGTACTGCCTGTATCTTTCGCTGCCGCGCGCGGCGTGGACGCCCCGCGATTGCCTCGTGGACCTCGCCGACAGCCCGCGCTACCACTGGTACGGTCCAGACCACATCCTCCGCCATCTGGCGGCCCGGTACGACGATGGGCACGCCCAGTGGCTCGCCCGCCAGATCGACGAAGCCGGCCTCGACGCGCCGAGCGCGAGCTGGCTGAATCTTCTCTGGCACGATCCCGCCATCCCGGGTAAGCATCCCGGTGGGCTGCCCACCGTCCATTGGTTCGACGACATGGGCATCGTCTCGGCCCGTTCCGACTGGTCCGGCTCCGAGGCCCTGATGGTCTTCAAATGCGGGCCGTTCATCGGACACCAGGCGATCGAGGAGTTCTCCTACGACCCCGGCGGCGGACACGTCCATCCCGACGCGGGCCACTTCGTCCTCTTCGCCGCCGGCCAGTGGCTCCTGCGCGACAACGGCTACCGCAGCAACCGGACCGACGAGCACAACACGCTCCTGATCAACGGCCGGGGTCAGCTCGGCGAGGGCGACGCCTCGTTTGCCGGCAGTCAGTGCCTCTCGGTCCGGGCCCGCCCGCGCATCAAGGCGGTTGTCACCGGCCCGGAATTCGACCACGTCGCCGGCGATGTCACCGAGGCGTATCCCAAAGACCTTGGCCTCAAAGGCTTCGTCCGCAATTTGCTGTGGCTCAAGCCCGACGTCCTGCTCGTTCTCGACGAGGTCCGCTGCGACCGGGAAAGCAACCTGGAGCTTCGCTTTCATCCGGAGAGCGACGTCTGCGAGCTGTACGGCGGTGCGTACCTCATGTACGGCCAGCACGGCACGCTCCGCATCGAGTCGCTCACACCGGAGCAGGTCCTCGCCGACATGTACGACCCGGCCCTCGAGGATCGCGACAGCGCCGAGGCCGGGCTATTTGCCCTGCGCTTCCGAACCCGCCGCCAGCACTGGCGAAACGCCACGGCCCTCTCCTGGGCTCCTCTCGGTCTCCAGCCCCACGTCGTCACATTCGCCGAAGCCGGCGATCTCTGGACCTTCTCCGTCGCCGAAAAGACCGTCCTCTTCGACTGGACCACCGGCAAAGCCGCCATCAAGCCCTGACGCCTCGACGCCCACCACCCGGCCGACCCGTTTTCGCCTCTATCAACTTGTCAATGCCAAACCTGCTCTTTGACGAAGTAGGGTGAACGATGAAGAGAGTGAAACGGACGCCTGTAATTTTCCCCACGAGAAATACGTTCCTGCGCAATAACAAGGGGCAGTTTTCGTATCGAGGGTAGAATCGGAGACAATTTGCTTTGCCTGGCATTCTCTGAACATGATAAGGACTGTTTGAAGGAGAGTTCGGCTGCCGGGGACGAGCGTGCCAAACTCAAAGGCGGTGTATTGGAATCTGATTAGGGAGGTCTGACAATGTGCTGCAGAAGACACAACTTGATCCTGGTGCTGGTTTTTGTTGGTTGCCATAGCCACTTGTTTGCCCAGAGTTGGCCCTTTCTTCCTGACAGTAACGGCATTCCCGAACCAGAGAATATCGTCATCGGGGGGCAAGGCGGATACATCTTCTTCAATGTGAGCGGTTCGGAAGGAACGTTGGACCCTGTTTTGGGTGAAGGCGCACAGAAAAATGGAGATGCCGGCCTGATTCGCATTCAGACCGGCATAGAGGTGGATGAGGGGAACGGCAGCGACGGCGATCTTACCGAATCCATCACGCTTGAGCCTGGGGAGTACCATTACCGCTATGTGGGAATCCCGGATGGGATACTTACACCCGGCACTTTGCCTCTCGTCATCACGATCAAGGGACGGGTAGTTATACGTTGCCAGCACAACTTCTATGCCCGCATCAAAGGTGACTATTCGCTGGGGGTACCGCAGTTGGAAGTCTATATGGGGACACCCGAACCGATAGACTGTCAAGTGGACGGTCGCACGATCGGCTTGAGTGAACTGCCCTTCCTGGTCGTTGGAGAGCTGACTTCGGAAGAAGGAGACGACCTCCGGGACGGAGGAACCTTCATCTTTCATTCCGAATACGAGGGAGATCTCAAGGTCGCCCTCTTTGCCGTGGCCGGCGAAGCAGCGCTGCCCGGCAGCATTCATATGGACGCGCACAAGGGAGATGTGCGTGGCATGGCCGCGGCTTTGGCCATGCCATCAGATGCTCGCAGCTTCGACCCAACCGCCGCCGGTGAGATCTTGATCAGCGCCTCATCCGACGGGCAGACCGAAAGCGAAATACTGGGAGAATTCACTGTGAGCGTGCAATACGAGCAGAATCCGATGATGCCCTTTGATCCACCAATCGTCGTGCTCAATCCTGGCGGTAACATTGAGCTGAATGCAGATAAGGTCACGAATCTGACTGATGCTTTCTATTCCTTTACGTTTGAATCTGCTCCGCTTCCTGGTGTTCGAAAGGAAGACCTGGTGCGGTATCTCCCTGAGAGAGCGATGAGCGGCGGCATCTACGTCAGCGACGTTCAAGCGACCGGAGGCTCAAGTCAACCGGGGGGCGCCATAGAGATCAAGACCGGCACGTATGTGGATACCGGAATCGGCGCCGAAGCTGTTACAACGGACCGGACGCTCCCGGCCGGAACCTACCATTTTGAATACGTTCACAGCCCGGAAGATCAGAACCAGGTCACGCTCACGGTTACGGGAGACGTCGTGATCTACTGCCAATACCTCTTTGCTGCCAAAGTCCGAGCAGCGGAGGACCTGGCTGAGGCTCCCGATGTGGTAGTTTATGCAGGGCCGCCGGTGGTGCCTGAAGACGATGCCGATCCGGTGCCATTGTATTTCAGTCAGCATTCCTACATGGGCCCTTATCACTATGCCAATGTGAATCTAACCGGCAGACGGACGTTACCTGAAGACGGCACGGGCTCTGTTGTCATACCATGGCCCGTTTTGCCGGGCGAATATGACCATATCAATTCTCCTGGCGGCATATTCCTTTTCCATACAACGGCCTTTGGCAGCATAGAAGCAAGGCATTTGGATGCCAGCGCCGGCCCGCCCGATCCTCAAGATATAGTGTCTCTGTACGGACCGGCCGCTGCCGGCGGAGAAGTCATCCTACTCGCTCAGCAAGGAGACATTACAGTCAATTCCGTTCACGCAGACGGCGGAGGGGGAATGCTGGAAGGTGGCCATGGAGGTCGCGTCATGATGCGGGGAGACAATATCTTCATTTCTGACGGCGTATCCTCAAGTGCGGCCGGGATGAATGGTGATGGGGGACAGATCTACATAGAGGCCTTGAACTACTCGAGCGGCGAAGAAGGGCAAGTAGGCTGCGCCGATCGGGATGGACCTGTGATTTATGCCCATGGCACGGGCCAGATAGCATTCGGCGGCATCGTCGTGCTTCCGGGCCGTGGCGGAGATGTAACCGTGATTCCCAATACTCTCGGTCTTGGCGCGATCAGTGTACAGGGGGCCCCGGTAGGCACTATCGATGAATGGCTCCCCGATGATCTGGCGGAACTGCAATACGAATAGACAGGCTCTTGTGAGAGAATCCATGTGTTCTCGTTGAGACGCGGCGCGCAGGGGGGCACGTTACGGCCGGCTACGCCTTTCCCGGTGTTCTCCGAGACTTCTGTGGCAGACTGTTCAGTAGCTCCGCCGGCACCGCGATGGTCGCAACAGCTTCGCGTCGACGGTTGGGTCCTGCGTTGGCATATTGATTTGACAATCCCAGGCTCGGCCTCTTCAATGGTGGCTCTGCATATACTCACACGATGTTTGACAGGGACGGAGAAGAACGGATGAGTAAGAGAGCAACGGTTGTTCTGACCACGATCGTAATGCTGACGGGTCTCTGGGGCGGTTGCCGGACGGTGCCTTTTCTTGGCGGTCGAAGCGGCAGGCTGACCTATCCCAGAGCCCGGAAGGACTCCGTCGTCGATGTCTACCACGGGATCGAGGTCTCCGATCCCTACCGCTGGCTGGAGGACGCCGATTCGCCCGAGACGCAGGCGTGGGTCGCCAAGCAGAACAAGCTCACCGAGCGCTTCCTGGCGAAGGTTCCCGCCCGCGGGCGGATCAAGGAACGCCTCGAGGAGCTGATGGACTACCCGCGCTACTCGGCGCCGTCGAAGCACGGCGGACGCTATTTCTTCTGGAAGAACGACGGGCTGCAAAATCAGTCGGTCCTCTATGTGCAAGAGACGCTGGAGGCCGAGCCTCGCGTCGTGATCAATCCCAACGTGCTCAGCACCGACGGCACGGTGGCGGTGACCGCGACGGCGATAAGCTGGGACGGCACGTTCCTGGCGTACGGCCTGTCCCGCAGCGGCAGCGACGACAAGGAGGTCATGGTTCGTGACATCGACTCTGGCCGCGACTACCGCGACCTGCTGCGCTGGTGTCGGTTTACCACCATCGCCTGGAAGCACGACGGCAGCGGGTTTTTCTACAGTCGCTATCCCGATCCGAACACCGTGACGCCGGAAGACCGCATGAACTACAACCGCGTGTACTGGCACGCCCTGGGGACATCGCAGTCGCAGGATGCGCTGGTTTTCGAGCTTCCGGATCACAAGGAGCTCAGCTTCGCCCCCATCGTCACGGAAGACGGGCGGTACCTGCTGCTCTACGTCCATCACGGCACGGACCCGCGCAACCGCGTCTACTACCGAGCCGTGGACAGTCACGAGCCCTTTGTGAAGCTGCTCGACAAGGCCGACGCCCGCTACGATTTCATCGGCAACGACGGGCCGATGTTCTACTTCAACACCGATCTCGATGCGCCGCGCGGCCGGATCGTCGCCATCAGCATCGACCACCCCGCTCCGGCCGACTGGCGCACCGTCGTGCCCGAGGGGCCGGACGTCATCGACCACGCCGGCATCGTCGGCAACCGCCTGGTCGTCACCTATATGCACGACGTGCATCACCGGCTCGGCATCCATCATCTCGACGGCACGCACCTGCGTGACATCGCGCTGCCGACGCTCGGAACCGTCAGTGGCCTGTCGGGCCGGCAGGACGATACCGAGATGTTCTTCTCGTTCACCTCCTTTCTCTACCCCAGCACCAGCTTTCGCTACGATCTACAAAGGCACGAGCTGGGTGTTGTGCAGGCGCCGCAGATCGACTTCGACACCTCGCAATACGAGACGAAACAGGTCTTCTGTACCTCCAAAGACGGGACGCGCGTCCCCATGTTCCTCACGCATCGCAAGGGACTGACGCTCGACGGCGACCATCCGACGCTGCTGTACGCCTACGGCGGTTTCAACATCAACATCAAGCCGCGCTTCTCGGTCGCGACACTCGTGTGGCTGGAAGCCGGCGGCATCTACGCCCAGGCCAACCTGCGGGGCGGCAGCGAGTACGGCGAGACTTGGCACTTGGCCGGCATGCTCGACAAGAAGCAGAACGTCTTCGACGACTTCATCGCCGCCGCCGAATGGCTGATCGCCCACGACTACACCTGCCCCGAGAAGCTGGCCATCCGAGGCGGCAGCAACGGCGGTCTGCTCGTCGCCGCCTGCATGCTCCAGCGGCCCGACCTCTACGGCGCCGTCATCTGCCAGGTCCCCGTCATCGACATGCTCCGCTACCACAAGTTCACGGCGGGGCGGTTCTGGGTCCCCGAGTACGGCAACGCCGAGGCCGGCAGGGAGCAGTTCGACTACCTCTACGCCTATTCCCCGCTGCACAACGTACGCGCCGGCGTCGAATACCCGCCCGTCCTGATCACCTCGGCCGACACCGACGATCGCGTCGTGCCGATGCACTCGAAGAAATTCGCCGCTACGCTCCAGGCCGAAGCCGCCGGCACCAATCCCATCCTGCTGCGCGTCGAAACCAAGGCCGGACACGGCGGCGGAAAACCCACAACCAAGATTATCGAAGGCCAGGCCGACATCTACGCCTTCCTCTTCAAAATCCTCGACGTACCGGACGCCCAATAACGCGGATTCCGCGCCATCGGTACGCCGCGTGTCATCCTGACCGTAGCGCAGCGGAGGGGAGGATCTGCCCCCCGACCAGGGAAGGTTCTCCGTCTGCCCACCATTGCTCACGCCAAGATTACCCAGTATGAAATTGGCTTTGTTTGTCATTCTGTGGAACCGAATAGCTTTGGGTTGTAGAGCTTAGGATTCAAGATTTCCCGGCCCTGCCACGGCAAATTGGGTTTGTTTGTAATCCTCCAGTTGACCCTCGCGTAGGGCGGGCCATGCCCGCCGACTCCCCGGCCCGCCGAATTGGGTTTGTTTGCAACTCCTGGTTCTCGCCACCGTCTCCGGCCCGCGGGTTCACCACAGAGACGCCGAGTAGACTGAGAAAAAAGTCTAAACCATTTATCAGAATGCACTTGCGCTCGCTCCTGCGTCTCCGCCATGCTCTCCGCCGTCCTGAAATGGGGTTTGTCTGAAATCCGGCGCATCCGTCACGTGAAATGCCCGATCTGCAATGCCCAATCGCCCGGATTGGGTTCGTTTCGATGCTGTGCCACCCGATCGTTCACGACCGAGACCCAGAGTACACAGAGGATGACATGTAACCGCTTTGGAACAATGCATTTGTGTGCGTCTCCGTGCTCTCGGTGTCTCCGTGGTGCATTCCTCTTGAGGCCAGATTGGGTTTGTTTGTCATTCCACGCACGCGTCAGCTCCAATCTCCAATGGGCAATCCCAAATCCCCAATCTCGCCCACCGTGCGCAAAGCGCGGAAAAACGAGTCCCCGTTCCGCACAAATTGGCTTTGTTTGTTATTCCGCGTATCTTTCCCATCGAATCGCAAATCTCCAATCCCCAATCTCCAATTGGGTCGGTCTCGGCAACGAACCAGGCGCGGACTATATCGATTGCGATTTGTGCTTGGCCAACCACGATCTTCTGTTCTTCACTTCCATTGCAGCGATCACGTCTTGGTTTTATAAATACCAGACTTCGCCCCGTTCGTCAAGAGAAAAAGGTGCTATCACCGTGACGCTCTCAAGAATAGTTGGAATCACATGCTATACTCGCGTAGCATAAAGGTCTGAGCGTGAGAAGGGAGCATTCGTAGCGTCATATTCGAAATGCCGGTCAGCTAAAAGGGTCATCATGCGATATCGGTGGTTCATTGTGATTATGATGGCGTTCCCGGCCGGTGCGGCCGAGTTGCCGTACCTGGACTATGTGCGATCCACCCTGGATGTGCTCGTCGAGCATGGCACGGACCGCTATGGACAAACGCACGCGCCGATATTCGTGAGCGTTTTGGATGTCGCCACGCGTGAGTGTCCACGGACACCCACGGCGCTTGACGAGGCGTACCGGGTGACGCGTCGGGACCGGCGGAACCCGGCCGGGGCGAACCTGCTGACGGATCAGCCCCTGATCGAAGCGTTGTACCGGATGTCGGATCGCACGGGCAACGGCAAGTACACCGAGGCGGCCGATGCCTGTATCGGGTACTATCTGGACCATCTCGTGGACGCGAAGGGGTTTCTCTGGTGGGGATGGCACCGGCATTATGATGTGTTCACCGACAAGATGACGGGCCACAGCGGAAACCACCACGAGATCCACGCAATACACGAGATCTACTGGGACCGCCTCTGGGCCGTCAATCCTGATGCCACGCGAAGGGAAATCGAGGCGTGCTGGAAGTGGCATGTGATCGATAAGGAGACCGGCGAAATCAACCGACACGGCGACGGACGGCGCGGTTGTGACTTCGCGATGAGCAGCGCGAGTTTCATCGATGCCTTTACCTTCCTGTATGCCAAGACCCAAGACAAAGTCTGGCTCGACCGGGCGCGTCTATTGGAAGCATACTACCACGACCGGCGCGACCCGGACACGAGTCTGTTCCCCGACCGGCCCAACGCCGGTGCCGCCCGGTTCGATGGGTCGGCGTTCGTCACGAGTATCACCGGCTGCTATTGCCGCGGGCTGATGAATGCGTGGGCCCGATCCGGGGAGGACCGCTTTCGCGACCGTGCGGCAGATTACCTGGTTGCCTACGACAAGTATGCCTACGACGCGAAGACCGGCAAATACTACGGAGCCCTGAGACTCGACGGCACGGTCATACCGGGACCGCGAACGGTCGGCGATTACGCGCAGTACGAGCCGCGAGGACACCTTGACCTCTGGGATCCCTACGTCGCGGGTTATCAGTACGCCCTCTACACGGCAGAAGCCTTCGCGCGGGCATACGATCTCACCAAACGACCGGAACTGCTGACCGCCGCCGAGCGTTTCGCCGCTTGGCTGGACCGGACCCCACCGGGCACGGTCGAAACCGAACGGACCTGGTACAGCCCCTACACGAACGGGCCAGGGAGGCAAGGCACCTATGCAGGCAAGTACGCCCGCGCCATCTTCCTGTACCTGAAGCTCCACGAACTGACCGAAAAGCCCAGCTATCTCGCCCGCGCAAGACAGATGGCGGACACGGCCATCGACAAGCTCTACGTCAACGGCCTGTTCAAAGGCCACCCCGCCAAACCCTACTACGAAGCCATCGACGGCGTCGGCTTCCTCCTCCAGGCCCTCCTGGCCCTGGACGACTGCAAAAACAACTGAACCCGAGACCGGGTGAAAAGGCCTCAGAGGAAAGAGAGAACGAAAGGGGTCAGGCTTGAATGGCACTTCCGTAACCGGTTTTTCGCCTCGACCCCCCGCGTTGTTGGCTCAAAAACCCAGGTTTCGGTCCTGCTGCCGCCCTTAAGGAAGCACCATTCAAGCCTGACCCCTTTTGACCCTGTAATAAGTATCGTAATATGAAATGGAATGGCTTGAATGTTGCACTGAATATTATTGGTGTGCCCTATTGCCTCTTGTTTGAATCTGCGATAACCCTCTCGACCAATACTTCTGTCTCTGCCTTGCCCCGTTCGTCCTGGCTGTTTAGTCGCGCGATCATCTCTATGGCAGCTTGAGCTTGTTCCCGAATGAACTCGTCCTCGTGCTTTTCGAGTCCGCGCAGATGTTCAACAGCCGACGGGTCACCGATAAATCCCAGGGCTCCGATCAAGACCAAAGGACCAAAGGGGTCAGGCTTTTTATTTTGTTGTTTTCAGTTTTCTCCAATCCCCTTTCCTTCGGTTGGCTTGTTTGCGTTCTTCGGTCAGGGCGCGGCTGATATTGTACATCGAGCCCATCTGC
>JAFGCA010000627.1 GCA_016932895.1 Sedimentisphaerales bacterium | reverse complement strand
CGTCGACGGTGTGCGTGCCCCAGTTGGTCACCATGCCCTCGCACGTGTCGCGACAGCGCATCCAGCCCGGCCGGCCGTAGGAATGCGGTGGATGGACGCGATCGACGGTATAGGGCTTCAGCGGAGCCGGGCCGACCCACATATCGTAATTCAACTCCTCCGGGACCGGCATGGGATCGGCTTTGCCGCCCGGGACGTCTCCCGTGGGGACGCCCACTTCGATGCGTTTGACCTTTCCGATGTAGCCGTTGCGGACCAGCTCAGCGGTCTTGTGCATGTACGAATCGGTGCGGCACTCGCTGTCGGTCCGGAAGACGACGCCGTGCTTCTTGACCGCGTCGGCCAGCGCCCGCCCCTCGGCCACGGAAAGAGTCAGCGGCTTCTCGCAACTGACGTGCTTGCCCCGACGCACCGCCGCCAGCGAAATGGGCACGTGCCAGTGATCGGGAGTGGAGTTCATGACCGCGTCGATGTCGTCGCGGGCCACGATCTCGCGCCAATCGGCGTAGGCGCGGCAGTCGGCGTTCTTGTAGTGCTGATCGACCGTCTGTTTGGCCTTGTCCAACCGCCACTTATCGACGTCGCAGACCGCCACGACCTGCGCGTCGTCCGAATTGAGGAAGGGCTTGAGGTTGGCGTACAGCGCCTGGCGCCCCATGCCGATCATCCCGACGGTGATGCGATTGGAGGGGGCGTTTTGCCCGAAGACCGACGACGGCACCACCGTCGGAAAAGCGGCCAGCGCGCCGGCCGCACCAATCCCGCGGAGCATCTGCCGGCGGGTATACGTTCCACTTTGCTGCGATGTCTTTTTCATGGAGTATGTCCTTTCTGCTGTGGATCGAGCGACGGAGAAAGCTCCCTCCAGGCGTTCATGGATCGCGTGAGGTTCTCCTTCAGGTCCCCCTTGACGTTGTAGCACTGCAGGCCGATGGGGCCCGCGTAGCCGACGTCTCGCAGTTGCGTCAGAAACGACCGCAGGTCGAACTCCCCCCGGTCGAGCGGCTGGATCAGCTTGTCCCAACCTCCTTCCCTGTCGGCTCCGTTGATGGAGACGAGGAACAGACGCGACGCGGCTGCCTTGACGATATCCCTGAGCCGGGCGGCGTTGCCGCTGCGCAGCTCGTGGCAGAGATTGATCGAGACGCCGACGTTCTTGCGGTCGGCCAGCTTCACCAGGCGTACGGCATCTTCCGTCGTGGCGACGTAGAATCCGAAATGCGGGTACAGCGCGATTCTCACCCCGTGCCGGGCCGCGGCGTCGCCAAGCTCCCGCAGGACACCCGCGGCCTGCTCGTCGGTGGTCTGGCCCTGGACGGTCAGCCACAACATGGTTCCCGTCCCCTCGAGCTGCTTCATCGCCTCCACAAGCTCGCGCGGGTACGCCTCCTCCCGACCCGGATAACAATGCACGTACAGGCTGAACACCCCCAATCCCCGGGACTTGAAAGTCCGCAATCGTTCGGGCAGATCGTCCGTGCCGGTGTAGCCGATCCCGGCATAGCCCAACTCCTTGAGGACGTCCGCCTGTTGCTGGGGGGACCACTGGCCGCGTCCCACCCCGTTGTCGAACGCAAAGAACAGGTTCTTGGGCCCGCGCGTCGCGTCTCCGGCCCCCAGTTGCTGGGCCAGTACCAGGCTCAATGAGAAGCCCCAAAGGACCGTCGTGCTCAGTTGACCGACAGTGTTCATCGTTCCGTTCTCCCTTTGCCAAGGACGAGCCGCACCCGGTTCCGCGGGCAAGGCCGCTTACTGCATCATACGCCGCTTGCACATACCTTTCCGTATATGCGATCACGGCGCGTATTCACAGTACACCGTCGCAAACACAATACGTCAATAGCCGAGATGCAACTGATTTGGCTGCATGCCAACACTCGATGGACGTCGTCCCCCTTGTCGAACATGACTCCGTGTCGCCCTTGTACGGTTTTCGGCCGTTCGGTACAATGACACCGACAGTGGCCGGTCTGAGCAACGTGGTACCCTTGCCTCCCGCCCGGGTGACGTATGCCGGTGACAAAAGCGGCCCAATGTTTGCGGCGAAGATCGGGAACTCGGGTGAGGGCCGGGTCGCTGCGGGGCCTTCATCAACGACAGATTGCATCAGGATACCGGAGACGAAGAAATGCGAAGTCCATGTGTCGGATTGTGCGTAGCAGGCCTTGCGGTTCTCGGCCTCGCCGTTGTCGGGTACGCCTCGGACGGCTCCCGACCGAATATCATCCTGATCATGTCCGACGACATGGGCTGGTCGGATATCGGCTGCTACGGGGGCGAGGTCCGCACGCCCAACCTCGACCGCCTGGCCGCCGAGGGGCTGCGCTTCAGCCAGTTTTACAACAACGCCAAGTGCACCACGACCCGCGCGTCGCTGGTGACCGGCTTGTACCCGCGGAAAGGCGGTCGCGGCCAGCAACTGCTCGACGAGCACATGGTCACGTTCGGCGAGATGCTCCGCGAAGCGGGGTACCAGACCGCACTGGTGGGCAAGTGGCACCTGGGCTCTCAGCCTCCTCATCGTCCCTGTGACAGGGGTTTCGACGAGTACTACGGTCTGATGGACGGATGCTGTAACTTCTTCAACCCGGCGCAACCCGACCCGAAATTCAAAGGCGGGCGCGTTCGCGCCTTCGGCCACAACGATCAACGCATCACCGAGTTCCCCGAAGACTACTACACCACCGATGCCTTTACCGACCACGCGATCCGGACCATCAAACGCTACGCCGGGAACCGCAAGCCGTTCTTCCTGCACCTGACCTACACGGCCCCGCACTATCCGTTGCACGCCCGGCCCGAGGATATCGCCAAGTACCGCGGCACGTACACGATGGGATGGCTCGCGATGCGCCAGCAACGCTACCAGCGCCAGATCGAAATGGGGCTGATCGATCCGAAGACCTGCCCGCTGTCGGCGCAGGATTCGCGCATGTATGCCTGGGAGGAGGCCGACCAGGATTGGGAGGACATGCGCATGGCGGTCTATGCGGCGATGATCGATTCCATGGATCGGAACATCGGCCGACTCATACAGACGCTTGCCGACCTGGGCATCGACGACAACACGATCGTGATGTTCCTCTCCGACAACGGCGGGTGCGCCGAAGAGCCGGGCGGATCGAAGCTCCAGCGTGCCCCGGTGGACGACCCGGGCAGCTCGTCGACCTACATGACGGTCGGGCCGTCATGGGGCTGGGCCCAGAACGCGCCGTTCAAGCGCTACAAAGCCAACACACATGAGGGCGGCGTGCGCACCCCGCTGATCGTCCGCTGGCCGGGGAAGGTCAAGCCCAACACGATCACGCACCAGCCCGGCCACATCATCGACTTCATGGCGACCTTCGCAGATT
>JAFGCA010000626.1 GCA_016932895.1 Sedimentisphaerales bacterium | reverse complement strand
CCGGTCGTCTCGGCCTTGAAGTACGGGTTGCGATCCACGTTGTGGGCGTAGAGATTGCCAATCACCGCGATGTTCCGGCAGCCATCGTGCATCAGCGATCCCTTCGAGTGCGGCCCCTTCTCATGACTGGAGTCATCCAGCGCTTCGGCAATCAAACAGTGGCGGATGGTCACATCGTGTGAGGTGGCGGCCGGACCGTCGTAACGCGGGCCCGAGACGCTGAGGTTCTCATCCACCGCCCACGTTGTGGAACAATGGTCGATGATCACGTTGGAGGCCGCATTCATCGCAATGCCGTCGGGCGACCAGCCGCTCTTGCGGGGCTGACCGGCATCGCCCGGCCCCACAGACAGGTGCTCGACGATCACGTCGTGCGTCTCGATCAACAAGCTGCCGCGAATGAGCGTGATGCCGGGGTCAGGGGCCGTCTGGCCGGCAATCGTCAGATGGGGTTCTCTCACGCGAAGGCTCGTTCGCGCCAGGTCGATAACGCCACCCACCTCGAACACAACCAGCCGGGGCCCTCGGGTTTCGATGGCCGCGCGGAGTGTGCCCGGTCCCTCCCGCTTCAAGCTGGTCACGCGAATGACCTCGCCCTCCAGGCCGCCAATCGCATCCATTCCGAATCCACCGCCCTGCTCCCTGGACGAAACGACGTCGCCACCGAGCGCCACAACCGAGAATAGTATGAGACATGTCACACGACGATTGCATTCGAATCGCATAGGCTTTTCTCCTGATCGAGCCCATGCATACCCGACGATGCCGAGATCTGCAAGGATAAGATGAAAAGATGCTTCACCGGTTCTCCTGGGGCACGGGGTCTGATAGAATCACCGGGCGTCCGGCGGCGGAGGCGCCGGCGGACTGCGGCCGCAGGGTCTGCGATCCGAATCAACCTGTCACAGGAGAAAGCGATGATGCAAAGACGCTTGCTCGTTCCGTGCTGTCTGGCGATTTCACTTGCGATCATGAGTCTCGAAGCGACAGCCCGACCCGCCGAGAGCGCGGCGTTTTCGCCCCCGTTCGGACTGCTCTTGACGGCTCGTGAAGTCACCACCGGGCGCGGTGGACGAGGGGCCGGCTTCGGGGGCGCCGGCGACCTGCTCCGCGGCAGGTTGCTCGATGGGACGCTCTCACAGTTCGGCCCCGAGGAAGGACAGACGCCGCAGGGACAGGAGCGGCTCCAGTGGAGACGCGTCGAGTTCGGCCCCGACGGCGCCGTTGCAGGGCGAGGATCCTATCTCTACGCCCCCGTCTCCCTCGACCAACCCAAGGCACTGATCCTCAAAGCCTCCGGTCACAGCGAGATGTACGTGAACGGCGAGCCTCGCGGGGCGGATATCTACACCACCGGCTACGTGCACCTGCCGGTGCTTTTGCACAAGGGGACCAACCATCTGCTATTGCGGTCCGGACGCGGTGCGTTCAACGTCCGGCTGTATCCGCCGCCGGCGCCGGTCTGCCTCCATCGAGAGGATACCACCCTGCCCGACTTGGTGGTTGGGCAGAAGGCCGATACCTGGGGGGCCGTCGTCGTCATCAATGCAACGTCCAGGTCGGCAGAGGGGTTCACATTGACGGTCAAGGCGCCGGGTCTGATCGACCAGACGACCCCGGTCCCGCCCCTCGCCCCTGTGACCGTGCGCAAGACAGGGTTTCGGATTCAAGCGGAGGCCCCGCTCCAGGCCGGGAAGCTCGAGGGGACGCTCGAATTGCGCGGCCAGGATGGGGTCCTGCTTCACAGCATCCCGCTGACTCTGGAGGTCGTGGCGCCCGATCAGCGACGGAGGATCACCTTCGTCAGCGAAATCGACGGGAGCATCCAATACTTCAGCCTGCTGCCCGCGGGGCCCGTCTCGCCGGACGATCCGCCGCCGGCGATTGTGTTGTCCTGCCACGGCGCAGGCGTCGAGGCGCACGGCCAGGCCGGAGCGTATTCCCCCAAACGATGGTTCCATATCGTCGCGCCGACAAATCGGCGGCCCTATGGATACGACTGGGAAGACTTCGGACGCGGAGACGCCATGGAAGTGCTCGATCTCGCCGGGAAGTCGCTGAAACACGATCCGTCGCGGATCTACGTCACAGGCCATTCCATGGGCGGCCACGGCGCCTGGCATCTTGGCGTCACCTATCCTGACCGCTTCGCTGCGGTGGGTCCCAGCGCAGGCTGGCTCTCGCGTTCCACCTATGGCGGACGACGCGGCGAAAGCACCGAGGAATCCACCGCACAGGCGCTCGTGAGCCGCTGCCAGAAGTCAGGCGACACCATCGCGCTTTCCGCCAATCTCAAGCAGCACGGCGTCTACATCCTGCATGGCGGCGGCGACGACAACGTTCCTCCGTCGCAGGCCCGAAGAATGGCCGAGGTCCTCAAGGAATTCCATCACGACTGGGTCTATCACGAGGAACCCGGCCAGGGGCACTGGTGGGGCAACGATTACGGCGACGGCGGGTCCGCCTGCGTGGAATGGCCGTTCATGTTCGATCTGTTCGCGCGGCACGCGCTGCCGCCCTCCTCGGCGGTTGGCGAGGTCGAGTTCGTCACCGCCAATCCCGGCGTGTCGAGCCGCTGTCACTGGCTGGCCATCGAGGGACAGATCCGGCACCTGGACCTGAGCAAGGCGCATATCCACGCCTGGCCCAACAAACGCCTCTTCAAGGGGACTACGGAAAACGTCGCGATTCTGCGACTCGATGTCCGGCATTTGCATGCCAAGGAGCCCGTCACAGTGGAGCTCGACGGCCAGACCCTACCGGACCTCCCCTATCCCAACGAGACCGGCTGTCTCTGGCTTCGTCGGGAGAAAGAGAATTGGCGAACGATCGAGAAGCCGTCTCTTCGACACAAAGGCCCCCACCGCTACGGCGCCATCAAGGACGAACTGCGGCATCGGCTGGTCTTCGTGTACGGTACTCGTGGAACCATAGAGGAGAATGCCTGGGCCTTCAACAAGGCTCGGCTCGATGCGGAGACATTCTGGTATCGCGGCAATGGGTCCGTGCCCGTGGTTGAGGATGTCGCGTTCGAGCCCTCGCGATACCCCGACCGCACGGTCGTTCTCTACGGCAACGCCCAGACGAACGACGCATGGTCCGCCCTCCTGGGCGAAAGTCCCGTACAGGTCCGTCGCGAGGAAGTGCGGATCGGAGACCGCTTCCTGCGCGGCGGTGATCTCTCGGTGATCTTCCTCCGGCCGCGTCAGGACAGCGACGTCGCGTCGGTGGCGGTAGTCAGCGGAACCGGGCCGGTCGGCATGCGGGCTACGTATCCCGTGTCGTTCTTCACGTCGTTCGTGCGATACCCGGATTGCCTGATCACCCGCCCGGACTCAGAGTCCGCGCGGGGCTCTGAGAACGTGGCGGTCGGCTTCTTCGGCCTGGACTGGTCCGTCGAAAACGGGGAGTTCGCATTCGCCGAACGGTAGGGGCGACGCCGTGCACCGCCCCTACCGCCCTTCGGATTGCTGTCAGATCTCCGTCCACTTTCCCGGCGTCGGGACGGGGAATTGGCCTTCTTCGTTCGCCTGCACCGGGGCCGGGCTGTCGTAGTCCATCTTGTCGAGGTAGTCGCAGAACTGGAACCGGGAATTCATCATCTGCTCCCAGGTGACCTTCTGTCCGATGTGGCAGGCGGCCCGTCCCATGAGCGACGTGAGGTCCGAGTAGACCGCCCGCGTGAGCTCGTTGTGCGGCCGGTCGTTGCGGATGCTGCGGATGAATTCGTTCCACTCATATTGCCACGGGCTGTAGGCGTCCTTCGCGGGCGTCCAGGCGATATTGTCCCGCTCGATCCGCTGGTCCTTGAACAGGTGCACCGTCGCGGCGTGCGTCTGGCCGGAGAACTGGGCGGCGCACTTGGTCCCGTGGATGAACGTGGCGAACTCGTTGCGGCAGTTCCTGATCCGGCGGAACCCGCACATCGCCTTGGTCCCGTCGGCAAAGGTATACTCCATCGAGTAGACGTCGATGTTCTGCCCGTGGTCCTCGCTGCGGGGCACGCGTCCGCCCAAGCCGACGGCGGTGACAGGCCAGGCGTCCTTGATCCAGCAGCACTCGTCGATCTGGTGGATCAGGTTGTCGACCATGTGGCCCGAACCGATCCAGTGCAACTGAGCCCGGCCGAACTGGAGCTGGCTCATCAGCTTGTTGGCGTTTTCGCCCTGGTTGCCGAGCCAGCCGGCACCGCCCAGGCGGTTGGCGCGGATCAGCGGAATCTCGCCCATTTCCCCGTTGCGGATCTTCTCGATCAGCGCCTGGCGGGCCGGAGAGTGGCGGCACTGGACGCCCGCGAGCAGCTTGATGCCGTTTCGCTCGGCGACCTTGCCGGCGCGGAGGAGCCGGTGCAGACCGCCCGGATCGGAGGCGAAGGGCTTCTCCATGAACACGTTGATGCCCTTGCTGATGGCGTATTCGACGTGGAGCGGCCGGATGTACGCCCGCGTCGTGCACATCGCCACGTCGCCCGGACGCAGGATGTCGATCGCCTTGCGGTACGCATCGAAACCGAGGAACCGGCGCTCCTGCGGCACATCGATCTTGTCGCCGAACTTCTTCTTCAGCGAATCGTGCGACCGCGTCATCTTCTCTTCGAGCAGATCGGCCATAGCGTACAGCTTGGTCGGCCCGCCGTCGGGGACCGACAAGGCGTCGCCGACGGCCCCCGTGCCGCGACCCCCGCAGCCCAACAGCGCCAGCCGGATCGTGTTGTTCCCGCCGGCATACGCCCCGGGAGCCAGCCCGCCCAGCACCGCCGCACCGGCGGCTAACGTACTGCCCTGCTTGAGAAACTCTCTGCGGTTGATTTTGGATGTGTCGGTGTCCCTGATCATGCGATTCTCCTCAATAGTAGCGTTACGGAGTTTGCAGAAACCGGCCCAACCACTCTACCCGCTCCAAACCACCAACGCCAGCGTAAAAACCCCCGCCGCCGCAACGAATAACCCTTCTTTGATACTCACACCGCTGGAAGTTGTTCCCCTCCAGGGAGTCGGGGATGCGGCGGCGCCCGGGGGCACGTCCGCTCTGTCAGCTTCGCTGACCTGGGCGAAAAGGCCGGCGCGTTCAGTTGGATCATGCAGGCGACTCGACAGGGGGTGGATTGCGGGAGTGGGGTGGATTATGATGGAGGGTGGAGGGGTTGGAAAATGAATTGAAGGAGTTGTTTGGATGGTGGATCGGCGACAGGTGGCGTTGGTTGGGTGGATCGTTTTGGTTTTGGCGGGGTCCTGTTTGGCGGGGGGGGAGTTTTTTCCTACGGCGGGTCGGCGGGCGGCTTTTTTGCGGGCGTTGGAGCGGCAGGACCGCAATTACGATCCGGCCGAGCGGATGCTGCGTGCGAGCTTTTCGTCGCCCGGCTATCACACGACGCTGACAGGCGGGACGGTGCACCGAACGCGGAACTCGCTGGAGTACGCCGTAGCGCTGCTGGATTCGGGCGACGCCGATCGCCTGGAGCGGGCCTGCGCGATCCTGACGCGCGTCATCGGCCTTCAGGACCAGAACCCGAGCAGCCGGACCTACGGCATCTGGCCGTGGTTTCTCGAAGAGCCGCTCGCGAGAATGTCGCCGCCCGACTGGAACTGGGCCGACTTCTGCGGCACGCAACTGCTCCAGGTCGCCATCGACCACATGGACCGCCTTCCGACGGAACTGCGCGAGCAGGTGCGCGAATCGATTCTGCACGCGGCCGCCTCGATCAAGAAGCGCAACGTCGGCCCCGGTTACACCAACATCGCCCTGATGGGCACGTACGTCACGCTGGTGGCGGGCGAGCGGTTCGAGGTCCGCGAGCTGTTCGATTACGGCCGGCAGCGACTGCAACGCTTCGTCGACTACACGCAGAAGAAGGGCTCGTTCAGCGAGTACAACAGCCCCACGTACACGCTCGTAGCCATCGAAGAAATCTCGCGCATGCGCGGCCACGTCCAGGACGCAGCCGCGCGCCTCATGCTCGACGAGCTCAACACCTTCGCGTGGGAGCACATGGCGCGGCGGTTCCACGTGCCGACGAAGCAATGGGCCGGGCCGCACAGCCGCTGCTATTCCACGCTCCTGCGCAGCAGCGCCCTGGCCGCCATCCAGCGGGCCACCGACGACGAGAAGATCCGGTTCGTGCCGGACGAGCAGGCGTGGGAATCGCTCGACGCCCACCGCGTCACCCTCGAATGCCCACAGGAGATGTATCCGTACTTCAAGAAACTCGACGAGACGCGTGAGGAGATCGAGGCGTTCGTCCGCAATCCGGCGGGGCAGCACAGTATCGTCGGCACGACGTACCTGCACCGCGACTTCACGCTGGGCACGATCAATATCGGCGACCTGTGGAACCAGCGCCGGCCTCTGCTGGCGTACTGGAAGGCCGCCGGCGGGCCGGCCGCACTGCGGCTGCGCTGCCTGCACGACGGGTACGACTACTCCTCGGCGAGCATCTTCTGCCTCCAGGAAGGCGCCGACGTGCTCGGGGCGGTGCTCTTCGCGACCGACCGGGGCGATACGCATATCTCGCTCGACCGCATCCGCAACGGCACCATCCGCGCCCGCGATCTGCGGGTGCGGATGCAATTCGAGGGGGCTCTCGACAATCTGGAGCTGCCCGAGAAGCTGGGGCTGGGCGAGCCGATGCGCTTCGCCTCCGGGAAAATCGCGGGCGTGTTCTGCGTCCACGAAGCGGAATTCGACGACCTGACCGTCTCGTTCGAGACCGGCCGTGACAGCGAGGCCGCCTGGATCGACCTCGTACTCTATCCCGGCCCGGGACGCGAGTTCGATTTCAACAGGATCGACGAAGCCGCCATCGTCTTCTCGCTCTCGCTGGGCAAGCAGACCGCCTACGCCACCGTCAGAAAACCCAACGTCAAGAAGGCAATCGCCTTCGCCCCCACCAGCGTCACCCAGCGAACCACCACCCGACAGAAATGGACCTGGCAGAGAAACAACAACACCAACCTCATCCTAACGATCCCCACCACCCCCCTGCCCACCAAACAACAGTCCGCCGCCACCACCGCCCAAATCGACACAAAAACCCCCTGGGACGCCGCAGATTTTTAGGCGCAGCACGCGCTCGCCGAGATGTCAGTTGACGTGGCCAGCCACGAAAGGCGGTTTTTTTGGAAAAGTGTTGCAATTGTCTGGGCGATAGGTATACTACTGATGTATATGAACGGCTGGAAATCAATTTGTTCTCTCCGCAACGGCCTTCTCGGCCTCGGCAGCCTGTTGCTGCGCCGCTAAGGCGCAGATAACGGAGCTACCACAACTCGTTTTCTTTCCACCACTTACGCAAATCCGTAGCATTACGGCCGTGGTTGCGGCATAATGGCCCGCACTTGGTCATTTTTTCGGAGAAGCAACAATGTCAGGAGAAAAGGTACTCATTTTCGACACGACGTTACGCGACGGCGAGCAGTCGCCGGGGGCGTCGCTCTCGATCCCGCAGAAGCTCGAGATCGGCCAGCAGTTGGCCGTCCTCGGTGTGGACATCATCGAGGCGGGCTTTCCGGTCTCGTCGCCGGCGCAGTTCGAGGCGACCCGGCTCGTGGCCGAACAGGTGCAAGGTCCTACCATTGCAGGACTTGCGCGGGCGCACGAGAAGGACATCGAGGCGGCGGGCAAAGCCATCGCCCCGGCGGCGAAGAGGCGGATCCATACGTTCATCGCGACCTCCCCGATCCACATGAAACACAAGCTCAAGAAGGAGCCCGACGAGGTGGTCCGCATGGCGGTCGCGGCGGTCAAGGCGGCGCGGCAGTTCACCGACGATGTCGAGTTCTCGCCCGAGGACGCCTGCCGCAGCGAGATCCCGTTCCTCATCGAGATTCTGGCGGCGGTGATCGAGGCGGGCGCCACGACGCTAAATATCCCGGACACCGTGGGTTACGTGCTTCCGTACGAGTACGGCCGGCTCATCGCCACGCTCAAGAGCGACGTTGTCGGCATCGACAAGTGCGTCATCAGCACGCACTGTCACAACGATCTCGGCATGGCGGTGGCCAACTCACTGGCCGGCGTGCGAAACGGCGCCCGGCAGGTCGAGTGCACCGTCAACGGCCTCGGCGAGCGGGCGGGCAACGCGGCCCTGGAAGAGGTCGTGATGACGATCCACACGCGGGCCGACTTCTTCGCCGCCTCCGGCGCCGACGGGCTGTCCACCAACATCCACACGAAGGAAATCTACCGCACGAGCCAGCTCGTCTCGCAACTGACCGGCTTCGTGATCCAGCCCAACAAGGCCATCGTCGGCGCCAACGCCTTCGCACACGAGTCGGGCATCCACGTCGACGGCATCCTCAAGGAGCGGAGCACCTACGAGATCATGACGCCGCAGACGATCGGCCTGGGCGGCTCGCGCATGGTGCTCGGGCGTCACACGGGTCGGCATGGCTTCGCCGACCGCTGCCGACAGATGGGCTACAAGCTCACCGAGACCGAGCTGGAACAGGCGTACGCCCGCTTCGTGGAGATCGCGGACAAGAAGAAGGAAGTGTTCGACGAGGACGTCGCGGCCATCATCAACGACGAGGTCCGCGTGGTCGAGCACGTCTACCGACTGGACTATCTTCTGGTCGCCTCGGGCACGGGGACGCTGCCGACGGCGACGGTGCGGATGCGCATCAAGGACGAGATCCAGCAGGCGGCGGCCTACGGCGACGGCCCGGTCGATGCGGCCTACGAGGCCATCCGCTCGGCCACCGGCCTCTCGCCCAAACTGCAGAACTACTCGATCCGCGCCGTCACCGGCGGCAAGGAGGCGCTCGGCGAGGCGACGGTGCGCATCACCGACGACGGACGAACCTATATCGGCCGCGGCATCTCGACCGACATTATCGAAGCCAGCGCCAAGGCCTACGTCGACGCCCTCAACCGAATGGTCACCGCCCAGGGCGGACCGCCGGAAGTGAAAGCGGAACTCTGAGGAAATCAAAAAGCAAAGAGCAAAACGACAGAGCAAAATGCAAAAAGAGCGGGTCGGTAGCGACGACCAGATCCGGCCGCGAAGGTAGAGGACACAGCAATGGGAATGACGATAACGGAGAAGATATTGGCGCGGGCGTCGGGGCTGGATCGTGTGGCGCCGGGGCAGTTGGTGGATGCGAACATTGACGTGGTGATGTGTCACGACGTGACGACGCCGCCGGCGATTTCGATGCTGATGGCCAAGGGGATCGACAAGGTCTTCGATCCGGAGAAGATCGTGGTGACGCCCGACCACTTTCAGCCGGCCAAGGACGTCAAGAGCGCCGAGCTGCACAAGCGGCTCGACGACTGGGCGAAGCGCCATAAGATCAAATATTACTACAAGCTGGGCCGGGCCGGGGTTTGTCACGCGCTGCTGCCCGAGCAGGGACACATCCGCCCGGGCGAGGTGATCGTGGGCGGTGATTCGCACACCTGCACCTACGGCGCGCTGGCGGCGTTCAGCACGGGGATCGGCTCGACCGACCTGGCCGCCTCGATCGCCACGGGCAAACTCTGGTTCAAGGTGCCCGCCTCGATCAAGTTCGTCTTGAACGGCTCGCTCGGGCCCGGGGTCTACAGCAAGGACGTCGTCCTGGCGGTGATCGCGCGGATCGGCACGGACGGAGCGCTCTACCAGGCGATGGAATTTGTGGGCCCGGCGCTGGCGGAGATGTCGATGGAAGCGCGTATGACGATCACGAACATGGCCATCGAGGCCGGGGCCAAGAACGGCGTCATCGGATTCGACGACGTCACGAAGGCCTATCTGGACGAGCATCTGAACGACAAAAAGGACTATACCGTCTTTGCGTCGGATGAGGATGCCGAGTATGTCGCTACCGAACCGTTCGACTGCTCGGCGATTGAACCGATGGTGGCCCTGCCGCACCTACCCAGCGGCGGGGTTGCCATCGGTAACTGTGCCGGCATGGCCATGGACCAGGCGTATATCGGCAGTTGCACGAACGGGCGCATCGAGGACCTTCGCATCGCCGCGCAGATCATGGAAGGCAAGCAGGTCGCGATCCGCACGCTGATCGTGCCGGCGACGCCGACGATCTGGAAGCAGGCGAAGGACGAAGGGCTGTTCGACGTCTTCTACAACGCCGGCTGCGTCATCGCCGCACCGACCTGCGGAGCGTGTCTGGGCGGCTTCATGGGCGTCCTGGCCGAAGGTGAGAAGTGCGTCAGCACCACCAACCGCAACTTCGTCGGCCGGATGGGAAGCCCCAAGAGTGAAGTCTACCTCGCCAGCCCCGCCACCGCCGCAGCCAGCGCGGTGGAAGGGAAGCTGGCGGATCCCAGGCGATATCTGTGAGAAACCCTAAACTCTAAACACTAAATCCTAAACAAATTCAAATGACCAAACGCAAAGGCTCAAAACAGAATCCGCATGGGCAACGAGTTGCCCATCCTACACCTGCCACGCATATTCGGCGCTATCGTGACGAAGAGTCAGTAGCTTGGGAGTATTCGAAAATTTGAATTTCGAAATTGTTTAGGATTTAGAGATTAGGAATTAGGATTTGCAAGAGAGGTGCCTGCGATGGCCAGGTCGCTGATGAAAATGATGAGGAAACACAGACGATTCATTCTGATCGTGATCGTGGTGATCTTCATCGTGCTGGTGATTCTCGGCTTCGCAATGGGCCCCGACAAAACCTGGAGCCCGCCCGAGAGTCAGACACAGACGGAGACAAGGTAGATTTCAGAATCACCGGGTGACGTAGGATGGGCTTTAGCCCATGCGGAAGAATTTTAGAAGGCAAGAGATGATTTTTGATTTGTCGGTTTGATTTTTGTATTTCGATATTTGATTCAAACCAGTTTTGGATTTCGTGAAGAGTGAGGACGTTATGGCAAAGGCACATGTCTACCAACGGGACCACGTCAATACCGATGAGATCATTCCGGCTCGGTATTTGAATACGGATGATGAGCAGGAGCTGGCGAAGCATTGTCTGGAGGACCTTGACGCGGAGTTTGTGAGCAAGGTTCAGGCGGGCGATGTGATCGTGGCGGGCGAGGATTTCGGCTGCGGGTCGTCGCGCGAGCACGCAGTCTGGGCGATTCGCGGGGCGAAGGTGCAGACGGTGATCGCCAAGAGCTTCGCGCGGATTTTCTATCGCAATGCGATCGACTGCGGATTCTATTTGATCGAGTCGGCGGACGCCGTGGAGAAGATCGCCGACGGCGACGAGATCGAGATCGACTACGACGCCGGCACGATCCAGGACAAGACCAGCGGCGCCGAGATCGGCTTTCAACCCCTTCCCGATTTCGCCCTGGAGATCATCAAAGACGGCGGCTTGCTCAACCACATAAAGAAAACGGGTATCGACTAACGAGGGGAGATGGGCGATGCGGACGCGTTCTGGGATACTCTTTGCCCTTGTCCTGGCCCTCATGGCGGTAACGCCGGCACCGAGCGGACAGGACCAGGCATCTTCAGAGGACGAGTTGTCCTCGCCGAGAGCAGAAGGCACAATTGGAGTAGATGCCGCCACGCGAAGAGCGGCAGGAGGCGATCAGGCAACGATGAGCGTGGTTGAATTGCTTAGTTATATCGCAGTGATTGCCGCCTCCCTTGCCGCGATTGTTGGCGTGATCGCTTGGAGACACGAGTTCAAAGGCAAGCGTGATATCGAACTGGCTGAGGATGTTCTGTGCTTGTTTTATCGCGCCGAACGCGCGATCGAGGCTATTCGGTGCCCCGGATCCTATGCATCTGAGGGACAAACGCGTACGCCAGAGGAAAGTGAGCGATCGGAGCAGAAACAGGCCAGAGACCAAGCACACGTGGTGGTCAAAAGGATTCAGGATCATGGAGAAATCCTTGATCAGTTGTATACGCTCCGTTTCCGATTCATGGCGAGATTCGGGCGGGACAGAGCAAAACCCTTTGACGAAATGAGAGACGTCGTTATCAAGATACGAGTCTCGGCGATGTGTCTGGCTGTGCTCTGGGCCGACCGACTACGGCGAGGCAACGACACCAGAGACGGTACTGAGAAACAGATCGAGAAACACGAGGCAGTGATATGGTCCTCAGGCGTAAAGGATCCGATGGAGTCTGGTGTGAAGAGGATTGTAGAAGAGATCGAGGCGATATGCAGACCCATTATCGACGGACAAGGTTCATGGTTTTCTCAGCTTTGGACAAGAGTGTTAGCAAGAAAGGCGGTGTCAGAATCGTGCAAGCAGATTTGTTAGACAGGCGTACGTTTCTCAAGGCCACAGGCGCCGCGGCGGCCGTGCTGGGATTGGGTGGCAGCGTCAAGGCCGCAGGCCTTGGCGACGGAGGCAAACGGCGGGCGCCGTCGAAAAGGCCCAACTTCGTGTTCTTCCTGATCGACGACATGGGCTGGAAGGACCTGGGCTGCTACGGCAGCACGTTTTATGAGACGCCAAACGTCGACCGGTTGGCGGCGCAGGGGATGCGTTTCACGAACGCCTACGCCGCCTGCCCGGTGTGCTCGCCGACGCGGGCGAGCATCATGACGGGCAAGTACCCGGCCCGGCTCGGCATCACGCAATGGATCGGCGGGCCTCAGACGCCCACCGCCTACCGCGAGTACATGCCGCTGGAAGAGGTGACGATTGCCGAGGCGCTGAAGGAGGCCGGCTACGCGACCGGCTTCGTCGGCAAGTGGCACCTCTCCACGCGGGACGAGACGAGGCGCACGTACTATCCCGACCGTCAGGGCTTCGACGTCAATATCGGCGGGGATTTCTCCGGCGCGCCGCCGACGTACTTCTACCCCTACGAGAAACGCAAGCGCAAGCTGGAGACGATGCCGGAAGGCGGAAAGGAAGGCGAGTACCTGACCGACCGTCTCACGGACGAATCGCTGAAGTTCCTCGAAGCGAACAGGGACAAACCGTTTCTGCTCTATCTTTCGCACTACGCGGTGCACACGCCGCTGGAATCGAAGAAGGAACTGGCGGACAAGTACGAGGCCAAGGCTGAGGACCTGCCCGAGCCGACGGGCCCGCACGCCAAGGGCGTTTACGGGCGCTACAAGACGCGGATGGTGCAGGACCACGCCGTCTATGCGGGCATGGTGCAAAGCGTCGATGAGAGCGTTGGGCGCGTCCTGGACAAGCTCGAAGAACTGGGGCTGGACGACAACACGATCGTGATCTTCATGTCCGACAACGGCGGGCTCTCCACCGTCGGGCGCGAGGGCCCGACGTGCAACCTGCCGCTGCGGGCAGGCAAGGGCTGGCTCTACGAAGGCGGGATTCGCGAGCCGATGCTGATCAAATGGCCGGGAGTGGTCGAGGCGGGCAGCGTATGTCACGAGCCGGTGACGAGCACGGACTTCTATCCGACGATGCTGGAGATGGCGGGCCTGCCGCATAGGCCGCGACAGCACGCCGACGGTCTCAGTCTCGTGCCCCTGTTGAAACGAACGGGTACGCTGCGGCGCGAGGCGATCTACTGGCACTACCCGCACTACCACGGCAGCGGCAACCGCCCCAGCGGCGCGGTGCGCGCCGGAAAGTACAAGCTGATCGAGTGGTATGAGGATGGGCGTATCGAACTGTACGATCTCAAGAACGATATCGGCGAGCAGGACGATCTGGCGAGCCGCATGCCTCTGAAGGCGGCGGAGCTGCGTCGCATGCTGCACGCCTGGCGCAGCGCGATGAACGCCCGCATGCCCGAAGGCGAGCCGCGCGACGATTATCCCACGTGGATCGCTTCCAGAGAGCGCGCCGCAAGATGAGAGGGGACGACATGGGAACGCGAAGATGGCTGGGTCTGCTGACGATGCTCGCGGTGCTTGCGGCAGCGTGTGAGGGAGCCAGAGCGAAAGTCACTCTTTATGCGACCCCACAGGCAGCGGCGCGGGCGAAGGACTTCCAGGTCAGGGTCGATGGCCGGGAGGTGTTCGTCCATGATTCGAAGGTGGCGGCGTTTTCGCAGTTCTCCTTTTCCGGGAAAGCGCATGTGGCCGTGACGGTGCAACATGAGTTCGAGCGGGTAGACATCCGGCCGAAGAACGAAGCGATCGAATACGCCGTTGAGAATGAGACGATCCACTTCGATGCAGAGCGACCCTGCAAGTTGAGCATCGAGCTGGACGGCGACATCAAGCGGCCGCTGTTTCTCTTCGCCGATCCGCCCGAGAAACGCGTCCCCAAGCCCGGTGATAAGAACGTGCGCTACTTCGAGGCGGGCAAAATCCACGAGGCCGGTGAGATCGTGCTCGCCAGCGACGAGACGCTCTACATCGCCGGTGGCGCCATCGTACACGGCCGCATCCGCGCGCAGAACGCCCATAACGTACGCATCCTCGGACGCGGCATCCTGGACGCCACGGGCCGCGACTTCAAGACGAACATGGTCAGGCTCTCCGGTTGCACCGACGTCGAAATGAGCGGCGTGACCCTGCTCAACAGCTACGGCTGGACCCTGGTGCCGATGAAGTCGAAGAACGTCAAGATCGACAACGTCAAGATCATCGGCTGGCGGGACAACGACGACGGGATCGACGTCGTGGGCTGCGAGAATCTGGCGGTGACGAACTGCTTCGTCCGGACGAAGGACGACTGCATCGCGATCAAGGCCTCGCCCGGCTATTTCGAGGAAGGCGAAAGCGGGCTCCAGGATGTCGCCGGCGTGGCCGTGGTCAACACGGTACTCTGGAATGCCGAATGGGGCAACGCCGTGGAGATCGGGTTCGAGCTACAGACGAACTGCGTCAGGGACATCCTCTTCAAGGATTGCGACGTCATCCACGTGCAGAGCGGCGGGGTCTTTACGATCCACAACGGCGATTGGGCCACCGTGGAGAACATCCTCTACGAGGACATCCGCGTCGAGGACCCCAGGGACAAGCTCGTGGAGTTTCGCATCGGCCTGTCGATCTACAGCGGCGACTGCCCCCGCGAGTACCACCGGCAGAACCCCAAGCGCAAGCGCAGCAAGCTGGGACAGTGGATGCCCGTGAGCGGAGACGAGCTGGGCAGATACGCCAAACGCCGCGGCCGGATCAGAAACGTCCATTTCAAAAACGTCGAAGTGACGGCCGGGAAGATGCCGAGGTCGTATCTGATCGGCTACGACGACAGCGAGCACAGCGTACGAAACGTCATCTTCGAGAACGTGCGCATCAACGGCAAGCACATCAGCAAGCCGCAGGACGGAAACTTCACCATCGAGAACGCCACAGGGATCCGCTTTGATCGCTGAGCGGACCGTCAGGAGAAACGAGGAGAAACATATGAATCGACGTGATTTCTTGAAGGCCCTGAGCGCGGCGGCATTGGTACCGGCGTGCGGACCGACACAACGACTTTTCGCCCAAGACCGCAAGAGAACGAACTTCGTGTTCTTTCTCGTGGACGATTTGGGCTGGACGGACCTGGGGTGCTTCGGCAGCACGTTCTACGAGACGCCGCACGTGGATCGGCTGGCGGCGGGAAGCATGCGCTTCACCAACGCCTACGCGGCCTGCCCGGTCTGCTCGCCAACGCGGGCCAGCATCATGACGGGCAAATACCCGGCGCGGCTGAGGACGACCGATTATTTCGGCGCTCCGCAGCCGGATACGGTGGGACCTCAATGGAGAAAGAACAGAGCGCTGCTGCCTGCTCGTTACCGCGACCGTCTGCCGCTGGAAGAAGTGACGCTGGCCGAAGCGCTCAAGCAACACGGGTATGCGACGTTCTTCGCGGGCAAATGGCACCTGGGTGGGGAAGGTTTCTATCCGGAGGACCAGGGCTTCGACGTCAACAAGGGCGGGATCGAGCGCGGCGGCCCGTACGGAGGCAAGAAATACTTCTCCCCGTACGGCAATCCCAGGCTCCCCGATGGTCCGGCCGGAGAGCATCTGCCCGACCGGCTGGCGACCGAAACGTGCCGGTTCATCAAGGCGAACAAGGACCAGCCCTTCCTGGCATATCTGGCGTTCTATTCGGTCCACACGCCCTTGATGGCGCGAGCGGACCTGCGGGCCAAGTACGAGAAGAAGGCCAAGAGCGTAGATCACGAAGGTCCCGCCTGGGGCAAGGAGGGCGCTCGCAAGGTGCGGCTGGTGCAGGACCACGCCGTCTACGGGGGCATGGTCGAAGCGATGGATCAGGCGGTCGGCAAGGTCCTCGACGCGCTGGACCGTCTGGACCTGGCGGAGAACACCGTGGTCTTCTTCATGTCCGACAACGGTGGCCTTTCCACCTCCGAAGGCCACCCGACCTGCAACCTGCCCCTGCGGGCCGGCAAAGGCTGGCTCTACGAAGGCGGTATTCGCGAACCGATGATGGTTCGCTGGCCCGGACAAATCGAAGCCGGCGGCATCTGCCACGAACCGGTGATCAGCACGGATTTCTACCCGACGATCCTGGAGATGGCGGGTGTGCCCTCGAAACCGCAGCAACATCTGGACGGGCGCAGCATGGTCGGCCTGCTCCGACAGCGCGGCCCCCAGGAAGACCGCGCGATCTACTGGCATTATCCCCACTATGGCAATCAGGGCGGCTCCCCGGGCGGCGCGATTCGCCTCGGCGACTACAAACTGATAGAGTTCTATGAGGACAACCACATCGAACTGTATAATCTCCGGGACGATATCGGCGAGCAGCAGGACCTGGCCGCCGAGAAGCCCCGGATGGCGGGCAAGCTGCGGCAGATGCTGCACGAATGGAGAGACGAAGTCGACGCGGCGATGCCCTCGCCGAATCCGAACCGTAAGGAATAGACTTCAGACGATAGTCGTATGACGTTTTAGAAAAGGAGAATCGAAGGTGTACAAGATTGCAGTAATTCCCGGCGACGGGACGGGGCCGGAAGTGACGGTCGAGGCGGTCAAGGTGTTGAAGACCGCCGCCGGCAAGTTTGATTTCAACGTCGAGTTGACCGAGTTCGATTTCGGTGGCGAGCGATACAAGCGCACGGGCGAAACGCTGCCCGACAGTGCCATCGAGGAGCTGCGTCAGTTCGACGCGATTCTGCTGGGTGCGATCGGACACCCGGACGTGGCGCCGGGCATCCTGGAGAAAGGCATCCTGCTGAAGGCCCGCTTCGAGCTGGACCAGTACATCAACCTGCGCCCCGTGAAGCTCTATCCGGGCGTCGAGACGCCGCTGAAGGACAAGGGCCCGGCCGAGATCGACTACGTCGTGGTCCGCGAGAACACCGGCGACGCCTACACCGGCACCGGCGGCTTCACGATGAAGGGCACGCCCAACGAAGTGGCGGTCCAGTCGGCGGTCTACAATCGATTCCAGGTGGACCGCTGTCTCAAGTACGCCTTCGAGTACGCCGAAAAGCACGGCAAGAAGGCTCGCGGAAAGGGCGACGAGAACACGCTGGCCCTCTGCGGCAAGACCAACGTGCTGACCTTCATCTACGATCTCTGGGAGCGTGCCTTCCACGAGATGGGCCAGGCCGAGTACCCCGACATCCGCCGCGACTACTACCACGTCGACGCCACGTGCATGTGGATGGTCAAAAACCCCGAGTGGTTCGACGTGATCGTCACGGGCAACATGTTCGGCGACATCATCACCGACCTCGGCGCCATCACGCAGGGCGGGATG
>JAFGCA010000625.1 GCA_016932895.1 Sedimentisphaerales bacterium | reverse complement strand
AGCAGCAGTCTCGTCGGTCGCTTTTCGGCCGGGGCGTCGAGGACGGGGCAATTCGTATAGAACGCGCTGAACTTCTGGGCCAGCTCGTAGAGGTACGACGTCAGGTAGTTCGGGCGATAGTCGGTCGCAGCCGATTCGATCGCGTCCGCATAGCGGATCAGGTGCTTGGCCAGGTCCAGTTCCGTCGGCTCGCTCAGGTCCAGCGTCGTGACATCGGCCAGCTCGTCTTCGACGCTCACGCCCTTGCTCTCGGCCTTACGCTCGATGGACTTGATGCGGGCGTAGGCATATTGCATGTACGGGGCGGTATTGCCGTCCATCGCGAGCATCTTGTCGAAGCTGAAGACGTAGTCGCTCTCGCGATTGTTGGAGTAGTCGGCGTACTTGACCGCGCCGATACCGACGGCCTCGGCGATGTTCTTCTTCTCCTCGTCCGACCGCTCCGGGTTCTTCTCTTCGACCACGGCCTTCGCCCGGTCCACCGCTTCGTCGAGCAGGTCCCGGAGCTTGACGTTCTCGCCCGAGCGCGTCTTCAGCGGCTTGCCGTTCTCGCCCAGGACACTGCCGAATGTCACGTGTGACAGGTCGATCTTCTTTCCGTCGCGCGTGTCCCAGCCCGCCATGTCTGCCACGGCAAAGAGCATCTCGAAGTGCAGGCTCTGCCGCGCATCCGTCACGTAAACGATCTTGTCGGCGTGCAGCTCGCCGACACGATAACGCAGCGCCGCCAAGTCCGTCGTGGCGTACAAATAGGCCCCGTCGCTCTTGCGAATAATAAACGGCAGCGCCTGGCCTTCCTTGTTCTTGAATCCCTCGGGAAACACACAGATCGCTCCGTCAGACTCCACGGCCAGTGCCTTCTTCTCCAGCGTGCCGACGACGACCGAGAGCCTGTCGTTGTAGAAACTCTCGCCGCAGACATCTTCCCGCTTCAGCGTGGCCCCGAGACGGTCGTAGATCTTCTGGCATTCGTCCATGGAGAGATCGACGATTTCCTGCCATTGCTTCAGGACTTCCGGATCACCTCGCTGGAGCCCTACGACGTACGCTCTCGATCCCTCTGCGAATTCAGGATCGGAGTCATATTCCTTCTTGGCCCGGCGATACAACTCTTCCGTGTCCTCAAGCGCAAGCGCCTCTTGGGGCTGATTCCCGGAGACCTTTTGCATTCTCGATGCGGTATGGACGTGAAACATGTAATTGATGAGCATGCCGAACTGGGTGCCCCAGTCGCCGATGTGGTTCTGGCGGATGACGTTGTGTCCGAGGAAGTCGAGGAGGCGGCAGATGGCGTCGCCGATGATGGTGCTGCGGAGGTGGCCCACGTGCATCTGCTTGGCGACGTTGGGACTGGAGAAATCGACGACGACGGTCTGGGCGTCGTCGGCTGCCTCAATGCCGAGCCGGCCGGAGCCGTCGGCATTGATCCGCAGCAGTTGTGTGGCGACGTAGTCGGGCTTGAGCCGCAGATTGATGAACCCCGGTCCCGCCACTTCGGGCGGCTCGCACATGTCGCTGACGTCCACCTTCTCGACCACGGATTCCGCCAGCTTGCGCGGATTCGTCTTGAGCTTCTTGCCCAGGCCCATGACGCCGTTGACCTGGTAATCCCCGAACTTCGCATCCGTAGCCGGCCGCACAATAGCCGCACAGTCGTTCACGCCTGTCACGGCAGTCATTGTTCGGCTAAACTCTGTCTCAAGGATATCAAGGAGGGTCTTCATCAAATAATCAATCGTCAATAATCAATAATCAATTCTCGTGGCATCGCCCCAGAGGAGTTCGAGGTCGTAGTAGTCGCGGTATTCGCTGTCGAAGATGTGCACGACGACGGTGACGAAATCGAGGAGGATCCATCGGGCCTGCTCGTAGCCGGCGCGGCCGAAGCGTCCGAATCCCTGGTTTCTGCCGGCCTCGGAAATCTCGTCGGCGACGGTCCGCATTTGGCGGTCGCTGGTTCCCGTGGCGATCACGAAATAATCGGTGGCCGGCGACATGCCCGTCAGGTCGAGCACGACGATATCGGTGCAATGCCGCTCGTCGGCCACCCGTGCCGCGGCCAGGGCGAACTCTCTCGCCTGTTTGTTGCCTTTATCAGTCAATGACATTATCCTCATCGGGAAAATAGAAAGGGTGGCCAAGAATGAAATTGGCCACCCTCGTACCTTACCTTGTTGTCTCCGCCGCGTCAACCGTGCAGTCGCATTGGACCCACGAACGCCACGGATTCCGGCCGGCTTACTGTCCGCCCAGATGCAGCCATTCGCTGATCTGCGGGGCGAACTTGACGATCACGCCCGAGAAGACCACGCTGACCATGGTCATCAGCTTGATCAGGATGTTCAGACTCGGACCCGAGGTGTCCTTGCAGGGGTCGCCGACGGTGTCGCCGACGACGGCGGCCTTGTGAGCCTCGGAGCCCTTGCCGCCGTGGGCGCCCTTCTCGATGTACTTCTTGGCGTTGTCCCAGGCCCCACCGGCGTTGTTGAGCGTGATGGCGAGGACGAAGCCGGCGGTCAGACCGCCGACCAGCAGGCCCATGACGCCCGCGACGCCCAGAAGCAACCCGGTGACGACGGGGACGATAATCGCCAACACAGAAGGCAGAAGCATTTCCTTCTGAGCCCCCTTGGTGGAGATCGCCACGCAGCGAGCATAGTCGGGCTTGCCCGTGCCTTCCATGATCCCGGCGATCTCTTTGAACTGCCGGCGGACTTCGTTAACCATGGCGCCGGCGGCTCGACCGACCGCCTTCATCGTCATCGCGCTGAAGACAAAGGCCATCATGGCGCCGATGAACAGGCCGCCGATGAGCTTCGGGTTCATGATCGTGAGGTTGTAGGCCTCGACGAAGTGCTCCATCAAAGCGCCGGCGTTGCCGACCAGGCTCAATCCGTCCTCTTGCAGGGCAGCGAAGGCCGCTTTGACCTCTGCGCTGGCTTCGGAACCCCGGTAGAAGACCACGTTTCCGACCCGGTAGAGGCCGTCGGCGCTTTCGCTGGCCAGTCGGCCGATCCAGATGCGGACCTCTTCGATATAGGCCGCCAGCAGGGCCATGGCGGTCAGGGCCGCCGAGCCGATGGCGAAGCCCTTGCCCGTGGCGGCGGTGGTATTGCCCAGCGAATCCAGGGCGTCGGTGCGCTTACGCACCTCTTCGCCCAGACCGGCCATTTCGGCATTTCCACCAGCGTTGTCGGCGATGGGGCCGTACGCGTCGGTTGCCAGGGTGATACCCAGGGTCGCGAGCATGCCGACGGCCGCAAAGCCGATGCCGTAAAGGCCCATGGCCATGTTCGTGAAGCCGCCGGCGAAACCGAAGGCACACAGGATGCCGATCACAATCGTGATCACCGGCAGGCCCGCCGAGTACATGCCGGTGGCCAGGCCGTCAATGATGGTTGTGGCCGGGCCCATGTTGGCCTGCTCGGCGATGCCTCTCGTCGGCTTGTATTCGTCGGAGGTGTAGTACTCGGTAAACTGGCCGATGAGCACACCGGCGACCAGGCCTGAAATCACCGAACCGAATATGCCCCAGGTGATCCAGTGGAGGGCCGCCAGAACGGCCACTGCGACAATGATCAGAACCGAACTGCCCAATGTCCCGACGAGCAGGGCCCGCAGCAGGTTCTTCTGGCTGGCGTCCTCCTTGCATCGAACCATGAAGATCCCGACGAGGGACAGCAGAATCCCCAGGCCGGCGACGACCATCGGCGCCAGCACGGCCTTCAGCGGCGTGATGCCTTCGGGTAGCGTCCCCAACGTCAGGGCCGCCCCCAGAGCGGCGGTAGCCAGAATCGAGCCGCAGTAGCTCTCGTACAGGTCGGCGCCCATGCCGGCGACGTCGCCCACGTTGTCGCCCACGTTATCGGCGATGGTGGCCGGGTTACGCGGATCGTCTTCCGGGATGCCCGCTTCGACCTTCCCGACCAAGTCGGCTCCCACGTCGGCGGCCTTGGTGTAGATGCCGCCGCCGACACGGGCGAACAGAGCCTGCGTCGAGGCACCCATGCCGAACGTGATCATCGTCGTGGTGATTTCGACGAGCTTGTGATCCGCTTCCATCCCCGCCTTGACCAGCGGCAGGCCGAACAACGTCAGGCCCTCCTTCATGTGGGCGGCGGTGTAAACGACCTTGTCCAGGATCAGGTACCACATGGAAATGTCGAAGAGGCCGAAGCCCACGACGACCAGACCCATCACGGCACCGGAGCGGAAGGCCACCTGCAGGCCGCTGTTGAGGCTCTTGCTGGCGCCCTGGGCGGTGCGGGCCGAGGCGTTGGTGGCCGTCTTCATGCCCAAAAAGCCGCACAGGCCGCTGAAGAAGCCGCCGGTCAGAAACGCCACCGGAACGAACGGATTCTGCACGCCCTTGTAGGCCAGGAAGGCGAAGATCGCCAGCAGGACCACGAAAACCACCGTAACGACGCTGTACTGGCGGAACAGATACGCGTAGGCGCCTTCGCGTACGTGCCGGGCGATCTCGATCATCTTTTCGGTGCCTTCCGGGGCTTCCATCATCTTCTTGTAGAAGTAGAAGGCAAATCCCAGGGCCAGAAGCGACATGAGCGGGGCGATCCACCAGGTCAAGGGCGTGCCGCCGGTTTGAACGGCCTCGGGTGCTTCGGCTGTCTGGGCCATGGCCGCCGTGCTCAGGGCCAGAATCGGCACCGACAACCCCACAATTCTCTTCAGCGCTCTCACTTTTTTCACTCCTTTCGAATGATGCGGTTAGCTTTGCGCATAGACTCACTGGAAAATTCCCGCCAGTGTACCGAAATGAAGTCCTTTTTCAACTCTTTTTCGGGGACAGCGGATAGAAATCGCTGCGCGTGACCGTGCGTACGGCGAGCTGTTGTTATCGAAAGCCGTGTTTCGGCGTCTTATGTATGGTATTGGGCGTTGATGCGGACGTATTCGGCGGTCAGGTCGCATCCGTAGCAGAAATCGCCGGCCCGGCCCGCGCCCAAATTCACGGTGATGGTGTGCTCGCGCTGGGAGACGATGCGGGTGGCCTTCTTCTCGTCGAATCTGGCCGGACTGCCGTTGCGAAACACGTACAGGTTGTCCAGCTTGCAGGAGAGCCGGGCGGGGTTGAGCCGCACGCCCGACGAGCCGACGGCGCAGATGATCCGCCCCCAGTTGGGATCGCCCCCGTGCACGGCGCACTTGACGAGCGGATAATCCGCCACGGCCCGTGCGGCCCGGGCGGCCTCGGCCTGCGAAGCCGCACCCTGGACGACCACCTTGAACATGCGGGTCGCGCCCTCGGCGTCGAGGGCCATCTGCCGCGCCAGATCGGCACACAGATCGAGCAGGGCGCCGGCGAACTTCTTGTAGCGCGGGCACCGGCTCGTGATCGGGCGGTGGCCCGCCAGGCCCGAGGCCAGCAGGATGGCCGTGTCGTTGGTGCTCTGGTGGCCGTCGACGGTGAGCTTATTGAGCGAATTGCCCACGGCCTCCTTCAGGGCCGCCGCCAGAAGCGCTTTCGTGATCGCCGCGTCGGTCGTGAGAAACAGCAGCGTCGTGGCCATGTTGGGGCCGATCATGCCGGCGCCCTTGACCACGCCGGCGATCGTGACGTCCCGGCCCGAGATCCGCAGCCGGCGAACCGCCTGCTTGGGCCTGGTGTCCGTGGTCATAATGGCCTTGGCAAAGGCCAGGCCCGCCTTCGGCGAGTCGGAAAGCCGAGCGGCGGCTGTCTCGATCCCGTCGATGGCCTTCTGGACGGGCAGTTGTTCGCCGATGATGCCCGTCGAGGCCACGAGAACCTGCTCGATTTTGGCACCCACGTGTTGCGCCGCGGCGCCGCACATCTTCACCGCGTTCGCCAGACCTCTATTGCCGGTGCAGGCGTTGGCATTACCCGAGTTGACCGCCACCGCGTAGACTTTTCGGCTTCGCACGTGCTCCCGGCAGGCCTGCACCGCTGCCGAGGTGATCCGGTTCGTCGTAAAAACCGCCGCCGCCGTCGCGCCATCCGGACAGACTAACAAACCGATGTCGGCCTTTCCCGAAACCTTAATCCCACAACTCAACCCCGCCGCCAAAAACCCCCGCGGCGCCGTCACTGTGCCGTTTTCCATTGTTCACATCCTATGATTCGTTCAACTGATTCGATTTGCTGATCGTACTTGCCCCGGGTTTGAAATGGCCTGATCTCCTGTGACGGTGCACGTCGATCAGCAATCTCAGTGCTGCTTCGAGGGCCTCTTTTTTGGTCTTGTATCCTGAAAGCTCCAAGGCCGTCTCCATCAGATTGTCGTCAAGTACAACATTCGTTCTCATCGTCAATCTCCCGCGTCAGGCGGGCTCTGCCGTACAGCAGGACAGCCTGGCCGCCGATGATCATGTAGGCAATGCCGCTTGCATCAAGCTGTCGGGCAATTCTCTTGATTAGTGAGGTTATCACGATGGTAGTCCGTTGATTGCCTTGGCAATTCGCAGATCTGTTTCGAACCCATCCCAGATGTTCGCTGAGCTGATGGCTCCCAGAGCCAGGGCCTCCCGGTGCAGGGCTTCGTAGATACGCCGGGCCTCCTCGTACGAGAGGTCGTCCTCTGCCATCTGCTTTCGGCAGAACGCTTCATATTCAGGCGTGTTTCTGATCATCGTTGCCGTCCACTGTTCTTCGCTATATTGACATATCCCGAAGAGCGCGTGTATGGATTCGCTATCTCACTGCCACAGCCCAGTTCCAGGCATTGCGCGCAGCAACTTCATCACGAACGGTCTCACAGTCACCCACGCGGGCCGTCAACTCTCCTACAGAACCGTACCTTCCTTGACCGCTTCGCTGACAATGCCTATCTGTCCCTTCTTTTTCTCGAACTCCTCGGGCGTGTAGCACAGCGGCTCGATTTCGAGGGGCCAGTGCTGCCAGAAATCGTACATCAGGGCCGATCGCTGGCTGAAGAACACGCCTTCAAAGTCCGGCGAGACCAGGACGATGTCATAGTCACTGTCGGCGAGGTAATCTCCTCTTGCCCTGCTGCCGAAGAACACGGCCTGGGTAATCCTGTACTTCCTTCGCACCCTTGCGACGAAGTCCTCTATTCTTGCATCTGTTCTCTGATCCAAGCGAGAACCTCCTGTGCCGTCTTGAAATGACGTGCGGAAATCGTGTCGTCGTACAACTCGGCGGGAATCCCGGCGGCCATGTCTGGATAACGCGTACTCAGGTATTCCGGGTTCAGATCCCGTATTCCCGACATCATTGATTCGGGGACCTCCACGCGCTGCGCGAGGTAGATGATCGAATGTCCCTTCGGATATTCCCTGAGCTTGAACAGGCTCAAGGCTTTAAGAGCTTTCTCCGCAGCCTGTTGAGAGGCGAAGACCGACATGTAGTAGTCGCCTGCTTCTCTACAGTTGTACGCGCTGCGTAAATCCGCCTCAGCCTGTTTGAACCAATTTCGTACCTCTTCTCTCATGATCAGATCATAATCCCAAGAGTCGTTGCCAGGCAAGCGTTTTCGCCGGCCGGCGCGACGGGCTGTTGGGCTAACGCCGGCGGGCGGGCGCGGGCTTGGCAAGCCTCAGACCTTGCTGCTTGCACGCGCTGAGAAGACGCTTCATCTCTTCCACCTTCTCGGGGTGGGTAGGGGCGAGATTGTTTGTCTCATGGGGGTCGGCGTCCATGTCGTACAACTCGTATTCCACGCTGGTGCGCCGGCCGGACCGCCCGGGTTGCAGCTCGACGAGCTTCCATTTGCCCTGACGGAGCGCGAAATCGCCGTGGTCGGAGACGTGACCGCCGGTGTCGGAGATCAACGCCGGTCTGTCTCGCACGTCCGAGTCGCGGCCGAGTAGGGCGGGCAGGATGCTGAAGCTGTCCTCGGCCGCATCGTTCGGCAGCTTGTAATCCAGAAACTCGGCGAACGTCGCCATCATGTCATTGAGGCTGACGGGGACGTCGGACCGCGTGTTGGCCTTGACCTTCTCGGGCCAGCGAACGATGAACGGCACACGATGTCCGCCCTCATAAGCGCTGTTTTTGTAGCCTCGGAAGGGCCCGGCGGAGCGGTGGCCGTTGACACCTTTACGCGGCCCGTTATCGCTGGTGAAGATCACAATCGTCTCGTCCATAATGCCGTGGGTCTCCAGGGCTTTGCGGATTTCTCCGACGCACCAGTCGACCAGGGCGTTGAGATCGCCGCGGGGCCCCGCCTTGCTCGCGCCGCGGATAAACGGCGGCGTGATCCACGGGATGTGCGGGGCCGACAGCCCATAGTAAAGAAAGAACGGTCGGTCCGGATTTTCCTTCACGTGATTGGCGATGAATCCCACGGCCTCTTCGGCCAACTGCATGTCCACCTTCTCCTGGTCCCAGTCGGCGACCATGAGGCCGGGGTATACGCCGGGTTGCTCGTTCATGTCCGCCGGCGTGGGTACCGAAGGCGTCCCTACCCACCGGTCGTTCCGGATGAAGCAGTAGGGGGCGTCGCTGGTGGAACACCCGGCGGTGCCGAAGAAGTAGTCGAAGCCGAGACCGCAGGGCCCGCCGACGAGGGGCTTGGCGAAGTCGATGTCCTCCTCGTTCATGGTGTACTGGCGCTGGAATCCGTCCAGTTTCTTGCACGGGTACCACAGACCGAGGTGCCACTTGCCGACGTACCCGGTGTGATAGCCGCACTCGCGCATGAGCCGGCCCCACGTAAGTCGCTCCGGCGGGATAACGGGCGGGTCGTACGGCATCACCAGCGAATGTCTCTTGTGTGTTCGCCAGTAGAACCGGCCCGTCATGATGCCATAGCGCGTGGGCGAGCAGAGGGCCCCGGCCGAATGCGCATCGGCGAAACTCCGGCCTTCGCGGGCCAGTCGATTGATGTTGGGCGTGGGGATCAACGACTCGGGATTGTACGCCTCGACGTCACCCCAGCCCATGTCGTCGGCCATGATGAACACGACGTTCGGCTTGGCGGCGCGGGATCGACCGGGGGACATGCCCGCAATCGCCGTCGCGCCGGGCATGGCTGCCGCTGAGAGAGAAGCGATTCCGAGCGCCTTGAGAAAGTGACGTCGCGTTGTAGTGCTGGCCATGAATGCTCCCTTCCATCAAGAACGGGTCGCAACCGACCGCGCAGCCAAGTATCTCGATACGCGGTGCGGCGTGCTTCTAAAGCTCTGTCACGCTCCTGGACCGGGGGTCGTCGAGGGTTTCGGGGCCGTTGGTGAGCTTGCCGGCGAGGGCCGTTTCGCGGAAGCCCTTCATCGGGTCGTAGAACGTGCGGCCCAGGTCGACGGTGTTGACGGTCATGCCCGGGCGATTGGCCCTGAGCTGGGAGACGATTATCCCGTCGGGCTGGATGAAGCAGGACGGATAGGGCGAATAGTACCCGCTGGAGTTGGCCATGCTCACCCAGAAGTGGTTGGTCGCGGCCCGGCACTGCATCGTCTGACGCATGATGTGCGTGTGGACGCTGGGGCCGCTCTGGCGGGCGTTGTAGAACGACTGGAAGAGACAGTGGACGCCTTGCTTGTACAGCTCGCGATACAGCTCGGGGAACCGCAGATCGAAACAGATCAGCAGGGCGCACTTGACGCCGTTGAGCGTGAAGGTGACGAACCGGTTGCCGGAGGTGAGCCGCCGCACGTCCCCGGGCGTACCGAAGCGCTTGTCGTAGCGGTCGACGATCTTGCCCTGGGCGTTGATGAGATACAGGCTGTTGTGCGGCTTGTTCGGCGGCGTCAGCGGATGCGTGCTGCCCAGCACCACCCACAGGCCGAGCTCGCCGGCCAGGGCCATCAGCCCCCACGTCTCCTGTTTGAGCCGGTCCCAGTCGTACCCTTCGAAATTCGGGAAGTCGGTCCCCACGTACCCGCTCAAGGCGCACTCGGAGAAATGAACGATTTCCGCCCCCGTCTCCTTCGCCTCGCGCAGGAATCTGCCCATGGCGTTTGCGTTGCGCTTGATCGAAGCGCTGACGGCAAACTGGCATGTCGCGACTTTCAATGTCCCCTGACTCATGGCGGCCCTGTCCGGTTTCCGGTTGTTGTATTTCTTCTTTCGCTTCTTTTCGTCCGTCCTCTATCACCCGGTAGCTGTCATCCTGAGCGGTGGGTGGCAGCGTCAAGCGCAGCTTGGCGATGGCCTTTTCCGAACCGGGTGACCCCATCGCCAAGTCCTTCGGCCTTGACGCTGCCACTCCACAGGCAACGGATGGCCGAATCGACGGCTCTGGGAGTCTTCATACCCACACGTTCGTTTCTTTGCGTTCTTGTTACCTGAGGCCCATCATCTCATCGAGGCCGAAGAGGATGTTCATGTTCTGGATCGCCTGGCCCGACGCGCCCTTGGTCAGGTTGTCGATCGCGGAGAAGACGACGATCCTGCCTTTCACAAACGCGGGGAAGACGTGACAGTAGTTCGTCGCGACGATGTCCTTCACGGCCGGAGCGGTCGGGCGGACCTGTACGAACGGCTCGTCACCGTAGAACTCGCCGTAGAGTGACAGGAGCCGGTTGTTGTCAACGTCTGCTCGCGGCTGGCAGTACACGGTCGAGAGGATGCCCCGGTCGAACGCGCCGACGTGGGGCTGGAACAGGATCCCGACCGGCGACCCGGCCACGGCGCCGGCGACCTGCTCCATCTCGGGCATGTGACGGTGTACGCCGATCCCGTACGGAAAGAGGTTCTCGTTCATGTTCGGGAAGTGGAACTTCACCGACGGGTTCTTGCCGGCCCCGGAACTGCCGGTCACCGAGTTGACCACGATCGAATCCGTCTCGACCAGTCCTTCTCGCAGCAGGGGGGCCAACGCCAGCAACGCCCCGGTCGGGAAGCAGCCCGGATTGGCGACGAGGCGCGTCGCCTTGATCTCGGCGCGGAACAGCTCGGGCAGGCCGTAGACGGCGCGGGCCAGGTTGTCCACGTCGGTGTGCTTCTGGTAGTACTGCTCGTAGACGTCCACGTCCTTGAGCCGGTAGTCGGCGCTGAAGTCGATGATCTTGACGCCCGCGTCGAGCAGCTTCGGCACGAACTGCATCGAGACCTTGTGCGGCAGGCAGCACAGCGCCACGTCCGCCGACTGCGAGAGCTTCTCCAGGTCCAGCGGCTCGACAGGCAGGCTGCAGCGGCCCTGAAACTCCGGGAAGATTTTCTCGGCCGGCCCGCACTCTTCCGGCAGGGCGGTTAGATACGTCAGTTCTGCCTCGGCGTGTCGCAGCAGAATGCGAATGGACTCGGCGCCGGTGTACCCGCTGGCGCCGATGATTGCGACTCGTACCATAGTTCTTGTCCCCTATGAAAAACAGCCGCTGAGGTCGGCTCGGCGGCTGTCGTGATTCTGCGAATGGGTTGCCAATTTCCTCTCAGCGTTTCGAGAACTGGAACCTCCGCCTCGCACCCCGCTGGCCGGGCTTCTTTCGTTCGACCATCCTGGGATCGCGGGTCAGGTGCCCCCCGTCGCGCAGGGGCTGCACGTAGTTCTCGTCGTAGCTCCGCAGGGCCCGGGCCACGCCCAGCAGGGACGCGCCGGCCTGGCCGGTGATGCCGCCGCCCTTGACGTTGATGAAGACGTCGAAGGCTTTCTCGGCCTGCACGGTCTTGAGCGGGGCCACTACGGCCTTGCGATCCTGCGCTCGTGGGAAGTAGTCGCCGATCTCGCGCTTGTTCACGATGAGCTTGCCGCTGCCCGGACGGATTCGTACGCGGGCCACCGATGTCTTGCGCCGGCCGGTGCCCCACCAGTACCCGTACTTCTTGGTGCTATCATCACCCGGTCGTGGTGCCGGGGCGGGCTTGGCTTCGGGCGTCTCGACCTTCGGCCTCGCGACTTTGGGCGTCTCGGCCTTCGGTGTCGATTCAACGGCAGCGTTTTCAGGCTTATTTTCTGTCATAGTCACGTTCCGCTTAGGACAATTCTATTTTTTCCGGTCTCTGTGCGTGATGGTCGTGCTCGGGTCCCCGGCAGACCTTGAGCTTCTTGAGCATCTTGCGTCCGAGCCGATTCTTGGGCAGCATGCGTCGCACGGCCAGCTCGATGACCCTCTCGGGTTTCTTCTGGATCATTTCCTCGAAGGTGGCGTACCTGTGGCCGCCCGGGTGGTGCGTGTACCAGTCGTAGGTCTTCTGCTCGGCCTTCTTGCCCGTGAGCCTGACCTTTTCGGCATTGACGACCACCACGTAATCCCCAACGTCCACGTGCGGTGTGTACGTCGGCTTGGTCTTGCCCATCAGGATCGGCGCGATCTGGGCCGCCATCCGGCCGAGGATTACCCCCTCGGCGTCCACCAGGACCCACTTCTGATCCACTTCGTTTTTCTTGGCCATAAACGTCTTCATAGGCGTACTCTCTTCTCAGTCCGGCATAGAAACTTCGCATTGTAGTTGATTTCGGAACTCTGTCAAACTATTTTTTCTCCCGATTTCCCCGATTTCAACCCAAAACCGGCTCTGCCCGCCTCCCGGCGGCGGCAAATTGGCTTTGTTTCGCACAAATCTCAGCCCCTCCGCTCCCGTTTTGACGAAAGGGCGATTCGCCATCGCGACCCCGCACCAGATTGCCCATTTTGAAATTGGCTTTGTTTTGCATTTGGGTCATTTCGTTTTCGAGCTTGTTTAGGATTTCGAGTTTAGGATTTCGAGTTTCCCCGCTTCGGCGGGGCCTGATTGGCTTTGTTTGACATTCCGGGCCGCACCGCCACGCCCGCGAATCGCCAATCCACAACGGCGTCCCGGCCGGCCAAATTGGGTTCGTTTGACATTCCAGGTCGCAGCATCGCGCCCGGGAATCCCCAACCCGCAATCGCCAATCCCCAATCGCAGTGCTCCGCCCGGGCCAAATTGGCTTCGTTTCGCATTTGGATCATTTGGTTTTCGAGCTTGTTTAGGATTTCGAGTTTAGGATTTAGAGTTTCCCGGCCTCGCCCGGGCCAAGTTGGGTTCGTTTGACACAGTCGCATCCCCGACTCCTCCGGGGCAGCCGGACCGACCCCGCAGGCAATACACCGGCGCAGACCTGCCATCCGAGGATAACCGACCGGGATGTGCGACTCGCTGGCCATCATTCGCTGTCTCTCGCATGCTCCCCTAAAGCCGTCGTATTCGTTCTCTATCGATCATACGCCTGCCGGGTCCCGGCGTCAAGCAAAATATGGGCCCGGGGCGGAATTCGCCGGCGGAAACGACCGGCTTGCCCACCCACAGGCCCGACGGGCTTCCTCCCGTCCGTTTTTTTGCCGATCCGGCCATCTCCCGGCAACTCGACGGGACCGCCGCAACCGAACCGCGACGAATTCTCCCCCTCAGATCATCTGGATGCACTGTTCCAGACCCGCCAGCGCCACCAGCAGGAAGGCCAGACCGCCGACGAACCACGACGAACCCTTCTCAGGGTGATCCGCCCACTGAGAAAGGACCCAAAAGGACAGGACGAAAGAACCAAGCAATGCCATTCCAGCCAACATGATGCCTTCTCCTTTCTCTCCACCTTCAATCCCCAATCCCAACCCCCGCTCAACCCTCTCCCACCAAAGATACGCCACCCCCCCCCAAATCTTGCGCCGGCCCACCCGCCTTTTTCGCGGAACCTCCAGCCATTCGCTAGCCACAGAGTTGCAGAGCATACAGGCCGGCGTTGCGGCCCTCGGCCAGCCTGTACCATCTTTGGCTGTGTCATCTCGCGTTCAGAGGGAGCAGCCGGAGATCAGAGTTGGTGAATTCGCGACCCGTTTTTGCTTATCTCTCGCGGCATTTCGCCCGATAGAACATGCAGCGGCGAATTCTTGCATCTTTGATGAGACCATCGGTGCGTCGATTGTGGATTGCTCGGCATCGCCCAAGCTCGAATGCCGGTGTATTCACACGTTTTCAGTTTGGATTTAGTGTGCCAGGCTATTACCCGGAATATGTTGCTGCATTAAGAGGCGACAGGACAGCGGAGGACTCTATGAGCAGGCTGCATTTTAGATGTTCGTTTGACGTTGTAAGCAAGGGACGAGATTGCTCCCGCGAGATATTGCTAAAGGCGATCAGGAAATGGATCGCCCAACGCCCCAAGCCAAGGTGCAACGATTTCTTCTGGAAGGCTTGGTTTTTCCAGGGTGGTCAGTGGAAATCGCGAAGGCATCCGGGAATTCGGGTTCTGACACGAGTGTGCCGTGGTAATTGCAGTTCGCAGAGCCCAGATTGTTGGGCGGCCGAGTACGAACATCCGTGCGATGAATTCCCCAACAGTCGATTCTGGCGGGTTCACATCGGCATCGAGTGCCTGGGTCATGATCGATTTCGGTTCAACTTGCAGACGCTGCACGACATGCGTCCGGGGTACTTGGGACCCGAACCGATGGCTCCATTGCCGTCGTCCCCGGGACTTGTTAAGACCCTGTTGACGTCAGATCTGTGGTCTTGCACCGCTGGGTCTGGAGAATTGTCAGTGTTTCCGCGTGTACTGCGAGTCGGCGAGGGGCACTTTTTTGCAGACCTCATTGCACACCCCGAAAGAACCTGTCCTGTTATTCTGGTATCCCAGAAACATCAGAACCAAGGTTTTACGATCGATCCGGGGAGACTGGCGAAGCTGTTAGCGGGAACAGCTATAGTCTATGAATCTGAGAATTCTGAAGTTGATGAGGAACTCGACAATCTCATTGGAGAACGGCTGAGTTGTCGAAAAGGCGCGATTCGTGTGTACGTTCCCCGGCTTGATTTGAACCGCCCTGGAGAAGAGAGACGCCATCGATTCATCCTGCCGAGAGATGTGAACGAATGGGGTGCAGACAGGACTATTGAGATCATTGTGAGAGGAATCGCTCGTCGCGCTATACGCCCGAGGGGCGTCCTCACTCCAATGGATGTTGAAGGAGTGAAGAGCCAGCGACGGCTCATTCAATTGCGGTCCCGGCAAATCGATGGATCAAAAGACGACTGGATAGAATTGGCTAACTCGCTTGATGAAGAGAACGCGACATTGAAGGGTGATAAGACTCGGCTCGAAGATGAGGTGGATCGGTTGGGGGAGCACCTGGATGAACTGGACGAGAGGTTGCGGCGTGTCAATTACGAGAACGATTCATTGAAAGCGAATTGTGCACAGGCCAATGGTGCCATGGGCACCTCGAATTCGAGAGTCATCCTGGAGAAGTTAAGAGAACTCCCAAGATCACTGGCGGAGGTGGTAGATGTAATCGGTGCGGTGTATCCCGAAAGGATAGCCTTCACTGAAAGAGCCGTCAAATCGGCTGGCGAGAGCGATTTTGATGACGTCTACAAGGCATGGAGGGGACTCTGGGAAATGGCGACTACTCTATATGACCTCTGCTTCGGACCAGGCTCAGGTGATATAGCAAAGATTTTTCGTGACAGAACCGGCATAGAGGTGGCGATGACCGAGGGAAAACTGACGAAGAAGGACAACCGGAAGATGGCCCAGCGTAAGGACGCTTTCATGGGCGAAGAGATTGACATAACACCTCATGTTAAACTTGACCGGGGGACTGCAAGGGCCTATTTCTGCGCCTTTCGGCAGAACGGAACGCAACGGATAGTCGTCGGGGACATCGGGGACCACTTGGAGACGGCAGGAACCAGACGCCGGAGGAAATGAGGAGACAGTTAAGAGAGGGGGATCGCTATGGTTGACAAGCTCGATCTTCTGCGCCATCTGTGTGAGCATCCTACAGAAGGTGGCTGGCAATATCGCACATGGGTCCCTCTTCTTTTCGACCCGCAAATGTTGTCCGGAATCGAGCAGTGTTGATATGAAGCTTTGCGAAGGAGAATCGGAAGTTCCGGAAAGGTGCCGCGTTGCACGCCTGGCTCTTGACGGCGTCAGGGCAAATGTGCACGGCGGCAAAGGTTTGGGCTTCCTCCGTTTCCGGGTACTGCGGCGGGAATTGCTTCTGCTGGGGGATTCTGGTATGATGATGAAAGTGTGCCGGCAGCGACGCAGTCGGGAAGGAGAAGGGGCTTAGAAAGGCTATGGCTATACCGGCATGTTGGCGGCACGATCGCAATAGGGTGGCTTGGCGCAATGGCAGACGGCAAGCTCGTCTGTGAGCCCGGGAAGGTCCGGCGGATCAACGCAATGCTTGACTTGGTGACACCCAACCTGATCACTCCGGTCATTCGATTGCGAGCAGGACAGGTCTTGAGGCGGCCACCCAGCCGGCGGCACCAGAACAGCCGACGGCTTAGGTGCTGTTGGCGGGTTTGCGAGACAGGAGGGTCGAGACGACCTGGAGGTGATGGGAATCACCTCTGTCTTCGACCGTGTAATTCAGGACCATCCTGCGATCGTGTGCGAACAGCGTTTTCTTGCGCTCTACCAGCCACCGCGTCCAGACTTGCGTTTCCTCGGTGAACCCCGGCGGCGCGTTCTTGGCCATCTCGGCCATTTCCTTGCCGAGAAAACGCAGTTTCTCTTCCTGCTCGTCCTCCGGAAACAGGGCGACGTTCCAACACATGATCGCTATTCCGACGGCAGTCCGGAATTGGTCGTCACCAGCGTTGTCGATCAGCGGCCGCGCGTAGTCCAGGATGACGGCCGAGAGCTTTCTGCCTCGCGATTGCGAAGTGTTATGCAACGGCTCGACCGCATATCCTCCCGCCCCTCTTCTCCTCAGCTTTCGCAGGCCACCCATGTTGAACTCCTACCCAATGAACTACGCCACCGTCAATTCTCAAGAGCATCCCATGGAATTGCCGCAGTTGAAGCATTTGTAGCAGGTTCCGTTTCTTACGGTGATGGCCCCGCAGACGTCGCAGGCGGGTGCGTCGTCGCCGAAGTGGGTGAACTGGGCGTTGAACTGTTCCATGACGGCGGCGTCGACCTGCAGGGCGCCCTGTGCCTGGGGCACGGCGGTTCCGATGAGGCTTCCGATCCGGCTGGGCGCGTCGGCGAGCGCGTTGGCCTGGGGCACCGGCGTCCTGGCGGCCTGGCGGCCCGGTCCGTCGCCGTTGGAGCCGGGTCGCTTGGCGGTTTTCTTCCTGCCGTTGTTGCCGGCGGCCTTGGCCTCGGCGATTTTGTGGGCGAGGTCCTTGGTCTTCTCGACCAACTGGCGGGCGGTGGTGGTGGTCTTGTTCTCGGGTGCATTGGCCGTGGCGGCGCGGTTGGGCACGTTCCGATCGGCATAGCCCGGGATGAACTGGCAGCCCAGCCAGCAGAAGATGTAGTCGATCAGGCTCTTGGCGAACGGGATGTCCCGGTT
>JAFGCA010000624.1 GCA_016932895.1 Sedimentisphaerales bacterium | reverse complement strand
GGGTCTCTATGTGGTCCGCACAAAGCCGCCGCGCACGCTGCGCGCCGTCTACGGCTTTCTCGGAATCATCGGCGGTCATCTGGCATACCTTGTCCTGTTGTCCTTTGTCCCCGAAATTCGGGCGGCGGCAGGGCCCGATGGTGACAACGGCGCGCTGCGACCGCTCGTGCAGCTTCTGTTGCCCTGGAACGTGCCCGCCGTGGCGGGTGTCATCCATCTGCTGGTTGTTGCCGCCATGTTCCGCTGGTCGGCGCGGGCATCGAACGACGGACAACCGGTAGGGAGCCTCGTTTGCGCTGCGCCGGGGCGTGTACACAGGTCCCGTTTCTTCCGGCCGGCGCTCGCTGTTGCTGTGGCCGTGCTGGTTCCCGTCGTCGCGACGCTGTATCCCTGCTCCCTGAGCGTTTCGGGAAAGAAGATCGTCTTTTACGAAAAGGGGTATCTCAACTGGCTCAAGCCGCCGCACGGGTCGTACGGGCGCCTCTCGAGCGGCATGTACGGGATGCTCCCCGTGTTCGTCGAGAGCCTGGGCGCCGAGTGCGTGGTTTCGCCCGATCTCTCGGAAGCCGATTTACAGGACGCCGACGCGCTGGTTCTTCTCTTTCCGGACGAGCCTTGGCAGGAAGGCCAGCGCGAGCGCATCGAGACCTTCGTCCGGCGGGGCGGCTCGCTGCTCGTCATGGGCGAGCACACCACACGCGATGCGGACGGGACGAATCGTTTCAACGAGGTCCTGGCGCCGACGGCGATGCGGGTCCGTTTCGACTCGGCCACCTTTGCGGTGGGCGGCTGGTTGCAATCGTATGAAGCGATGAGTCATCCCGTCACCGCCGGTGTGAGCGATGAGCGAAACCAATTCGGCGTCGTCATCGGCGCTTCGGTCGAGACGCGCTGGCCGGCCCGGCCCCTGCTGATGGGAAAGTGGGGCTGGAACGATCCGGGCGACGAGGCCAGCCCCCGGGCGATGATGGGCAACGGGCAGTACGATCCCGGGGAAAAACTCGGCAACGTCGTGCTGACGGCCGAGCAGCCGCTGGGCAAGGGCCGGGTCATTGTTTTCGGTGACACCTCGGGCTTGACCAACGCCATCAATGTCAGCTCGCACGTGTTTACCACGCGTCTGTTTGCGTATTTGGCCGGCGGCGGGCCGCGCATGCATCCGGCGTGGCGACAGTGCCTCGCATTGCTGGGCGGTGCGTTTTTGGCCGTTCTCCTGTGTCACCGGCCCGACATCTTGCGTACAAGCATTGTCGCGATCGCGCTAACGGCGTCGCTGGCCGCTTGTACCGCTGTGAACCGGGCCGGCGCGCGGCAACTCCCCGACGGACGTTTGCAGAGGCCCAACCATCTCGCCTACATCGACGCGGCGCACGTCGAGGCCTACAGCAGCGAGTCATGGCGTCCTGACGGGATCGGAGGGCTGGTCCTGACGCTGATGCGAAACGGCTACCTTACACTCACCGCGCCGGACCTGACGCCGGAACGACTCGAGCGGGCGAGCCTGCTGGTCTCCATCGCACCGTTCCGGTCGCCGTCGCAGAGAGAGGTCGAGGCGGTTCGGGATTTCGTCGAGGCCGGCGGTACGCTCATCATGACCGCCGGGTACGAGCAGGCGGCTCCGGGCGGGCCCTTGCTCGAGGCGTTCGGTTTCACGGTGGGCATCCCGGAGTCCCCGACGCTTGAGCCCGAGCCCATGGGACACTTCAAGGCTCCGTACCTGGAGTCGCAGGGCCGGCGCGTGTACGTTCGTTTTCACGCCGCCTGGCCCGTCACGTGCAGCGACGGCGGCGCGCGGGTGATTGCCTACGGCAAGAACAACCGGCCCGTCATTATGATGCGCGAAGTCGGCGCGGGCCGGGCCATCCTGATTGGCGATCCCTGTTTTGCCATGAACAAGAATCTTGAAAACGAGAACGGAGCGCCCTTTGAAGGCCTGCGCGAGAACGCCGATTTCTGGCGCTGGCTGATTACGCTGGTGCGCGACGAGGAGATCTGGGTTCCGCCGTCGCTGCGCAGCGAGCCGTCCGAGGGAGGGACGCAACCATGAGGCGGGCGTGGCTCGGATTAGCGTTGCTCAGCGCCTCGTGGCTCTTTGGGTTGAGCTACTACCATGACGCCGATTGGCTCGTGTGGGCGGTTCTGATCGCAGTCGGCACGGTCCTTCTCTACGGGATCGACGTCCCCCGATGCGGGCGGGTCGGCTTGGTCGCTGCCGCCGTGCTATTCGTTCCGGCGGTGGTGCTGGCGCCGTGGCCCTATCGGTCCGCCGTCCTGCTTGTGTTCGTCGGAGCCTTGCTCTTGGCCGCACCCATTCCGCGCCGATGGCCCGCGAAACTGGGAAGTGCCGCCATAGCGGCCGGGGCCGTCCTCCTGGTGCAGTCGCTGGGATTGCTGTTCTATGAGAGTGTCACGGCCCAGTCGCACGAGCTGCCGCAGCCGCTGGCGCAAGGCGTCTATGCGGTCGCAAAGCTGTTGGGAATCGATGCGGCCCTGCACGGCTCGACCCTGGCTCTGCACTCGATGCGGCGCGTGCATCCTCTCGGCGCGACGTGGGAATTGCTGCTGGACCCGGCGACGTTGTGCTTCCTGCTGGGTGGCGTGACGCTGCTGTGTTTGTCCTGGTGCCGACGTTCGCAGCAGCGGTCTTTGAGTCTGCCGAAATCTCTGGCGGCCTTGGCGGTGTCGGTGGCGATCTGGCTGCCGGTGCGCGTCGGGATTTTGCTGGCCGTGTTCATGCACCGCGCGCTGCGGATCGAATACGACGCGACGCTGAATCTCATGGGCCAGTTCTGGAGCCCGTGGATGCATCTCTTTCTGCTGGCCGGCCCGGTGTGTCTGGCCGTTTGCCTCGTTCGGGGGCCCACGCGCGTGCAGGCAGGTTGTAGCGCTTCGCCCGGCATCAAGCTCTCCAGACGGTTGATTCCCCTCGCCCTGGCCTTCCTCGCCGCGTTGCTGGTGACCGCGGGAGTTCTGTGGGACCCGCCGGGACGGCGCAAAAGCGGGCGTATCCTGGTGGACGAACACCGCTCCACCTGGGAGCGCACCGACCGCCCCTACGACACCGAGTGGTACGGCCACGAATCGGGCTACAACTACGCCTGCATCTACGATTACTGCTCCCGGTTCTACGAGATGGGCCGGTTGACTGAGGCCATCGACGCCAACACGCTGACTCGTTGCGACGTGCTCGTGGTCAAGGTCCCGACCGCCCGATACGAGGCCGCCGAAATCGACGAGATCGAGCGCTTCGTCCAGCAAGGCGGCGGGCTGCTGCTCGTCGGCGAGCACACAAACGTCTTCAACACGGGGACGTATCTCAACGACATCGCGGCGCGGTTCGGCTTGCGCTTCCGCTACGACTGCCTGTTCGATATCGATACCGTCTTCACCCAGCTCTACGAGTCGCCGCTGGTGCCGCATCCGATCGTGCAGCATATGCCCGCGATGGATTTTGCCGTTTCGTGTTCGCTCGATCCTGGCACGAGCAAGGGCCGCGCGGCCATACGCGGCACGGGCCTGCGGAGCCTGCCCGCCGACTATCATGCAAGCAACTTTTATCCCCAGGTCGAGGATCGCGCCGAGGCGCGCTACGGGGCGTTCGTGCAGCTCTGGACCATGCGGTGCGGCGCCGGCCGGGTGGCGGCCTTCACGGATTCCACGATCTTCTCGAACTTCTCCACGTTCGAGCCGGGCAAGCCCGAGCTGATGCTGGGCATGCTCGAATGGCTCAACTGCCGCAACGCATCGTGGGACGTGCGACCGCTGCTAATCGGAGTCGGTGTGCTGCTGGCCCTGTGCGCGGCGGTGCTGGCAAGGAAATGGCAGGGGGCGTGGCTGGTTCTCCTGGGCGCCGCCGCGTGCGGCTGGAGCGTGGGAGCGGTTGGCGCTGGCGCGATGCACCGCAGCGCCATGCCGCCGCCAGCAGCGGTGCGGCCTTTCACCCACGTCGTCATCGACCGCACGATTTGCGATGTCCCGCTGTCCAGGAGCGGCTTCATCGCCGGAAGGGAAAACGGCTTCGGGATCTTCGAACGCTGGATTCTGCGGTTAGGCTGGTTCACCGCGCGCCGCCGGGGGCCGCAGGTTTTCGGCGGCGACCTGCTGGTGTTCACGTATCCCACCGGGTCGGTGAGCCGGCAGTTTCGCGAAGCGCTCGATGCGTATGTCACCGCCGGTGGGCACGCGCTCGTGCTGGACTCACCCGCCAACACTGCATCGACAGCCAACGCCCTGCTCCATCCCTTCGGCTTGCGCGTCGACCATGCCACCCAGACAAACGGTGTGTTGACCGTGCCGCAAGGCTGGCCCGCGGTTGCCGTTGATTCCGCCTGCGCCGTCGAGGGTGCAGAGGCCCTGATCTCGATCGGTCAGACGCCGGTAGCGGCCACGGCCCGGCACGGGCAGGGCACGGTTACGGTCCTCGGCTTCGGCTCGCGCTTCGCCGACACGAAGATGGGGGTCACCGGCGATGTGGTTCCCGCCGAGACGCTGCGAAACGTCTTCGAGCTGCAATTCACGCTGCTGCGATCCCTCCTGCCCGATGCGCCGTAGAGCCGGCGCGCGGCAGCGTCAAGCGCCAGCCTGGCGCTGGTGGACTTCTCCGCTTCGTATGCGAATAAAGGTTGCCGCGGCCTTGCGCCATCGCCAAGACCTGCGGCCCTGACGCTGCCACCCCAAGTGCCGTCAGACTTTCACACAGGCGGCGTGTTGCGGATCTGCTTTTGGTCTTGAACGTTGCGCTGCCTTGCCGTAGCATAGGTTCGTTTCTTCCAAGGAGCTCGACGACGGTGATACAAGAAGGTTCACCCATAGATGCCGGGAAGATATTGGGTCGGGACGGTCCCATCGCCCGTTCCCTGTCCGGCTATGAGGTACGGCCTCAGCAGACCGCGATGGCCGCGGCGATTCAGCAGGCCTTCACCAAAGGGCGGCACCTGGCCGTCGAGGCGGGGACCGGCGTCGGCAAGAGCTTTGCGTACCTCGTTCCGCTCGTGCAGCAGATCGCCGAAACGGGTCAGAAGGCCCTGATCAGCACGTTCACGATCACACTCCAGGAGCAGTTGGCCTACAAGGACATCCCGTTCCTGCTGCGCTGCCTGCCGCAATCGTTCAAGGCGGTTCTGGCCAAAGGCCGGGGCAACTACCTCTGCAATCGTCGTCTGGATTTTGCCCTGAGGCGGCAGCGCTGGCTCTTCGGACCCACCGGGGGCGAGCTGGAGCGCATTCGCGACTGGGCCGAGAAAACCGAGGACGGCTCGCTCAGCGATCTGTCCTTCCTGCCGAGCCGCCAGACGTGGGACGCGGTCAAGAGCGAGCACGGCAACTGTCGCGGCCGCAAGTGCCCGCACTTCGGCCGGTGCCATTATCGCCGGGCCCGCAGACGCTGGAAAGAGGCCGATCTGGTCATCGCCAACCACGCGCTGTTGTTCAGCGACCTCGTGCTCAAGGAGCAGAAGGTCGGGTTTCTGCCGGCCTACCGTTTCGTGGTCGTCGACGAGGCGCACAACATCGAGCGCGTTGCCGAGGAGCACTTCGGCATCCACGTCAGCAGCTACCAGGTCAAGTTCCTACTCGACAATCTGTACAACCCGCGCACGCACCGGGGGCTTCTCGCTCGCGGTCATACGGACAAGGTCGTCGATCTTGTGACGCGGACCGGCAGGGAATCGGCCGCATTTTTCCGCCGCGTGCGCTCGTGGTACGAGGCGCACAAGGAGGAGACCAACGGGCGCTGTCACCGCAGTTTCGTCGATGAGACGCTGTCGTCGTATCTGCGCGATCTGCAGAAAGCCCTGAGCGGGCTGGCCGAGGGCAGCGAGGACGACGACGAGAAGTTCGAGCTGCGTCGCGACGCCGATCACTGCCGCGGTTTTGCGGACGACTTGAAGGCCTTCCTGGTCCAGGAGCAGGGCGACCGGGTGTACTGGATCGAGGCCAGTGAGAAGGCCCGGACGGCGATTCGGCTGCGCGCGGCGCCGGTGAACGTGGGTCCGGACGTGCGGCGTTGTCTGTTCGACAATTACGAGCCGGTGATCCTGACCAGCGCAACGTTGAGCACGGGCGGCCGCGATGTCGGCGCGGGCTTCGATTTCTTTGCGAGCCGTACCGGGTTGGTCGATTTCGATGCCGTCCGCCTGGATTCACCTTTCGACTATCGCAAGCAGGTCACTCTCTATATCGAAAAGGACATGCCCGACCCGAACGCCGCCGACTTCGTCACCACGGCCTCGGAGGTGCTGAAGAAGTATCTGCTCCAGACCGAGGGCAGGGCCTTCGTCCTTTTCACCAGCTACCGGATGTTGCGTGTGATGGCCGAGACGCTCCGCGACTGGTTCGCCGACAGCCGTCTGCGCCTGCTGGAGCAGGGAGCGGATCTCGACCGGCGCATGTTGCTGGAGCACTTCAAGTCGGAGGGTGGCTGCGTGCTCTTCGGGACCGACAGCTTCTGGCAGGGCGTCGACGTCCCGGGCGCGGCGCTGTCGAACGTAATCATCATGCGGCTGCCGTTCGCGGTGCCGGACCAGCCGCTCTTGGCCGGCCGGCTCGAACAAATCAAGCAGCAGGGCGGCAACCCGTTCTTCGACTACCAGCTCCCATCGGCGATCCTGAAGTTCAAGCAGGGGTTCGGCCGGCTCGTGCGGACCAAGGTCGACAGCGGCATCGTCGTGGTCCTCGACAGCCGCATCATCCACAAACGCTACGGCCAGAAATTCCTCGCCGCTCTGCCCCCATGCACCATCAAAATCATCCCCGCAAAACCGCCCGCGCCGGCAACCGCCGATAGCCCCTCCGATGCTTAGCGTCGAAACGGCATTCTCGCAAACGCGGTTCTGGGGCGTTGCGGAAACCCAGTTCCGATCTTAAGATAGGAGCGGCTCTTCGTTCCGACGAAAGGGATCGCTATGGCCGAACCGGAAGGCAAGAAAAGCCGCAAGCCAGACGGGCAGGAGGCTGTCCCCACCGCTGCCTACGGGGGTGGCGCTTTGGGGCCGGGGGCACAGATCGGTCCCTACAAACTCATTGGTATTCTTGGCGAAGGGGGCTACGGGATCGTCTATTTGGCCGAGCGACAGAGTCCTGTCCGGCGTCGCGTGGCGCTCAAGGTCATCAAGCCGGGGATGGACAGCAAGGAAGTGATCGCCCGCTTTGAAGCGGAACGCCAAGCTCTGGCTCTGCTGGATCATCCCAATATCGCCCAAGTCTACAATGCCGGCACGACAGAGGCCGCCCACCCGTATTTCGTGATGGAATACGTAAAAGGTCTGCCCATCACGGAACACTGTGATCGCGAGAAACTGAGCATCGATGACCGACTGGGACTCTTCCAACAAGTATGCGAGGGGGTCCAGCACGCCCACCAGAAGGGCATCATTCACCGTGACATCAAGCCCTCGAACATCCTGGTATACGCCGAGGGAAGCAAGGCCATCCCCAAGATCATCGACTTCGGCGTGGCCAAAGCGATCAGTCAGCCTCTCACAGGTCGCACACTGTATACGGAGGCTGGTCAGTTCATTGGCACGCCGGAGTATATGAGTCCCGAGCAGGCGGAGATGGCCGCTCAAGATATCGACACGCGTTCGGACGTCTACTCCCTCGGTGCCGTGCTCTACGAACTGTTGACGGGCACCCTGCCCTTCGATAGCGCAACTCTACGCTCGGGGGGGATTGAACACATCCGACGAATCATCCGTGAAGAAGAGCCCAAGACACCGAGTACTCGCTTGACGAGCTTGGGCGAGCAAGCCACAGTAATTGCCCGGCATCGCCGCGCCGAAGTCGGGACATTGGCGAGGCGCCTGCACAGCGAACTGGAGTGGATCCCGCTGAAAGCGATGCGCAAGGAACGTGCCGAGCGCTATCAGTCGGCCTCTGAGCTTGCCGATGATATTGGGAACTACCTTGGCGGCGCTGCCCTTATGGCCGGGCCTCCAGGCACGGGCTACAAGTTGAAGAAGTTTGTGCGACGAAACCGCACACTGGTGGGTGCTGCCGTCGCATTGCTGCTCGTGCTTGTGGCAGGCATCGTGGTCTCCACAATCTTCGCCATAGGTCAGGCTCGGGCCCGCGCTGACGCCGAGCGACAGGCGAAAATCTCACAAGCCGTGAGCGATTTCTTGTGTGAAGACCTTCTCGCGTCAGTCGACCCGATCCAGGCCAAAGGCCGAGAAATAACCGTACGCTCGTTTCTTGACACCGCCTCGGAGAACATCGGGACCAGATTGAAGGACGAGCCCCTGGCTGAGGCACCCATCCGTATGACGCTGGGCTGGACGTATCGAATGCTTGGCGAGTTGAAGGCAGCGGAACCTCATCTTCAACGTGTCCTCCAGATACACCGCGAGCAATTCGGCGCCGAGCATGCCGAGACGCTGGCTTCCATGGCACTCCTTGGCTGGGTCTACTGCGACCAGGGGCGATACCGCGAGGCAGAGCGCCTGTGGGCCAGGAAACTTGAGATAAGCCGCCGCGTACTCGGTGACGAGCATCCGACTACACTGGCGTCCATAAATGATCTTGGTATTGCGCATCTGGATCTTGGCCGGTACAAGGAAGCCGAACAGTTGTTTTTGACAAGGGTCCAGACCACCCGTCGTGTTCTGGGCGAGCAGCAAGCGAACCTCGCGATGCCCAACCTCGGTCAGGCATACGACAGGCAGGGGCGGTACGCCGAGGCAGAGGCAGCGTACCTCAAGTCGCTTGAGATTGAGCGTCGCGTGCACAAGGAGAATCCGTATACAACCATAACCATGCAGTATCTGGCCGGGATATATAGACAGCAAGGGCGATATGATGAGGCAGAGACGCTGTACCTCGAGACCCTCGAAATCCAGCGTCGTGTGCTCGGCAAGTGGCATGCGTACGCTCTTTGGTCGGTCAGAGGGCTTGCCCGCGTGCATGCTGATCAAGCCAGATACGAACAGGCCGAGGAGTTGTTTGTCGAGGCGCTGGAAGGACTCAAGACCGTACGCGGCGAGGAACATCGGGACACTGTCGATTGCATGAACGGCCTGGCGGAATTGTACACGGCCCAGCATCGATTTGACGAGGCCGAATCGCTTCTTACAACGGCAGTGGAGATTAGCGGCCGAACTCTCGGCGACGACCACCCTTGGTCACTAACGTCAAGGAGCAACCTGGGTGTGCTCCGCAGGGAACAGGGACGCTACGAGGACGCAGAACGACTGTTGCTTGGTGCCTTCCGCGGTCGAGAGGCCAAGCTCGGCCCGGAACATCCCGACAGTATCGCTTCGCTGAATCAGTTGGTGAGTCTCTACGAAGCTCGGAACAAGCCGGAAGAGGCTGCAAAGTGGCGCGCCAGGCTTACCGTCTTGCAGGATTCTGAGTGAGGCCTGTCACGAGCCGGTCAGGAGGAGGCAGGCGATTTCTTTCATGGTGCGGATGTAGAGGCGGTTACCGACGAGGGCCGGGTGCGACCAGACTTCCGCGTTCTCGAAGAGATCGAGTCGCGCGACCGGCGTGAAGCGATCCGGGGCGGCCTGGAAGAGGCCCAGCTTCCCGTCGGCCATGATGGCCAGCACGTGGTCGTTGCCTGCGATCAGAGTGACGTGCTCTTCGAATGTCTTGGTTCCTGTCACCGAGTAGCGCGTCTGCAGGTCGCGGTTGAGATCGAGGCAGAACAGTCCGCCGGCACAGCCGAAGACGAGGCCGTTGGCCACCACGGGCGTCGAGGTGTCGGGGGACAGATCGCGATTGGCCGCGGCGGGCGTGCTGCGGATGCGCCCGGTGTCGTCGAAGTCGTACAGGCGGGTGCCGTTTCTCTCCGTGGCCACGAGGAGCCGCCCGTTGACGTCGATCGGAGTCGGAACGTTGTAGTCTCCCTTCTCCCGGGGCCGTAGCTCCCAGAGTTTCGTTCCGTCGTTGGGATCCCAGCCGCCCAGCGAGAGGGCGTCATGGCCGACGATCTGACGTTTGCCGCCGAAGGTTCCGACGATCAGCGAGCCGTACGCGGCCGGCTTGCCGGGCGTCTTCCAGAGGACTTCGCCCGCATAGAGACCCAGCGCCACCAGCGAGGCGTCTTTGGCTCCGGGATTGACGATCAGCTTGTCGTCCACGATCAGCGGGGTCGAGCAGGTCCCCCAGGGCGGCAGCTCGGCGCCGAAGTCGTCGATGATGTTCCGGTGCCAGATGATCTGGCTGTGCTCGAGGCTGACGCAGTGCAGATCGCCGAAGGCGCCGAGAAGGTATGCGAAACCGCCGTGAATGACCGGCGTGGCCCGCGGGCTATTCGTAAACTCCAGCTTGGTCGGTGTGGCGTAGGCGATGGACCAGAGCGGCTTTCCCGTGTCGGCGTCCAGGCAGCGGAAGATGTCCTGGTCTTTCTCCTCGCTCTTGTCGGCGACGACGACATATCGGACGGTGGCGGCAATTCCGGAGAGGCCCGGCCCCGTCAAGGTTCGCTTCCACAGAAACGCCGCTTTGCCTGGCAGAGTGGCAGGCAGGGCCGAACTGACGGCGGTCCGACCGGGACCACGCCAATCCGTCCATTCTGTGACCGGCCCGCGGGCGCCCGGCAGATCCCGGGGCGGGGAAGGCTCGCCGATTCCGTTGGAATCGGCCGCCGGCGCCGTGCCGAGCGGCTCTGACGCCGCCGTGCTCACGGGCCGCGCGGTGCCGCCCATCGTGCCGACCATGCGCCATAGAAAGAACGCCGGCACGGCAAACGCCGTGACAACCACCAGAAACCAGAAAACGTGCTTCGACATCATATCGGCTTGTTTACGCATTCTCCGGCGGTCGCGCTCCACCGCCCGGGACCACCGCATTTGCCCCTGTAATACGGGTATACAACAGGTTCGTTTACATTACCTATATCGGCTGGGAACCGGTGTCGCCGCAATGAAATCGGCCCGTTCGTTTGCGGTCAGATCTGTGACATGCCCGACGACGACATGGATACGACCGAATAGCCTCGCTCGCGCAGTTTCTTTTGGATGCGCTGCATACGCCAGGTCCAGTTGCCGGCCCATCCCTGCTGTTTGGCCCGCCGGCAGATCTTCAGGGCCTGTTCGTAGGCTTTGCGCTGCTCCAGGATGGAGGCGGCGCGTTGAAAGCCGAAATGGGCCGGTAGCGGTCGCTCCGGAAACGCCTCCTGCAGGGCCTCGGCGGCCTGGGCGGCGTACTGCATCTGCTTGTGACAGGCGGCAAAGGCCAGGTCCAAAGCGTTGCGAAACGTCTCTCTCCACTTGTAGTGCAGACGGATCGTCTCCTGGTAGACGAAGTGCAGGCCGATGAGATCGTTCTCGGCCAGCGCCCGTTCCTCGGCTTTCGAGAGGACTCGTGCGCCCAGGTCCCGGTCTTCGGCTTTCTCGCTCAAGTGGGAGGCGAGCGCCACCAGAAGGGCCGCCGCGGTCGGGAAGGTGGACGGCTGCCGGCCCTGCGTCAGCGATCGCGAACCGCCCGGGGCGAACGCCGCTTCCATGTATTGTCGTTCGGTGCTGGAGAACGCCGATGTCCACCACGTACCCAGGCCGAAGTAGCCCAGATCACCGGCGGCCTGGCGGCGTTGTCCGAAAATGCGCTTGAATGTGGCTATACCCATACAGAGACGGCTCGTGCTGTTTGCGGCTTCTGCCCGTAGTAAAGCATAGAGAATCCGCCCCGAACTGCCAAAGCCGGGAGGCGGTTGGATTGACATCGGAGGCGCGGTATAATGGCGCTCGTAACGATAGTATGCTTTCGGGGAATGTATCCCATGTCGCAGGGAAATGATGAACGAGTCGATTCCGGAGGGAAACGGATGAATACGAGGCGGAATTGCGCATTTTGGATTGTGTTGATTGGCATGGTCTTCGGGACCGCCGGGCCGGTCTCGGGGCGGGTCCATTTCAGCATCGGCCTGGGCACGACCCTCGGTTGCTGGCACCCGCACGACGCCTGGTGTGGGGACTGGTACTGGCATCGATACCACCGTGTTGGATGGCCCTGGTACGGTTATCCGTATCGGCCGTGGTGCGCGCCGACGGTGGGTCTCTGGGTGGGCCGCCGGCCGTCGGTCGTTGTCGAAACGCCGGTTGTCGTGACGGAGAAGCGCGTGGTGGTGGAACGTCATGTCTCTGATTCTCCCACTCCCGCGGCTCCCAAGACGGACGTCGTGTCGGAGGCCGCGCGTCGGCGGCAAAGCGAGTCACTCAAGGTCCTGCGCATCGGAGACGCCGAGGACCGCGTGCAGTCGGCGCGGGAACTGGCCGGATATCCCGGCGACGCCAGGGCCCGCAGCGCCCTGGAGCGCGCCTTGCTTTCGGACCGCGACGCCCGGGTGCGGCGGACCGCCGCCGAAGCGCTGGCCGCCTGCGGGGACGCCAAAGCGCTGCCCGCGCTGAGGGAGGCGCAAACACGGGACTCCGTCCGGGACGTTCGTCAGGCCGCCTACAAGGCGATCATCATGATCGAGGGGTACTGACCGCGCGCGGCAATTGGGCTTGACAAAACGGCACGAATGAGCGATACTTCACGGTAGGATTCGAGAGAGTCCTTTCGTCTCGATGCATGGGGGTGGGACGTTCTGGTCCGGGCGGTGCATGCGGGCTCTTCCGCGTGTTGGGCAAGCCGTCTGTTCAAGCAGGGAGGTGTGTTATGTCCGTTTCGGCCGGGGCAGCGAAACGCAAGCAGATTGCATGGGGATACAGCGCTTCGGTCGCGACATCCATGAGGCAGCAGCAGGAGGAATGACATGTTCAGAACGTTGAACCTGACGTGGCTCGTCGTCGGCTGCGCGAGTCTGGTGATGGCGGGTGCCGAGACAGGGAAAGGGGCTTCGCTGGTGATCAACGAAGTTCTGGCCTCCAACGGAGCGGTGGGCCGGGACCCGCAGGGACAATACGAGGACTGGATCGAGATCTACAACTACGCCGATGCGTCCATCGACGTCGGCGGCATGTACGTCACCGATGATCTGACCCGGCCGACCAAATGGCGGATTCCTGCGGCGGACCCTGCTCTGACCACGATTGCCTCGCAAGGATACCTGCTGATCTGGGCCGACGGCGACACGGCCGATCAGGGCTTGCATGCGGACTTCAAGCTCGACGCCGGCGGTGAAGAAGTGGGACTGTTCGATGCCGACGGGAGCACGCTGATCGATGCGATGGTCTTTCCGGCGCTGGGTTGTGACGTTTCGTACGGCCGCTACCCGGATGCCGAGGAACAGTGGTGCTTCTTCGCCGTGCCCACGCCGGCGGCGCAGAATGAGGGGGCCTACGCCGGCGTCGTCGGCGAGGTCCAGATCAGTTGCGAACATGGTTTCTACGACGAGCCGTTTACCGTGACTCTCGCCGTCGATGATCCGGAAGCCACCATACACTATTCGCTCGACGGCGACACTCCGGGCCAGAAGCTGGGACGCTTCGTCTCGGGCGAGGTCTACACCGAGCCCCTGCGCATCGAGGGAACCACCTGCTTGCGGACGGTTGCCACCAGGCAGGGCTGGAAGCCTTCTACCGTTCGCACGCAGACGTACATCTTCGTCGAGGATGTGGTCAGGCAATCGCCCGGGGGCGCCAGACCCACGCCCGACTGGCCGGACCCGAGCGTTTCCGGGGGCGGTTTCCCCTGGGGAGGAGGCGGCCAGAGCATCGATTATGGAATGGACCCCGACGTCGTGAACGATGCCCGGTACCGGGACCTGATGGGCGAGGCGCTGTTGTCGATTCCTTCCCTTTCATTCGTTACGGATCTGTATAACCTGTTTGACTCCGGTGTGGGCATTTACGTCAACGCCCTGCAGGACGGGCGCGCGTGGGAGCGGCCGGTCTCCGTCGAGCTGATCTACCCCGACGGGACGGAAGGGTTCCAGGTCAATGCCGGACTGCGCATCCGCGGGGGCTACGGCCGTGGTGACACCAATCCGAAGCATGCCTTTCGGCTTTTCTTCCGCGCCGAATACGGGCCGCCCACGCTGCGCTATCCTCTCTTTGGAGACGAGGGGGTCGATGAATTCGAGAAGATCGACCTGCGAACCTCGCAGAACTACTCGTGGGCCTTCAAAGGTGCCGGCGGCCTGGACCACGGCGGCAAGAACACGATGCTGCGCGAAGTCTTTTCGCGCGACGCGCAGGGGGCCATGGGACAGCCCTACACGAGAAGCCGGTACTATCATCTTTATCTCAACGGGCAGTACTGGGGTATCTATCAGACGCAGGAGCGCTCCGAGGCGCGCTACGCGGAATCCTATCTTGGCGGCGACCGCGAGGACTACGACGTGCTCAAGGTCGATGCCGGTCCCGGCCGGCCGTATGTGATGGAGGCAACCGACGGCGACCTGGAGGCGTATCACCGGCTCTGGGAAGCAGCCCGGGCCGGCTTCGGCAGCGACGAGGCCTATTACCGCGTTCAGGGGCGCAACGCCGACGGCACACCCAATCCCGCCTACGAACGACTGCTCGACGTCGATAATCTGATCGACTACATGCTCTGCACGTATTACGTGGGCGACTTCGATGCGCCGATCTCGAACTTTTTTAGCAACAGTCGTCCGAATAATTTCTATGCCGTCTACAACCGGACCACTCCCGACGGTTTCAAGTTCTTTCGACACGACAGCGAGCACAGTCTGTTTGAGCTCTACGAGAATCGCACCGGGCCCTACTCGGCCGGCAGTCAGGCCCAGTATTTCAATCCGCAGTGGCTGCATCAACAGCTCGTCGCTCACGGGGAGTACCGGATGCGTTTTGCCGATCGTGTGTACCGGCACTGCTTCCACGACGGCTGCTTGACGCCGCAGGCCGCGGCCGGCTTCCTGTCGTCTCGCCGGGACACCATCGAACTGGCCATTATTGCCGAGTCGGCTCGCTGGGGCGATGCGAAAGTCTCGCGACCGCGGACGAAGGACGACGACTGGCTGCCCCAGGTGCGCTATCTGCTCGATGAGTATTTCCCGCAGCGCACCGACATCGTGCTGGACCAGCTTCGAGCCAAGAATTGGTATCCGCAGATCGACGCGCCGGCCTTCAATCAGCATGGCGGGGCGGTCGAACGCGGATTCAATCTCACGATGAGCGCGCCGGCCGGTGACGTCTACTACACCCTCGACGGCGCCGATCCCCGCTTGCCGGGCGGGGCCGTCAACGCCGCGCATGCGGTGCGGTACGCCGGGCCCGTCACCCTCAATGGAACGGTCTGCGTCCGGGCCCGCACGCTGCTGTCGGGGACGTGGAGCGCCTGCCACGATGCGGTCTTTGCGGTTGGACCCGTGCTCGAGAATCTGCGGATCAGCGAGATCATGTACCACCCCCGTGACACGGGCGACCCCGACGACCCCAACACCGAGTATATCGAACTGACCAACATCGGG
>JAFGCA010000068.1 GCA_016932895.1 Sedimentisphaerales bacterium | reverse complement strand
TTGCTGGTGCGGCCTTGCAGGATCAGCTCGAGCACGCGTTTCTCCATCGGCGACAGCGGCGCGCTCAGCGGCGATTCCTGCGGTTCGTACGCCTGCAGCGCGCGATCGATCGCGGCGCGCAGTCGCGTCCGCGCAGGAGGCCTTTCCAGGCAATCGCAGGCGCCCGCCTTCATCGCCCGGACGGTGGTGGTCACGTCGTTTTGCTCCACCAGCATGATGACAGGCAACCCGGCGTGCCGGGCCCCGACCTCCACCAACAACGCCATCCCTTCCACCGCCGGCCGTTGGGCATTGTCGATCAGCAGGTCGCACCGCTGCGATTCAAGAGCACACAGACACTCACGAACGCCGCCGCAACGCCTCCCCTCGAAGCCCGCCTCTGCGATGACCCCTGCGATGCAGTTGTCGTTTGCAGCTCCGTCGCCCCCGTACAAAATCCACTTCTTCTGCAAGCCAAACATATTCGTCCGCTACCGGCCGGAGAGCGACAACCGCTTCGCCCTCCGGCTCAATCCAGATGTCCAGTTGCCTTACACAGATATATACCCACGTAAGGGCCGAATCTTGCGCGCGAACGCCAAAAAAAAGTTCGCGCAGGACTGCGACGCGGGCGCAGCCCTGCGCAATCGGTAGCCTCATCCTCACCGCTTGGCTGCCATATCTACTCGCCGGGCATGGGGGTCGGCACACACCCCGGCATCACCCGCAGACGCTTGCTCGTGAACGTGAACGGCATGCAGGCGACCGGTTCTTCTCCCTCGTCAGGGAATCCGTCGCCGTCTGCGTCTTGACTGGCCAGATAGGACGCCAGTGTGGCTTGCCCTTCATTCGTGTCCGGACCGGTGATTTTCCAGGTCGCGTTTGCGATATCGATAAACACAAGCTCGGCCGGAGCGTTTTCTCTTTTCTTGGTCGTATATCCTGCCATCACACACTCAAAGGCGTCCGGGCCTGTTCGAATGGTCTGCGTGACCCAGTAGGCGGTCTTCTCGCCCTCAGGGAACATGCCGAAACTGGTGGGATTGTCGTTCACCTGCCAGACGGTCCCGCCGTAGCGCGTCCCGGTCAAGTCCTGGGCGTGCATGGTATGCAGCATCAGGATATTGCCCATGGGCGTGGGAATAGATATGACCCACACCCCCTCCGCCGACCAGGCCAGCTCATCTCCCCACTGAATGCTCTTCTCGTACTCATCGCCGTTCCCGGCAACTGCATTCCACGCCGCCGAGGACAACAACACAACCAACGCGATGCTCGCAACGATGACGATGTTTCTCTTGGCGTTCATGACAATTCCTCCTTTTCCAGAACAATTATCAGAAATGGGTTTGCACGCACGGCGTTCTGATGCCTGCGTCGTGGATTACCGGCCGGTATTGATGTCGTTGGCATCAGCGGTGCTTTGAGTCACTTCCTCGACCAGAAGGACGAGGTCCTGGACATCCACAAAGCCGTCGCCCAGTGGCGGCGGCGCGATGTCGCACCAGGCGTCGTACGTGTGCCAGTGGTCAACCAGAATGCAGACGTCGGCGCAGTCCACGGTGCCATCGCCATTGAGATCGAGAATCGGAGCCACGGCAGCCTGCCACAGGTCGAACGTAGCAAGAGCCGGCTCGTACGACGCGTTGGGATTGTACGGGTCGCTACGCACGAAGTAGATCGTTGGATCACTCGCACAGAAGGTCACGCACGTGTCATGTTTGGTGCTGTTCAGCGCGGCCAGGCGCGACGGCTTACCCCAGGTGTCTGTCACGGTGGCGCGCGTGCTCATGTAGATATCACCGCGGGCTTGATAATCAAAGGGGGCCGACGAGAAGAAGAGAAACAACCCATCCGGCGAGAGGAAGGGATAGGACAGGTAATCCTGCGCCGCCATGGTGTTGATGGGCGCGCCGAGTTCCTCCGGCGGGCCCCAGGGATCCTTCTTCGTGGCTCGCGTACTGACGTAGAGGTCGAAGCCGTGCCCCGCCGTACGGGCGCTACAAAAATACAAGGAGAGACCGTCGCCCGAAATGTGAGCGGTGCCGTCATATTCGAAGCTGTTGATCTCAGAGCCCAGGTTGATTGGAGTGCCCCACGCGGCGTCTCGGCTTTCCCGTTTCGATACCCAGATGTCGCCGCGCCCATGGCCCCCGGGACGACAGTCGCAGCCTGAGGACAATGGTGGCCATCCATCATCGAAGTAGAGCTCCAACCCGTCGGCCGACAACGACAGGTTGACCTCTGAGCCATAGGGCCGGTTGACGCGCTCCCCAAGATTCACTGGCGCTGCCCAGGGCTCGTCAATCGCGGCTCGCGTCACCACCCATATATCTTGATAGCACAAGTCGGCACCGTGGTTTCTGTTGGAGGCGAAGTACAACTCCAGGCCGTCAGGCGTCATGCACGGCGAGGTATCGGCCGACGCCGTGTTGAGATTCACCACAGGCACCGGTTCGCCGAAGATGAAATCTCCCTTGGCGACTTGAAGGCCGAGCAAAAGACTTCCGACGACTGTCAGCAGTAGCCCCATTCTTGAACAACTCACGTTCCTCATTTTCCACCTTCCTCTCGCCGTACTCTATGCATGTGATTGCTCGACAGATGCATGCCGAACTGATGTAACGAGCACAAACCATCCGCGCCGTAGCCACATACTCCTCGTTGCCGAATCTTCCTTCTCTTGCCCTCACCAGGGCTGAACAGATACTGTTACGCCATCACGCGGCGCCCTAACATGGTCCAGGGACTGTCACCTTTCCACCATTGCCGCCTCCTTTCCGGTATACACTGCTTCGATCTCAGCTTCGGTTAGGGCATAATTGTAAAGGCGCATATCATCCAACAAACCTGTGAATCGTGCTTTTTTTGTCATAGAATTCGCCCCAATGCACACGGGATGTGTACTGGGTTTCATGAATCCAGTGGCTAACCTCGAACAATTCAGTTGTCCGTCAATGTGAAGAAACATCTCTGTGCCATCATAGATACCGACCACGTGATGCCATTTTCCATCCAGAAGTCTCCCTCCCACTAACCCATCCCAATCGGCTTCTAATCCCTCAAATCTCATGAAGGTTTTACCGTTTTCACGTAGGGAACACGAAATTTGACGTGCCTTTCCGTAATCGATAATCGTATTTGCATACGACTCTTCGACCTCAGCCATGAACCAATAGGACAACGTCATCGGGCCGGTTATGTGCAAGATCTTCTCATCGTCAAAGCCAACGTAGCCGTCTCCCTGAAGGCTCAGGACATAACCTCTCTCTGGATCGGCAATAATCCTGGCATCGCCAGTTAGACTGCCATCAAAATGATGACCTGACGCGTCTATTACATCTTGGGTGTTTGATGGCTCAAACGGCCACCAGGCGACCATTGATGGCGCCACATCACGATAAGATCTTCCGGATTGAAACAATTGTAGGTGCTGCTGCAGGACCTTCTTAAGTGCAGATTCTCGGTCGCTGACAATGTCAATTGCTTGTTTCTCATACTGAATTGCGGCAGCGGAATCACCTGCCTCAGCATAGGCGCAGGCCAAAGTGTCAACGTAGGGCGCGTGGTCCCAATTCGTCAGTTCACACGCTTGCTGTGCGAGCGAGACAGCTTGAGTCCCATCGCGAATCTCGTCAACAGGGCAGGTTGCCAACAATTGGGCCAGTTCATTCAGCAACGGTTGGTTGGAAGAATCGACAGCTATGGCTTCATTGTAATGGTACATTGCCTTTGCGTATTCCGCACGGCCTTTGGCGGCTCGAGCCAGAGTCCCGTGCTGTCGGGTCAGGGCCCTGATGAGACTCTGCATGATGTCAGTATGTTTCTGCGTCTCGAAGTCCGGAGTTCTTAGCAGGGCTCCAAAGAGAGTCGAAGCTTCTTCGTAGCGTTCTCTCGCAAGCAGATCCCATATGGCGAAAGTCTCATGATCTTTGGAAACACAAAGCCGCTCTGCCTCATAGAGATCCCTGAGCCTGAAGAGATATTCCCGCTCGTCATAAGCCTTACGCAATTGACCAAGTGCGCGTCGGGCTTGCTCAATCTCGCCGATTTGAGCTAGGGACATTACCTTGAATTTCAAGTCAATAGGTCTCATTCCCACGGTAAGTGTGTCAGGGAATTCTTCCAGTTGAGCTAATACGTTCAAGGCATCGTCATAGGCTCCGGCATCATAATGGCTGCTGGCAACTGAGCGGAGTTCACTCATGCGATTTTCCGCCAGCTTAATGAGCATGAAATGTATGTTCGGATTCCGGTTTATGTTGGTGAATTGGCGGGTAATTCTCAATCCCTGGCAGATCAGGCCGTCTGCTCTATCATAATCTCCTTGCTCCAGGTACAACTCGGCCAGATGGAACATAGCAAGGAGTGTGAAGAGGTGCTTTTCTCCCAACAGACGAGTGCTGAACTCAGTGGCTTTCAGCAGCAGGGGCATAGCCTGCTCGGCAAGGCCTTGAAGTCTGTACAGGTCACCCAACAGGCACATAGCCTGCAAGGATGCTGGGTGTTCCTCCCCCAGGACCCTTTCACATATCTCTAAGGTCTCGACCCCCCAAATTGTCCCAGCTTTGTATTGGCTGGTTTTCAGGTGCAGTTCGGTGAGCAGATTCCTGAAATAGAGCGCCTGTTCGTGTTCCGCACCAAGTACCCGCTGGCTCGTTCTCAATCCTTCGCGCGCGAGTGACTCGGCTTCTTCATATCTTCTATTCATCCGGTGGCGATACGCACGACTATTTATGGCTTTCAATACGACCGGGTGCTCTCCACCTAGAACACGGCGTCCATCAGTCAAAACCCTATCGACGAGTCCGTCCGCCTCGATCAACTTGCCCGTTAGTGTGTATTGCCAGCCGAGCATTCCCACGGATTCTAACGTGTCCGGATGGTCTTCACCCAGCACGCGAGTTTGCAGGTCAATGACCTTGATGAGGATGGGCTCTGCTTCCTCAAATCGGGCATGATCTACGTAAAGCGATGCCAGATGGGCCGTTGCGCTAAGCGTGGAACGATGCTCGGGCCCCAGATTCCTGCGGTGGATCTCCAGAGCACGTTTCAGATGTTGCTCTGCAGCGTTGTAGTCCCCGAGTTTTCGATAGGCAGAGCCAACAGTCGCGCGAACCTTGGCTTCGGAGAGCGGACTATCTTTGAGCTTCTGGTCAAGGTTCTTGACGGCGTTGTCCAGGATGTAACGAACCGTTACGTTTTGGCCTTTGGTGTTTTCCGGATACACGGATGCCAGGAAGTCATTCGTGAAGAAATCGGAGACGAGTTGCGTTTCGGCGCGGGCGGCAGACTCTCTCCGCAGGGCGCGTTGAGCCCGCAAGTACATCGACGTGCTTACGGCCAGACCTGCTATGATCGTGGCAACGACGACGGTTGCGGTCAACACCAGCACTTGGTGTCGTTGCAGGAATTTCTTCGTTCGATACCACGTGCCGGGGGGGCCGGCGGCGACGGGGTCGTGGTTGAGGTGTCTCTTGATGTCTTCCAGGAGGGCGCTGGTGGAGTCGTAGCGCCGGGTGCGGTCCTTCTCCAGGGATTTCATGACGATCCAGTCGAGGTCGCCGCGAAGGTGCTTTCGCAGGAGGTCGGGGCTGCAACTGCGCTGCTTCGCGACGTCCGTCAGGCTCTCGCCCAGCGTGCTCAGCCTCGTGGAGGGCTTGGTCGGTTCCTCCTCGCGGATGATGCGTTGCATCTCCGCATATCCCGCTTCGCGCAGCCTCTGCGCATCGAAGGGAGTCACTCCGGTGAGCAACTGGTACAGCAGGACACCCAGCGAGTAAATGTCGCTGCGCGTGTCGATGTCCAGGCCGCTGAATTCCGCCTGCTCGGGGCTCATGTACTCCGGCGTCCCGATCATCTGGGCGAAGCGGGTGAAGAGCGTCTTCTCGGTAAGCCGGTGGTTGGTCGCCTTGGCGATGCCGAAGTCAATCACCTTGGGCACGGGCGTGCCGTCGTGCAGCGTGATCATCACGTTGGAAGGCTTGATGTCACGATGGATAATGCCCTTCTGATGGGCGTGCTGAATCGCCTTGCAGACGTCGACAAACAGCCCCAGACGCTGCCGCATATCGAGATTGTTCTTGTCGCAGTATTCGGTGATCGGTATGCCCTTGACCAGCTCCATCGCGAAGTAGGGCCGGCCCGTATCCGTGGCCCCGGCATCAAACACCGTGGCGATATTCGGATGGTCCATCATCGCCAGCGCCTGCCGCTCGGCCTCAAAACGGGCGATCACCTCCTTCGTGTCCATGCCTAATTTGATGATCTTCAGGGCCACCCGCCGGTTGATAGGCTGAGTCTGCTCGGCCATGTAGACCACCCCGAACCCGCCTTCGCCGATCCGCTCCAGGAGCTTGTAGCGGCCAATGACCGTCCCGGGACCTTCCACCGGCGGGGACGTCTCCAGAGTGGCAGCCGAGGACAGAGGCGGCACATCGAGAAAATCGCCCGCCTCGTCGTGGGCCTGGAGCAGGACGTCCAGACGGGCGCGCAACGCCTCGTCCGGTCCACAGGCCTGCCTGACGTAGGCCACTCGCTCGGCGGGCGATTTGAGCTTGATCGCCGCTTTGAAGATGACCTCTTCCGTTTTCTGCCCGACATTCACGGCTGTTGTCCTCCAAACGCATGCCACTTGACAATGCGAGATTGAATGAAGAATCGTCCGAAGAAAAATCAGAAAATGTGAAAATACTTTCGGATGCCCGCCGTACCGGCGCTCGGCTCTAACTGGATTGTCTCGGCTGCGGCGGTATCTTGTCCCCTTTGTTGACCTCGGCGCCGAGCCAGGCGCGGGCGTACGCCCAATTCTCGTAGGCGCTGGACCGGGAAATCCCCAGGGCCTGGGCCGCCTGCTCCAGGGTCAGGCCGGCGAAGTAGCGCAGCTTCACCAGTTTCGCCTTCGCAGCGTCCGTCGCCGCCAGCTTCTCCAGGGCCTCATCCAGGGCCAGCAGGTCGTCACAGGCCTGCTCGGCCGCGGGCTCGACGCCAGTCAGGCCCAGCCGGTGCCGGTGGCCGCCGTGTTTGGCGCTCTTCTTGCGGCGGGCGTTGTCGATCAGGATACGCCGCATCGCTTCGGCCGCGGCGGCGAAGAAATGCCCTCGATTGTCCCAGCTCCGCGGCTCGTCGCCCACCAGCCGCAGGTACGCCTCGTGAACCAGGGCGGTCGCTTGCAGCGTCTGGCCGGGGATTTCCTTCGACAGCTTTTGGGCGGCCAGGACACGCAGCTCCTCGTACACCAGAGGCAGAAGCTCGTCTGTAGCCTTCTCATCCCCCCGCTCGATAGCATTCAAGATGCGCGTTACGTCACTCATAACGACTCCCCACCGTTTCGTGTGTCCGACGGCTCCATTCTCCTGCAAACCATTGCCGCTTTCAAGTGCTAATACGGCACTGCCGCCCGGCGAGGCTCGGAGGGAGACGCTATTGACCTGCGGGGCCGGTGTGTGCTACAATCATGGAGACGCGGACTCTGATTTGGGTCCGCCTCAGGTGTAGGATGATTTCGTACACTGTCTCGGCGGAGTGAGGAATGGGAATGATGTCCAGATCGAAGAGGGTCGTGACTCTCCTTTTGTGTCTCGTTTGCCTGGCGTCTCCGACGCGCGCCGGCGACGTGGTGATCAACGAGTTCATGGCGGCCAACGACAGCTTTGTGGCCGATCCGCAGGGCCAGTTCGAGGACTGGATCGAGCTGCACAACGCCGGTGACACGCCGGTCGACGTGGGCGGGATGTATCTGACCGACGACGCGGACGATTCGACCCGGTGGCGCATCCCGTCGGACAATCCCACGGCCACGACCATCGCCCCGGGCGGCTTCCTGGTGATCTGGGCCGACAACGACGTCGCCGACGGCGTCCTGCACGCGGCGTTTGCGCTCAGTGCCGGCGGCGAGGAGCTGGCGTTGTTCGACCGCGACGGCCTGTCTCTGCTTGACAGCGTCGCTTTCGACGAGCAGCTCGTCGACACGTCGTACGGCCGTTTTCCGGACGCGACCGACAACTGGCGTTTCACGATCTTCGCCACGCCCGGCGGCCCCAACGTCGGCGCTTACGAAGGCGTCGTGGCGGACACGAAATTCAGCCGCGACCGCGGTTTTTACGACGAACCCTTCGATGTCACGATCACCTGCGCGACACCGGGTGCCGTGATCTATTACTCCACGGACGGCAGCGAGCCGGACGTGTCGGGCGGACGCGTTTCCGTGGGTACCGCTTATACCGGGCCCATTCGCATCGCCGAGACCACGTGCCTCCGCGCCGTCGCGGTCAAGCCGGGATGGATGTCCAGCAACACCGACACGCAAACCTACATTTTCCCGGAGCAGGTGGCGTCGCAGCCGGCGGCGCCTGCCGGCTTTCCCGCGAGTTGGAGCGGGACGACCGCCGACTACGGAATGGACCCTGACGTCGCCAACGATCCGCGCTACCGTGACCAGCTCAAGGACGCGCTCCTGTCGATTCCGTCGATGTCCCTGGTGATGACGAATCGCGACCTGTTCGACTCGGCCACGGGGATTTACGCCAACCCGACGCGCGAGGGCGTGTCCTGGGAGCGGCCGGGCTCGGTCGAGCTGATCTACCCGGACGGCACCAGGGGAATGCAGGTCGATTGTGGCGTCCGCATTCAGGGCGGCTGGTTCCGCTCGCCTTCGGCCTGTCGCAAGCACTCGTTCCGCCTGCTGTTCAAAGGCGTGTACGGACCGACGAAACTGCGGTATCCCTTGTTCGGAGCCGACGCCGCCCAGGAATTCGACACCATCACGCTCCGCGCCGGCGCCAACGACGGGTACACCTGGGACGCCGCCTACGAGACCGAGCAGTACACCCGAGACGAGTTCGGCCGCCGGCTCCAGGTCGCCACGGGAAACGCCGGCTCCCACGGAACGTTCGTCCATCTCTACGTCAACGGTTTGTACTGGGGACTCTACAATCCCTGCGAGCGCCCCGACGCCTCCTTCTCCGCCACGTACTACGGCGGTGACAAGGACAACTGGGACTCCGTGCACGATCTCTCCGCCAGCAACGGGAACACGACCGCCTGGAACCAGATGGTCAGCCTGTGCCGAAACGCGGCCGGCTCCAACGACGCCTACCAGCAACTCCAGGGCAACCGCCCCGACGGCACGCCCGATCCGGACATCCCCCACCTGCTGGACGTCCCCAACTACGTCGACTACCTGATCGTCAATCTCTGGGGCGGCAACTGGGATTGGCCCTGGAAGAACTGGTGGGCCGCCCGCGACCGCTCGCCCGGCAGCACCGGTTTTAAGTTCTATTGCTGGGACTACGAAAACACCATGGGCAATAACCGGGGCCGCTCCCCGCTGAACAAGAACGCCCTGTACAACAACTTCTCGTCGGCGGGCCAGCCGCATCAGAGCCTCGAAAACAACGCCGAATACCGGATGCTGTTTGCCGACCGCATCCATCGCCTGTTCTTCAACGAGGGACCCCTGACGACGGCGTCCTTGATCGCCCGCTATGACGAGATGGCGGCCACGGTCGAGCAAGCGATCATCACCGAGTCGGCCCGCTGGGGAGACCAGCACCATCATCCGCCGCTCACCCAGCAGCAATGGTATAACGAGCGCGACTGGATCCTCAACACCTACCTGCCTCAGCGCAGCGACATTGTCCTGCAGCAGTTCCGCAGCGCCGGACTCTACCCCTACGTCAACGCACCCGTGTTCAACGTCAACGGCAGCTACCGCCATGGCGGACACGTCACGACCGCCGACCAACTCGCGATGACCGGCGCCGGCGGGGCCGTATGGTTTACCGTCGATGGCACCGACCCGCGCGTTCCGGCGCTGGCGCCACCGGGAGACGACGGCGATGACGACGACGGTGTCCTCGTGGCGGAAGATGCCGCAAAGCGGGTCCTCGTTCCCGCCGGCCCGGTCAGTGACACCTGGAAGACCAATTTCGATTTCGACGACACGGCCTGGCTCAGCGGCACCGGCGGCGTCGGCTACGAGCGAAGCGCCGGATACCAGTCGTATTTCAATATCGACCTCCGGGACCCGATGTACGGCCAGCAGACGACCTGTTACATCCGTATCCCCTTCACGCTCGACGGCGACCCCGGAGAGCTGGACGCTGTGCAGCTTCGCATGCGCTACGACGACGGCTTCGTTGCCTATCTCAACGGCTTCGAAATCGCCCGACGCAACTTCGCCGGCGAGCCGGCCTGGAACTCGTATGCCGAGGCCCAGAACTCCGACGGCGACGCCGTGAACTGGGAAGATATCCCCCTTGTCGATGTCGCCGGCAAACTGAGACAAGGCCAGAATCTGCTCGCCATTCACGGACTCAATATATCCACAACCAGCTCCGACTTCCTCATCTCCGTGATGCTCGCTACGGGAGGCGCCGGCACCCCACAGGGCGGTACCGTTTCTCCCACGGCAGCCAGGTACACCGGCGCGATCACGCTCAGCAAAAGCGCGCGTGTCAAGGCCCGGGCGCTCAGCGGCGACACGTGGAGCGCGTTGAATGAGGCGATCTTCGCTGTGGGGCCGGTGGCCGAGAGTCTGCGGATCAGCGAGGTTATGTACCATCCGGGCGATACCGGCAGTCCCGACGATCCGAACACCGAGTACGTCGAGCTGACCAATGTCGGCGACGAGACGATCGATCTGAATCTCGTCTCGTTCACCAACGGAATCGATTTTACTTTCCCCAGCTTCGAATTGGCGCCGGGGGACTATTGCCTCGTGGCCAGGGACATCGCGGCGTTCGAGGGCAAGTACGGGGCCGGCTTCAATATCGCCGGCCAATACGACGGCAGTCTCAACAACACCGGCGAGCGCATCGAACTGCACGACGCCGTTGGTGCCGTCATTCACGACTTCCGCTTCGAAGACGGCTGGTTCGACATCACCGATGGGCTCGGTTTTTCGCTGACGGTT
>JAFGCA010000623.1 GCA_016932895.1 Sedimentisphaerales bacterium | reverse complement strand
GATTCGACGCGAGAGACCTCGGACCACGTTTCGCCGTCGAGCGATGCCTCGCAGAAGAGCGTATCGCCGGCCAGCTCGATCCGCAGGTGATAGGCACGGCCTTCCTCGAGTTTGCCCAGCGTTTGCTCGCTGCGGCCGTCAGAAACGCCGAACTGCTCGTGACCGGGTCCGGGGCGGAGATAGAACTTGACGGTCCTCTCGGGCCACACGACGGCGATCCCCGGCCCCCAGCTCGCGCTTCTGTCCGTGCCCGGATCGATCCGGCATTGCACGACGCGAGCGCCCGCCGGCAGCTTGCGCTCGGCGTACATGCACGTATTGGCGGGAGCGTAGATCTCACCGAACTTGCCTTCGTTCATGAAAGACGCACGGTCGTGGTCGGCCTCGTGGAGCGTCCAGGCTTCCGAGCGGGTCTGCATGTCGTCGGTCAGGAGCTGTCTGCGGTCGGTGACGTCGACGGTGGGCCGGCCGGCGGCCACCTGCTGCAGCGCTTCGGGAGGGAGCCTGTAATTCATGGTCAGAGACGTCCCGGGAGGAGGCCAGGGCAAATCGGCGCTGTGACGGACGCGCTTCCAGGGGAATCGGGCCTTGGTCTGGCCCGTCTCAAAGCCGACGAAGCGAAACGCCTTCGGTGCCGCCCGCAGATCCTCGAGCCATTCGGGCAGGAGGTAGGCGTAGTTGGGCTGCCCCTTGAGTCCGCCGACCTCGAGGTCAATGCCGTCGATCTGCACGCGGGCCTCGGGCTTGACGCCGCGCAGCATGGACTGGCCCGTCATGAGATTGTCGTAGGCGACGGTGGCGGCGTTGGGCTTCAGGCGAAAGGTCCGGCGGATCAGGCCGTTGCTCAGCGTGATTTCCCTGCCGTCGGCGCTCTGCTGTACCGTCGCGGGCGTCCGCACCGGCGTCACCAGCCAGTCCTGTTCCTGCGTCCGGGCTGCGAGGCAGCCGAGCCAGGCCAATGTCACTACACTGACGTACGCCGTTTTCTTCCTGTCAATCATGCGATGTCCTCGTACTTCCGGTCTTTCTGGTTGGTGTGTCTACGCGTTGACTTTCTGTCCGGCCACGGCCAGCACGAGCGCGTACACGCGCGCGGCGCCGGCTTGCTTCAATGTCCTGGCGCACTCGTTGAGAGTGGCCCCGGTGGTTTTGATGTCGTCGATGAGGCAGACGGTTTTCCCGGCGAACCTGTGGTCGGCGCGGACGGCAAAGGCGCCGGCGACGTTCCGCGCGCGGGCGGCCGGTGTGGCCATCGTTGGCTGTGTCTGCGTGCGGCGTACGCGCACGAGGTCCGTGCAGATTCGGGCCCGGGCGTGCTTCAGCCTGCGGGCGATCACGTGCGATTGGTTGTACCCGCGGGCCAGCCGCCTCGTCCAATGCAGCGGCACGGGCACAAGCAACTCCACCTCCTCGCAGAAACCGCTGCCCTGAAACGCCGCGTCGGCCAGAGGCGCCAGGACCGCGTCGAGTTCGCAGCGGTCGTGCTTGAAGGCAAGAATCACCTGCTGCAACGCTTCGGTGTAGACGCCCGCGCGGGCGATGCGGTCGAACTGGAGTTCCGTTCCCTGGCAGGCCGCACAGGCCCCCGCGACCAGGCCGAACCTGCTGGCGTCCCGTCCGCAGCGCGGGCAGTAGTCGCCGGCGGTACACGTCAGGAGCTGGTCCCAGCATCGCTTGCAGAGGTCGTTGTCGGTGGCGCAGATGTCACTGCGGCAATTGGCACAGACGGGCGGCCATAGAAGCTGGTTCAGACCGTACCAGCCGAGCAGAAGCGCTCGCCCGGTCCGGCCGATCATGCTGTCGAGTCGCGACGCCAACATGGCTCGAATTATAGACGCCGACCGCCGCCGCGGTCAAATGTTGCGTGGCGCACTCACCGCTTGCGAGTCGCCGGTTACTTCAAGTCGTAGATACGGTTGTCGGGCGTGAGGAATCCGATCTTGACCGCGTGGGAGCGGTTGTGCTCGTCGAGGATGTCTTTGCCGGACGGCGCGGTCTCGGTGTAAAGCTCCCGCCAGGGTTGCGCGTGACCGTCGCAGAAGGCCACGTTCGTCTGCCCGAGATGGCGGTAGCCCTGGGCGCCGGCGTGGTGAAAGCTCTCGTCGAGACTGGCGTCGCGGGGATTCGAGAAGGGGGCGCGCATGAACTTGTTGGCGCCCTCGGTCCATTCGCCGTCGCCGAAGAGGGCGGTGGCGGCGGGGCTCTGCACGTCGGTTGTTCGGGCCGAATTCGTCGGCTGGAGCGTCTCGTCGAGCCCGATGTAGCTGGTGTTGTAGTTGTACCCGGTGTGAGGATCGTCAAACCACTTGTCGGGTCCTTTGAAGGACGGGCACTGCTGGACTTCCCCGGTCATCTGTCCGTCCCACAACAGGCCCGGCTTCACATGTGGGGTCTCGGGCGCATCGTTCCAGTCCTTCCAGGTCGTGAAATCCCAGGCGAAGTAGTAGCGCCTATCTTCGCTGCGCGCGGTGTAATAGGCCAGGGGATAGTGCTCGTCGTTGCGGCCCGCGTAGCTCTGGGCGGCCAGCGCCATCTGTCGCAGGTTGCTCAGGCACAGGGTTCTTTTGGCCTGCCGCCGCGCAGCCCCGAGAGAGGGCAGCAGCACGCCCACAAGCACCGCGGTCGTGGAAACCACCACCAGGATTTCCACGAGGCTGAACGCGTTGTACCGATTGTCGCGACGCATCGGATATTGCCCCAACGTTCTTTCATGGCTGCGATGGACCGGCGTTCGCTCGCGCCGATCCACCACCGCCTTCCTTCCAGGTCTATTTGCTGAAGAGTCTACCGGCGAGGCCAGGCGCAGCTTCCCAGGTTCTCCAGCACAATCTCCAGGTCTTTGATATCCACGCTGCCGTCGCCGTTGAGGTCCGCGGCGGCCGCCGGGTCCGCGGGATCGGCAATCTGCAAGTGCCAGACGTCGGCCACGCCGGCGGCGTCCTCAACATCCACGCAAAAGTCACCGTTGACGTCGCCCCGCGGCGCCGGGTGCTTGTAGTCGCCCGGGCAGCTCACGTCCGCGACCGCATCAATGTCCGTCGTGCCGCCTCCGGGGGCGTCGTCGATACGGATGAATTGGAACCACTTCTTGCCCGTATTGGGATCGACGGGCAGATCGAGCCGGGCCAGATCGTAGCCGGCGCCGCCGGCGGAGTCGCCGTACGTCTGGGCCATGCGGGCCACCGACATGCCGGCCAGCGACGCGTACGAAACGGCCGGATCGAAGGGCAGCGTGGGATTCGTGGGCTCGGCCCAGAACCGGTTCCAGTTGCCCAGAGACACGTCGGCCGCGCAGGGATCGTATACGCGCCCGAGCGTGGGCGCGAATCCATCGCAGAACGGCCCGTCCCCGGCCTCGGCGGACAGCTTGATGAAGCCGGGGTCGTCGGCCTTGAAGCTCGAATCGCTGGTGAAGCTGTACCAGGTGGTCCCGTCCTGACTGACCGAGACGATGCCGGGCTCGCTGCCGCCGGAAGGACCCGCCTGCACCGCGAGCGGATCGCCGTTGATCCAGCTTTGTTCCCCGCCGACGGTTTGGGCGGCGTTGCCGAAGACGATGAAGTCGATGCCGTAGGGATTGTTGTCGTCGTCGCATACGGCGTGGTTGAACGACAGGATAAGAGAGCCGCCCTCGCCGAGGTAGACCAGTTCGCCGGCCCGGAAGGACGGGTATACCGGTACGACCGGGGCGGGCAAGTCCATAGAGAAGAACCAGTCGTCGCCGGTAGTGTCCACCGTGGGCCGGCCCAACGCGGCGGCGGGATCGTCGAAGGGGTCGCCCGAGAGCCAGTCAGTGATCATGCCGTTGGGTTGGTAGTCGATCCAATCCGTGGCGAAGTCGCTGGCGTCGTAGACGTATTGCCCGTAGCCGCTCCGGAAGGGGACCTCCCACTGCGGCTCCGGAATGTCGGGGCGGCCGTAGATCCAGGCGTCGGCGTCGCCATGGGCCACGACGCGGCCCAGCGCTCCGCTCATCGAGCCCGTCCATGCGGACCGACTGCCCGCATCGTCTTCCCAGTAGTGCCACCACAGTTCCCCGCCACCGAAGCCGGTGTCGCTGCGCTCCTGGTACGCGATGCCGTCCACGAATTCTCCCCAGCCGAAATCCTGCCGCACGGTGGTCACCTCGGTCTCCGCTTCAATGATGTCCATAAGGCCCAGGCCCGTGGTGGTGTCCGTCTCGGACTGCCCGAAACGAACCAGGAATTCCGCGCTGAAACCATCCGACCACTCGATGTAGACCCTGGCCTCGTTGACGCCCGCGCCGACTTCGATCAGGTCCGCCCGGGCCGTCGAGGCGACCATACATGCGATCGCCGCGACGAACAAACACATACGATTCATCCTGTTCCTCCCGTTCTATGGAAATCTGTATTCAACTGGTGCTGCCGGCATATCCAGCAGGTTGCCTTCTGCTATCGCGCTCTCATGACAGGCAACGGCCGGGCGCACAAAAAAAACCGCCGTTCCCACGAAAGAAACGGCGGCTCTTGTCGGCGGTTTCGTACGGACCTTGCCCGCAGGCTCGGTCCATACAGCCACACCAGCGTTCCGGATCGCGAGAACACAACAATAGTGTGAATCAACCACAGGCAGGTTTTCTGACTCGCGTCTTACCTTGAGGCTCCTTCCCATTCGCATGGAGCGAACAGTGGATTACGCCTCGCGGATTTCCGCATTCGCGGAGCAGACGCTCACAGCGGCGCGACCGTCGCGGATTTTCACCGCGTTCCCATTTGACTATCCCAAAGCCGGGGGCTTTGCGACCTGCAGTCGAGCTATGCACTTGGTAAAGAACGAATCGTTCGCACTCTACGGCGAACCTTCAGCGTTGTCAATCCCCAAAATCGATTTTTTTATCGGCAGGCATCGGGGCCTACTCGATGGGATCGCCGGTTACTTGCACGTCGTCGATGTTCCAGCCGAGATACGTCACGCCGTCGTCCATGGAGCCGAGCCCCCAGCGGAAGTACACCGCCGGCTGATCGTCGGCGAGCCCGTTGGGCACGGCGCAGACCACCTGTTGCCACGTCTGCGGCGGGACGGGAGACTGCCCCGTCGTCCAGAGGTCCTGCCAATTTTCGCCGTCGAGAGACACCTGCACAGCGGCATCGTCGTAGTGTGCTTGGGCGGTAAGCCACTGCCAGAAGCCAAGCGTGACGTTGCGGTAGCCCCGACAGTCGATAGGGCCGGTCGTGGCATACTGGGTATCGCGATCCCGTTGCGCGTGCCGCCCTCCGGTGAGGGAGTACCGGACCGCGCTGGCGCCGGTATGGCCCGCGTTGGGGTCGCCGTTTGCCACGTCTTCCTCCGTTGGCTCGCTCCAGGTCCACCCTTCGTCAAGCTGCCAGTTGGGATCGGCGTTCATGCCGGCGCAGTAGATCGCGTCGGGCACGACGGTGACCGAGATGCTGCGGCTATCCTGCCGCACGCCGTCGGAGACCAGGAACGACAACGCATAGCTTTGGAAGGCCTGCTCGGCGGTGGGCTCCCACGAGAGGGTGTGGCTCTCGGCATCGTACTGGGCTCCGTCGGGCAAATTCCTGAGGCTCCAGTGCAGCGCCAGATTGCCCGGGTTCGAGACGTTGATCTGGACCTGTAGCGTCTGGCCGGGCTGAATCTCGGTCGGCGCGGACGCGAGGTCCAGCCTCGGCGCCGGCGCACTCCAGCGGGAATTCTGCGGGTCATGCCCGGACATGCCCCAGTCGATCTGCTCGGGGGCGTACGGGGCGGGCAGGTCCAGGACGTGAAAGCGGTAATCGTCGGCCAGGGCCATGATCTCCAGGTCGCCGTCCCCGTCGAGGTCGCCCAGCGCAGGGGTGACCTCGTAATCGCTCGCCAGGTTGAGCAGGGGGAATCCCGGTGTGACCGAGCCGTCGGCTTCCCACGCCATGACCGGCTCGCCGCCGGGGGCAAGGAGCAGTTCTTTCTGTCCATCGCCATCGACGTCTGCGATCAAGGGTACGGATTTGGCGGGAACGCCCATAACGGCCTTCGGATAGCCGGCGTCGGCCAGCACGAGGCCTTCATGGTCGAATGCGTAGAGACGCGTGAAGGCGAATCCGTCCCCTTCGGCGATGTACGTCGCGACGTAGACTTCGCTGTAGCCATCACCGTCGAGGTCTCCGATGCTCATCGCGCCGGGCTCGTCGAGGTAATCATCCACGAAGATCTTCCAGGTGGTGCCGCCGTCGGCATGGACGGCCATGACTTCTCCCCGTTCGGTGCAGGAGACAAGCTCCGGCGTGCCGTCGGCGTCGAGATCGGCGACGGCCGTGCCTTTCGGGCTGCCGCCGCGCCAGCGGGCGAGCTGTCGCCCCTCGTGATCGAGGACGAAGGTATGCACGCGGTCGAGGCCGGGGCCGAACCCGCACAGGGCGATCTCCACGTCGCCATCGCCGTCGAGGTCGGCCACGCTGATCGGTCCCTCCGAGGTGTAGCGCCGCTGCCACAGGGGCTCGCCGTTGCCCTGGAACGCATAGAGTCCGTCGCTATCGCTCGCTTCCGCATCGAGGGCCATGATGATCTCGCTGTCGCCGTCCCCATCGAGGTCGGCCAGGACGGGTCCTGCCGAGACGTAGCCGTACCAACTGCCGAAATAGGCGGGCCAGACGCCCTCCACGATTTCGGCGCTCTCGACATGATACGCGTGCAGTTCGTTGTCATATTCCGAGCCCATGACCAACTCATAATCGCCGTCACCGTCGATATCGCCCACGGCAAGGGCGGTCGGCCAGAAGTCGCTGACCAACAAGAAGTCATCCAATACCATTCCGAATTCCACCACGGGCCAGTTGGGCAGCGAGTTGCCGTCCGCGTCCCAGATGTGCACTTTTCCCCCGCCCCAGGAGCTGAGAAGGTCCAGCGACGACTGGATGATCTCGTTTGTGCCGTCTCCGTCCACATCCATGCAGAGCGGGCTGCCCATGAAGTATTCGGCGGCCAGTTCGTCCGGATCCTCCTGATCCGGCTTAGGCCAGTGGGCCTGCGGCGGGGCCAGGGCGATGCTGAAGAGCTTGCGGTCGGTGTGCGTGTCTCCGTCGCGCGTGACGCGGAGGCGCAGCTCATACGTACCGACGCCGGGGTTGGCGATGGAGAAACGGTCGATGTCGTTAGGGTCGGTCGCAGAGCCGCCTTCGCTGATCGTCATCCAGCCGGTGCAGCCGTAGAGGCGGTAGTCGAGCTGGTAGGAGTCGCCGTGGACGAAGAGCGCAAGGTCCACCGCGTTGACATCGGCGGCGAAGGTTTGCCTCGGCCTCGGCGCGACGATCTCACCGAGAGGATAGGCGCGATCGGCGTTGAGCAGGGTCTGATAGGCGTTGACGCGGCCGGTGCCGAGATAGCCGAGATCGGGATCGACGTCGCCGTAACGCACGGGGTCGGTGGTGTTTTCGAGGATCGCTCTGGCCTCGATATGCGTGAGGTCCGGCCGATGCGAAAAGAGCAGGGCCGCCACGGCCGCGACGTAGGGGGATGAGAAGGAGGTTCCGGCGGTGGCGATGTACCCGTCGCCCAGATCGGTGGTCACGATGTCGGTGCCCGGGGCGGCGATATCGACCCAGGCGCCGAAGGTGCTGTGGCCGGTCTTGAGGTCTTCGCCGTTGGTGGAGGCCACCGCCATGACGTTGGGATAAGCGGCCGGATAGTGCGGGCGGCTCGAATCGGAATTGCCGGCGCTGGCGATCAGAAGGACGCCCTGCTCGTAGGCGCGGTCGATGGCCGTCTGGACGACGGCGTCTCCTTCGGGGCCGAAGACGTCGCCGCCGAAGCTCATGTTCAACACGTCGGCGCCGTTGGCTGCGGCGTACTCCAGCGCTTCGGCCACCTCGTCGGAGAAGTAGTAGAGACTCATCCGCAGGGCCATCAGGCTGCACTGCCAGTTGACGCCGCAGACCCCCTCGCCATTGTCGCCTTCGGCCGCAATCACACCGGCCACGTGCGTCTCGTGATCGCTCACGTCGTCGAGAAGACCGAACGGATCGTCGCTCGGTTGCGGGCGGACCTCGTTGTTCGAATCGCCAAAGTTCCAGCCGTGGATGTCGTCGACGTAGCCGTTTTCGTCGTCATCGATTTCGTTGCCGGGGATTTCGCCTTCGTTGACCCAGATGTTCGCCTCCAGGTCGGGGTGATTGACGTCGACGCCGGTGCCCAGCACCGCGACCACCACGTCGCGACTGCCGGTGGAAATGTCCCAGGCCTTCTCCATCTCGATCAACTGGTGGGCGTACTGGTCGGGAAAGTCCGGGTCGTTCGGCGTCCGGCACACATGGTAGATGTAGTTGGGCTGAGCGATCTGGACTTGCCGATCGGCGTTGAGCTCAACACAGACGGCCGGCACGTCGCGCTCGGTCCGGAGCACGTGGAAGCCGGTCAAGTCGAGCCGGTCGGCTGGTTCGCTTGTCGGGGCAAGACCGCCTCCGGCGCGCTTGCGCTGCCGGGATTGCGTCGGTTTCTCGGCATCGCCTCGGACGCGGCGAAACAGAGCGCGCTGATGTGCCACACCGTAGCGGGCCTGCAAACGCGCCAGGGTCGCTTCCTGTCTCTGCGCCCTCGTCGTACTTTGTACGAGGATACCGGCCTCATCCGTGAGCTTGACAATGATTTCGCCCGGTGCGTAGTGGGGCCCGGCCGCATCGGCCCGCCGCTCGAGAGCCGAAGCGACAGACCTCTCGGCGGCTCTCGCCTCCAGACTCACAGCCGCCATGAACAGGGCGATCGCCGCAAGGAATATTCCCGACTTCACAAGCATGTCACTCCGCTGGTCTCGATTCATTCCCGTTCTCCTCGCCGCCGCAATCCAATGGCTCTCCTGTTCCTTCCGGTGCGTCTCCCTGTTGCCATGCCCGGAATCCGTCCGCGCCGGTCCGATCGTCGCGGTATCCGCCGGCGGACGGTTGACAGAGACGCCGCCCGGCCTTGCGACAGGCAAACCAGCCAATCGGATACACAATCCCTCGCTCCAGGGAAAGTCACCATTATACGCAACGCACATTTTAATTATAGCCCTATAATCCCTAAAGTCAAGCGGATATTCTACCTTGTTCCCGGTTTTCCCGTTTTCAGGCGGGCGGCGGTCTGCGACGTCGGCCGACAAAGGGTTGACAGGCGGCCTGAGGTGACTACCATGGCCCGTGAACTGCGCCGGGCACGCCGGGGCCCGGCGGCAGTGGGAGGACGGGAGAGAAGCAGAAGTCCGGTTTCGATGCAAGGAGTCCCTGACATGAAACGTGCGATGATGTGGCTGGTCGTGTTGTTGGTACTGGTGGGATGGTCCGGCGCAGCCGGGGCCGAGGACGGCTCTCTCACGCCGGCGCTGGTCAAGAAGATCCGCGCCGGGTTTCACATGGATGCCTCCACGCGAGCGATGCGCAACGTGCTGACCAGCACGGGCATCAAGGAGGTCGCCGAGAACCGCGAGATCCTGACCGATCACGAGAAGAAATTCAGCCACAAGATCAAGACCAAAGGCATCAGCAACCAGAAGGGCAGCGGCCGGTGCTGGATGTTTGCCGGGTTCAACACGATCAAGCCGGTCATCCTGAAGGAACTCGAGGTCGGCGACTTCGAGTTTTCTCATATCTACCTGCAATTCTGGGACAAGCTGGAGAAGGCCAACCGCTTCCTGGAATACATGATCGAGTACCGTGACCGCGACCTGATGGATCGCGACGTGGTGTTCCTGCTGCGCAGCCCCGCTCCCGACGGCGGCTACTGGGAGAACTTCGTGGACCTCGTCAACAAGTACGGCGTTATGCCCAAGGAGGCGATGGCCGAGACCGCCAGCTCCGACAGCACGCGGATGATGAACCAGGCCCTGGCCCGCATCCTGCGCCGGGACACGATCGAGCTGCGTGACATTTACAAGGAGACCGGTTCGGTCAAGAAGATGCGGCAGGCCAAGAAGAAGATGCTGGCCGAAGTCTACCGCGTGCTCGTCCTGAACCTGGGCGAGCCTCCCACCGAGTTTACCTGGCGTCATAAGGTCAAGGACAACGGCGACGAGGAAGACGAGGATGAGGCCGACGAGGGCCAGGAGGATGAAGACGAGGGCGACGAGGACGAGGAGGCGGACGACGGGTACGACGTCGAGCAGAACTGGAGCGAGCGCGAGACCTTCACGCCCCGGGACTTCTACGAGGAGTTCATCGGGCTCGACCTGAGCGAGTACGTCAACATCGCCGACGACCCCATCCGCCCCAAGGGAGGTCACTACCTCGTCGACCTGACGCGGAACTTCTGGGACGGCCAGGACGCTCATTACGCCAACGTGGACATCGAGACGCTCAAGGAGCTCGTCATCGAGATCCTCCTGGACAACCACGCGGTCTATTTCGCCGCCGACGTCTCGCCCGACCAGGACAGCACCCGGGGCATCATGGCCCGCAACCTGTACGACTACGAGTCGGTCTACGGCCTGGAGATGGGCCTGAACAAGACCGAGCGACTCGTCTACCGCGACAGTACGATCAACCACGGCATGGCCTTCATCGGCGTGGACCTGCGCGACGACGAGCCCGTCAAGTGGCTGGTCGAGAACAGTTGGGGCAGCAGCCGGGGCAGCGGCGGACTCTGGACCATGTACGACGACTGGTTCGAGGACAACGTCTACAACATCATCGTCCACCGGGACTACCTGCCGGACGAGATCCTGGAGATTCTCGAAAAGCCGGCGGTGAAGTTACCCGTCTGGGACCCCATGTGGTAGCCGCCACGCGGGCCCGGGGATCATGTCCCGCGACTACGTAATTGGATGGGGGCGGGAGGATGCATGCCGCGGCGCCGCGCACGGGACGTCCCTGGGCCAGTTCGTTCGCGAGGCCGAACAGGCCGGCTGGATCGCGCTTCGCTACGAGCTGATGACCGGGCCGGAGCATTGTCTGTCCATCTTCGTGCAGAAGGGTCTCTCCGGTCCCGAGCCGTAGGCCGCCCGCTCGGCAGTGAGTCTCTATTGTGCGTTGTCAAGGAGCTCAGCGGCCGCGGGAGGTCCGTGACCTCTGTCCGTTTCCGCCGTAGAGGTTGTTCACGAGTCCTGAGAGCCCCCGGCCGGTGCCGTAGGACCCGCCGGACAGAAAGCCGCCGCCACCGGCGCCGCCCATGCCGAGGCCGCCGCCGTAGCCGCCCATCATGGGCATGCCGCCCATACCCATGGCCCCCATTCCCATCATGGGCAGGAAGTACCGGGCCGGCTCGGCCACGAGATCGCTCACGTCATAGACACGCGTCATGCGTTTGACCGGCAGCCTCTCGGTCGTGCCGATCACGATCACGCCTTTTTCGACCCGGTAGCCCAGCCGGGCCGAAGCGCCCGCCGAGAGCGAGAGCATGAGCAGATCGAGGTATTGCCCGATGCGCAGGCCCTCCAGGCCGTCAATGCCGATGGGCGTGTCGCGGTAGATCCCGGCGTTGTCGCCGATCCCGCGCCAGAGCACGATGATGTTCAAGGGCGGCCTCGTCGAGTTCCTTAGAATCTGAATTGCCTCGCCGAACGGCATTTCGGGCGTGAATGAGGCCGGATTCGTCCGCGCCGGCGCCTTTCGCACCCGGGCGGGGGCCTTCGCGGCAGTTTGGCGCCTTGGTTTGGCTTTCACGGGACGGCCGCTGGTCTCTGCCGCGCCGACCTGGCCGCACAGCAGGGCGACCGTCGCCATCACGGCAAACACCCGTCCCGTCATTCTGGATTCTGGTCTTACACGCATTCTCTTTCCCCCTGTTCTTCCAACAGTCGACCGTATCGCCGCCGCCTTCAAAGATGCTTATCGCCCCCTATTAGAGACGCCGCCGACTGGCAACATCAAGCAGAAAACCACATGTTTTTTTGCCTTTGAACGCGCATTGGACTAAGCGGCTTTGCCGCCTAGGCACGATGATCAGGAGAGGTAACGTGGTATTATTGACAGTGTTATGTGCAGGAGCAGCGATTATGAAGTCAAATGGGAAATCCCGGGTATAGGTATGAACGTGGATTGACGGCAGCATAAGCGTGCCCAGATGGAGCGGTGTGCCGTGCACACCCTACGCGACTTGAGAACTCTGGCCGGAGGTATGAGTCCGGTGGGTTGCCTTCGGTGGGTGTTGGGTGTCCCATACGGCTGGCGATTGGCCTGTAGGAGGGGGGGCGAAATGGTGGAGAATCGAATGGGCGTATGGCAAAGACTCGTCTGCTGTTCGTGGACAATCTCCGCACGATGCTGATCGTGCTGGTGGTTATGGTCCACCTGTCGATCACGTACGGGGGTGAAGGTGGCTGGTATTACGAGGGACAGGCAGACCTTCGGTCCCTGCACGGCAGAGCATCCGCGCTTAACCCGACTTTCCCTATTCGGCTCAAAAACGTTCGTAAGTCCTTATTCTACCGTCCGCAGGTGGCAAAGGTCGGCACTACATCTCT
>JAFGCA010000622.1 GCA_016932895.1 Sedimentisphaerales bacterium | reverse complement strand
TGTTTGCGTGCAGAGCGAATAGGGCCAGGCCCACCGTGAGTTTATGCAATGCGGCGTGTGTTTTCATGGCATGTTATCAGCCGCGGAGCCAGAATCCTGATGCCTTTGGGGCGTATCGGATCGTTCTCCTCGCGTTCAGGGGGGTATTATACGGCTTCTGGCAGGGAGATAAAAGGGTCATCGTGGCCGAGGAGTCGTCGTCGGTCGAGCGGGTTGTTTTGCGGGTGAGGCTTGGGGATGGACGACGAATCGGTCCGGGCGGGCGGCGGATTGCTGCTGGTGAAACTCGTAGAGATACTGGACGAGGCGTTGGCGTTCGCGTGGGGCGAGCGGCTGGAGGGGTGGAGCGAGGTGCTCCCGGCAGATGCCTTCCATGGCGAGGGCGGCCTTGATGCCTTTGAGAAACGCACAAGGGTGGTCTTCGAGAGCGTAGATTGTCCGACAGAGCCAGCGGACCTGGCTGTCAAGGCGCTGCACTTCATCCTCCGGGCCGGTGCAGGCGATTTCGGACAGTCGAACGTAGATGCGGGGGAAGAGATTCGCACCGCCACAGACGCCGCCATGCGCGCCGAGCCTGCGGGCCTGAAGCAGAAGCTCCTCCGGGCCGACAAGGACGGTCCAGTCGGAGCGTTGCTTTGCGATTTGGCAAATCCGTTCGAGGTAGTCGAGGTTATGGCTGCTGTCTTTCAGGCCGTGAATCTGTGGCAGCTGGATGAGCCGTTCGACAGTTTCCGGGGCGAAATCCACCCTGGTGTTGGGAGGGATGTTGTAAACGAACAGGGGAAGCGCGAGTCGGTCGACGCACGCAACAACAAACTGATACAGCTCCTGCTGGGTGATGGGATAGTAGAACGGGGGTGCGAGGACCACGGCGTCGGCGCCAGAGTCGGCGGCGCAGCGACCGAGTTCGGCGACCGCTGCGAGGGATGTGTCAGTGATGCCGACGAAGACAGGTGCGCGGCCATCGACTTGCCGGCATGTGCGTTCGATGAGTTCCTTGCGGAGTTCGGAAGGCACACTGGCAGCCTCTCCGGTCGTGCCCAGAACAAAAAGGCCCGCTACGCCCCCTACGAGCATGTGCTCAATGAGGGTTTCCATGCCGGGGACGTCGAGACGGCCCGTGTCGGTCAGTGGCGTGACCATGGGAGGGATGATGCCGTGGACGGGCATGGTCAAAGGAGGATGGTTCGGGAGTTTCTCATGCATGTGTCTGTCTCGCGTCTTCTTGCGGCGTGATCCTGTGTGGCTAAAACGATATTCCCTTCATCAGGATACCACTTGCTGATAGGCTGAGTCAACCGAAAAAGTGGAGAAAATACGATTTATGCTTATACGGGCATTGAACAGGACGAGCGGGCTCGGAAGGGGCGCCGTGAGCCCCCGATGCGATCAAGGCAGGGGGGATTGTCGGCGAGGGCGAGATGGAGGGCTGTTCTTAGTGCTTTTACCGGACGTCGGCGGATGCGGAGGGTGGTTTTGGAGGGAAGGTTGGTGGCCTTGAGGCAAGGGGACAAGAGCGGTGAGTTTCGTAGTCAATTCCGGAGTTGGGCTTGGATTTGGGGGTTTTTCCGCGGTCTGCTGGGGTTCAAGGCTTCCTGGCGGCCAGTATTCTCGGTGCGGACGGAGCCGGCCTGGCTGGGCCCAGGCTTCTGGTCTGGGGGCACCTGGGTTCGCAGGCAGCTTACGTTCTGGGGACCTTGAGCCCTCCAGCTCGGTCCGACAGTCAGCGGGGCCCTGCGACAGGACTCGTTTTCTCCCTACACGGGTCTTGCGGGACAGACCGGTATTGGGACCTTTTCTGTTGACGACCCTGGTTTTTGGCGGTACCCTGGGAGAAATAGCGTTTTAGCTTTCCTTAAGGCCCTGATGGAAGGATTGGCGAATGGCCTCCCATTTCACGTTGCTGGACTGGTGCGTGCTCGCCGCCTACTTTGTGGGGACGATGGGTATCGGCTTGTACTTCTATCGGCGGACCCGTACGAGGGAGGGTTTCACGGCGGCCAATCACTCGTTGCCGGGTTGGGTATGCGGGCTGAGCATTTTCGCGACGTATCTTTCCTCGATCAGCTACCTGGCCTTGCCGGGCAAGTCTTTCGCGGACAACTGGAATCCTTTCGTGTTTTCTCTGGCGCTGCCTATTGCGACGTGGATCGCCGTACGTTGGTTCCTGCCGTACTACCGCAGGAGCGGCGAGGTTTCGGCCTACGCCCTGCTGGAACATCGTTTTGGCGCCTGGGCTCGCGTCTATGCCTCGACGTTCTATCTGCTGACCCAAATTGCCCGGATTGGTATCGTGATGTACCTGATGGCGCTGCCGCTGGCCGTCATTTTTGGCTGGGATATCCGAGTGATCATCGTGGTGACCGGCCTGTCGGTCACTTTGTATGCCTTCGTGGGCGGGATCGTTGGCGTCATCTGGGCGGACGCCATCCAGGCCATCGTTCTCATGGTGGGAGCGGTGGTGTGCCTTGTCGTGATGCTGCTAGGCATCGACGGTGGGCCGGGGGAGGTCTTTCGCGTCGCGGCCGAACAGAACAAGTTCTCTCTGGGCTCTTTCCGTCTCGACACCGTCGCCCAATCCACCTTCTGGGTCGTGCTCATCTATGGTCTCTTCATCAACCTCCAGAACTTCGGCATCGACCAGTCCTACATCCAGCGGTACATTTCGTCGCGTGACGACCGGGAAGCGCGCAAGTCTCTCTGGCTTGGCGGCCTGCTATACATTCCCGTCTCCGCCCTGTTTTTCTTCATCGGCACGGCGCTGTTCGTCTACTACACCACTGGCGACAAGGAACTACCCGACGTCAAGCGGATTGTCGCCCAGCAGCGGCTGATGCAGTCTGGGGTCGATCCCGTCTACGAGCAGCTTCCTGACGGTTCCCTCGCGTTCACGCCCGACTACAAAACCGAACTCGACCGCCGCGCCTCAGAACTTACGGCCGGCGATGTCGGGGACCGTGTCTTTCCCCACTTCATTGCCAAACACCTTCCTCCCGGCCTCACCGGCCTGCTGATCGCCGCTATATTCGCGGCCGCCATGAGCACCGTTTCCACCAGCCTTAACTCGTCGGCCACGCTTGTCATGAACGACTACTATGTCCGGTTTTTCAAGAAGGGCGCCACCGAGAGACAGTGTATGCTGGCCCTTTATGCCGGCACGGTCGCCTGGGGCGTCCTGGGCACTGCCATGGCGCTGGTCCTCGTCCGCCTCACCGAAAGTGCGCTGGACATGTGGTGGTCGCTGGCGAGCGTTTTTTCCGGCGGGATGCTTGGCCTGTTTCTGCTGGGCATGATTTCACGGCACGCCCGCAATCCCGCGGCGGTGACGGCGGTGCTCATCGGGTTCGCCGTCATTGCCTGGATGGTTTTCTCGCCGACGTACTTCGGCCGCGTCGACGGTCGAGCGTCCCTCGGCCCCAACCGGACCACGCTGTATCTCGATGGCGACGTCACGCCGGGGCAAATCAACGCCGGCGACACGCTGCTCTTGTCGGTCCCGGCTGACGATGCTGCCGGCGACTCTCAAGCTCGACGTCAATCCTTCCAGGTCGCCTCAGTTTCGCCCGATGGCCGCATCCTGACCCTCGTCCGATCCTACCCCCTCGATTCCCTCACCGACGCCACCGTGTACCGAGACAATCTCTGGCACCACCTCCGCAGCCGCTTTCACTCCTTCATGGTCATCGTTGTGGGCTCTCTCACCATCCTTCTCGTCGGCATCTTTCTCACTCGTCTTTTTGGCGGGAGAGTCCGCCCTGTCAATTCTGTCGCCAACACAAAGAGGTGTTGCCATGAATAGCCCGGCCACCCGACGTGACTTCATCAAGACACTGGCCTTGGGCACGGCTTCGATTGCTTTGCACCGCTTCGCACGTGGCGCCGTCGCATCCTCCATTCGTCCCAACATCGTTTTCATCATGGCGGACGACCTGGGCTACAATGACTTGGGCTGCTACGGCCAGGAGAAAATCCAGACTCCCAACCTCGATCGGCTGGCTCACGAGGGGATCCGTTTCACGCAAGCCTATGCGGGCTCTACCGTCTGCGCTCCCTCTCGCTGCAGTCTGATGACCGGCATGCACAACGGTCACAACCGCATACGCGACAATCTGCCGCACGGCGTCTTTCTGCGGCCGGATGATCTCACTGTCGCTGAGAAGCTTAAACAGGCCGGCTATGCCACGGGTGGCATCGGAAAATGGGGGCTGGGAAATCCGGGCTCCTGGGGCATTCCCAATTACCAGGGATTTGATTACTGGTACGGCCACCTCAACCAGGATCAGGCCCACTACTATTATCCGGATTATCTCTGGGAAAACGACGAGGTGGTCCTGCTGCAGAAGGTCGTGATCGAAAACGAAGTGGGCAAACTCAAGGGAAACCGCGGCGGCGAAAACGTCTATTACACCCACGATCTCTTCACCGAAAAAGCCCTCGACTTCATCCAGAAGAACCGCGAGAATCCCTTCTTTCTTTATCTCTCCTACACGATTCCTCACTTCTCCGACTACGACAAGGACACTCCCGAACACTACATCGTTCCCTCGGACGAGCCGTATTCTGACAGACCTTGGCCCCAGATCGCCAAGAACTACGCCGCCATGATTACCCGCATGGATGCCGACGTGGGAAGCATCTGCGACCGCCTCAGAGATCTCGGCCTCGAATCCAACACGCTGGTCATTTTCACCTCCGACAACGGCCCCTACCTTGACTCGGGCATTCCCGTGGAGTTTTTTCAGAGCAACCGCCCCTTCCGCGGCGGCAAGCGCGACCTCTATGAAGGCGGCATCCGGGTCCCTTTCATTGCCCGCTGGCCAGGCAGAATTCCCGCAGGGAAGACTTCGGATGAGATTCTCGCGTTCTGGGATATTCTCCCTACCTTCACCGAGCTCGCCGGCCTGCCTGTGCCCGAAACCATCGACGGGATCTCGATGCTGCCTGCGCTGCTCGGCCAGCCGCAGACCCGGAACCACGAATACCTCTATTGGGACTATGGGCATGTCCGAGAGACCTTCAAGCAGGCTCTTCGAATCGGCCACTGGAAAGCCGTTCGCGTCGGGATCG
>JAFGCA010000621.1 GCA_016932895.1 Sedimentisphaerales bacterium | reverse complement strand
GGCCGACCACATCTGGTGTTGACCGACCCCGGTGGCGACGATGGCGTCGCTGTTGGTCTGGCGGCAGACCTCGTCGATGACGTACTGCGGCTTGATGTTCGGCGATTTCGCATCGTAGCGGAAGGGATATTTCTGCTTCCAGTCGGCGATCTTGCTGAACCAGGCCTCGCGCGGGCGGTGCTCGACCTGCTTCGTCAGCTCGGTGAGGATGTGCCGGGCGTCGCCGACGACCGGGATATCCACGTGCACGTTCTTCGAGATGCTCGACGGGTCGATGTCGATGTGCAGGATCTTGGCGTGCGGGGCGAACGTGGCGATCTTGCCGGTGACGCGGTCGTCGAAGCGGGCGCCGACGGCGATGAGCACGTCGCACTCCTGGACGGCGTAGTTGGCGTAGGCCGAGCCGTGCATGCCGAGCATGTCGAGCGACTCGGGCTTCCGCTGGTCGTAGCTGCCCAGGCCCAGCAGGGTCATCGTGACGGGCACGTGCGCCCTCTCCGCGAGCGTCCGCAGCTCCTCGGCGGCGTTGGCGATGATGACGCCGCCGCCGACGTAGAGGACGGGCCGCTCGGACTTGTTGATGGCGTCGGCGGCCATGGAGATCTGCCGGGCATGGCCCTGGGTGCGAATCCGGTATCCGGGCAGGTCCGGGGTCTCTTTGCCGTCGCTGTGGTATTTGCTGACCTCGACGTCGACGGGCAGGTCGATCAGGACCGGCCCCGGCCGACCGGTAGAGGCGATGTGGAAGGCCTCGCGGACCGTGCGGGCCAGGTCCTTGACGTCCTTGACGATGCAGTTGTGCTTCGTGATCGGCCGGGTAATGCCCGTCGTGTCGGCCTCCTGGAAAGCGTCGTTGCCGATCAGCTCGGTGCGGACCTGCCCAGTGAGCGCGACCATCGGGGTCGAGTCCATCATGGCGGTGGCCAGGCCGGTGACCAGGTTGCAGGCCCCGGGACCGCTGGTGGCCAGGACGACGCCGACTTTGCCGCTGGCGCGGGCGTAGGCGTCGGCCATGTGGCAGCCGCCCTGCTCGTGGCGCGGAATGATGAAACGGATCGGCGCGTCGAAGAGCCGGTCGAACAGGGGCAGCACCACGCCGCCGGTGTAGCCGAACATGGTATCGACACCGAGATCGAGCAGGGTATCGACGACGATCTGGGCGCCGGTTTTGACGGTGGATTCTGTGGGCGCAGGCGCCGAAGCGCGAGACTTGGCTGTCATACGTAACTCCTTTCCTGAGTAACGTTTAGGACTCCTACCGTCAGGAGCCCGTTCGTCATTGCGGCAGGCCGCGGCGTTGTAAGGCGTTTCAGGCTGCCGGCCGGCTCTTGCTTGTGAAGAACCGCCGCCGCACCTGAAGATACTGCCCAAGCCACGACTCCGTAACCGTCCCGACCGTACGGGACACGTCAGGGTCTCATGCGGGCAACACCCCGCACGAGGGCCGGCATCATATACCGGGTACTTCCATGCTGTCAATACTTTCGACCTTTCGCTTCACCTTCTCCAGTGTTTCTACCCGTTATCTCTCGGGTTGATGGCGTTGCGGCGGTTCTCCGCGTTACACCTACATGGTTCTCTGGAGCAGCTCGACGCCTTCCATTTCGTGCAGCCCCCGCCCGGCCGGGACCATCGGCCAGACGTTCTCTTCGGCGTCGACGCGGAAATCGACCACACACGGCCCGGTTTCGGCGAGCATCCGCTCGATGGCGGGCTCGACGGCGTCCGGCGAATCGACCGTGATGCCGACGGCGCCCACGGCCCGGGCGAAATCGGCGTACTCGGGATTGGCCAGGCAGTTGTGAACGTAGCGTTTCTCGTAGAACAGCTCCTGCCATTGGCGGATCATCCCCATGTAGCCGTTGTTGAGGATGCAGACCTTGACGGGCAGATCGTTCTGGACGGCGGTCGCCAGCTCGGCCATAGTCATATTGAAGCTGTGGTCACCGTCGATGTCGATGACGGTCGCGTCCGGTCGGGCGAGTTGGGCGCCGATGGCGGCGGGCAGGCCGAAGCCCATCGTCCCCAACCCGCCGGAGGTAATGAGCTGTCGCGGCCGCCTGAACTTGTAGAACTGGGCGGCCCACAGCTGATGCTGGCCCACTCCCGTGGTAATCAGCGCTTCGCCGTCGGTCTGGCGGTACAACTGCTCGATCACATACTGCGGCTTGATCGCACCGCCCTGGCGGTCGTACCCGGTGGCGCACCGGCGCTTCCAATCGGCAATCCGGGCCAACCAGGCCTCTCTCGAACGCCCTTCCACCCGTGCGGCCAAATCCGCCAGAACCGCCTTCGCATCGCCGACGATGGGGATATCGGCGCGGACCGTTTTCGATATGTTGGACGGATCGATGTCAATATGGATAATCTTCGCTTGCGGCGCGAAGCGCGCCGGATCTCCCGTAACACGATCGTCAAAGCGGGCCCCTACGGCGACAAGCAGGTCACATTCCTGGACCGCAAGGTTGGCATAGGCCGCGCCGTGCATACCCAGCATGTCCAGCGACGCCGGGTCTCGCTGGTCGTAGCTGCCCAGCCCCATCAGAGTCATCGTCACGGGCAAATTCGCTTTTCGGGCCAAATCCCTCAACTCCCGGGTCGCATTTGCAGCGATCACGCCGCCCCCGGCCAGAAGAACCGGGCGCCGGGCCCCGTGGATCGCCCCGGCCGCCCTGGCGATCTGACCTGCGTGGCCCGCAGCGGGGATGCCGTAGCCGGGCAGATCCACCTCCTGCAACCCGCAGGCCGGACACGCGCCGAATTCGACATCCACGGGCAAATCGATCAGAACGGGCCCGGGCCGGCCCGTGGAGGCAATGTAAAAAGCCTCGTAAATCGCTTTCTCCAAATGCCTTACGTCTTTGACGATGCTGTTGTGTTTCGTCACGGGGCGTGTGATCCCCGTGACCGGGGCCTCCTGGAAAGCATCGTCGCCAATCAGGTCGGTGCGAACCTGCCCGGTGATGGCGACCAGGGGAACGGAATCCATCATGGCCGTAGCCAGAGCCGTAACGAGGTTGCAGGCCCCCGGCCCGCTGGTGGCAATGACGACGCCAACCTTGCCGCCGGCGCGGGCGTAGGCGTCGGCCATGTGACAACCACCCTGTTCGTGGCACGGAACCACGAAACGGATCGGCGCGTCGTAAAGCCTGTCAAACAAAGGCAATACGGACGCTCCGATGTAGCCGAAGACGGTGTCGACGCCCTGGCGCAGAAGGGCCTCGACGATGATTTCGGCACCGGTTGCAGAACGTGGGGGGCCGGGCGGACCGGCTGCGGAGGGAGACTTCGATTGCATGGTACTTTCCTTTCCTGACCAACTCGTCGGGCTCCTACCGTCAGGGGCCCTTTGGCTGTCCCGGCTCGCTGTGGCCTTGCGGGGCTGCTCCAGGCAACCAGCCGCTCCTGCTTCGAAGAGCGACCCGTCGGCCCGAAGATACCTCCCCGGCCACAACAGCGCAACCATCCCGAACTCTCGGGATGAACCAGGTTATAAACCTGCCTCCTGGCAAGTTCCCCTAAAGTATACGTAAATTCACCCGGCGCTGTCAATTCAATTCCCAGCAGATGCCGCCGGCGTGTTTGTGCAATCGTTCGGGCATCACTGTCTTGGACCCTGGACAGCTACGGGTGGCAGGATATTTTCACAGACGCCCGCCGGGGCGTTTCCCGGCCGACCGCCACCCCGTCAAGGCAAGGCGGTTGCAATTCTCCAGCCAAGTGGTATAATGCAACAGGCGTTTGAGATGTGCTCCATCTCACCCGTGACGTTCTTCTTAGCGTGTTTTGGGAGCCCAAGGGGTCTCCGGGGAGCAAGCAACTGTGGTACAACTTGGCACAAACGCCAAATGCACCCGCGGCAGAGTTGATGCGGCCGCAAGAGTTTTTGCAGAGCACGGGTCCTTTATACGCGCAGTCATCCGGTTCCAGACCAACGACGAATCGCACGTTGAGGATCTCTATCAGGAGTTCTTTCTGAGGCTCGTATGCAAACCCCTGCCGCAGCGTCTGGACAATGTCAGGAGCTATCTCTACCGCGCCATTTCCAACGATGTGCTCGATTCGGCCCGCCGGCGACAGAGCTATCGCTACTATTTGAAAAAATATTCAAAAAAAATCCGGATTTCAGTCAACAAAAAGACTCCGACAAACGCCTTCTTGGAAACTGAGGAATCAGATTCACTGTTCGGCTTGCTCGCGAGGCAGCTGACACAGAGACAGTCGCAGGCTGTTACCATGCGGTATCGGGATAATTACAGTCTTTCCGAAATCGCGGCCGAGATGGGCATCGCCCGGCAAACAGCACGGCGACATTTATCCTCAGGAATCAGGCGTCTCAGAGCGATTTTGGCGATTGAATGAGGGATTGCGATGGTGGCTTTGAACCGAGGGGCCTCATGCAGGGATGCGGAGCCGTACTACTACGACTTCCAGGCCAACCCGAACAACCCTGCTATCCCAGAGCCCATAACCAGTCATATCAAAGGCTGCACACACTGCCAATCGGCCCTACAGCGGCTGGAAGGGATGCTTGCGGAGTCCGAGACCGGCGGCGCGACTGACCGAGGCCGGGACGACGCGGGACTGATCGATGCACTGAGCCTCCACTTCGAGTACCTCGACGAACGGGTGACCTGCGCGCAGGTCAAGCCGTTCCTGCCGGCCCTTTCGATGCCTTCGGAGCAAATCAGGATCCCCACGCCGATCACGGTTCATGTGGACAACTGCCCTCAGTGCGCCGCGGATCTGGAGGCGATCCGGGACCTGAACCTGCATGCCGAGCAGTTGGCCCGACTGAGCCGGCTCTTCGGCGAAGGGCCACGGGGGAATTCCGCGATGTGCCCGCGGGCGCAGGCGAGTATCGCCGCTCTGGGATCGGAGCCGCCGGCGGGAATCGCCGCCGAAATATGGGACCACCTGTGCGTGTGCCCGCCGTGTCGGGCCCTCCTTTACGAACACCGGGAGGCTGTGCTGGAGAAACGTCAGGCCGCAGGGCCGCACGCGGCGGTATCTGCATGCGACGGCCTCCACCCGGCCGACATCTTCGACTGCGTCATTCCCTTCGGCCTGACGGCCGCCGAGACCGAATCAGCTACCGCCGCCCACGTGTGGGCGTGTCCGGCCTGTCTCGAGAAAGTGCAGGTGCTGCATCGAACGCTCTTCGACATCGCCGAGCGGGCCGATTCGCAAACGGTTACTGTCTATGCCGCGAAGGACCGGGGCAGGCGGGTCCGGGCAGACAAAAACGACCGGTACGCCCGCTACGGAATTGACGTGCGCGTCGTTGAGGGGGCTGCCGAACCTGGAACAAGGCGCTTGCGCCCGGCCGCGCGGGCCCGGACGAGACCGAGGCGACGGATTCTCCGCCCCGCGATCAAGCCGTTCGTCAAGGTCGCCGCATTGGCCGCCGTGATCCCCCTGGCCATCCTGCTGTTCGTTCAGACCCGCAGCGCCTCGGGCACCGGCCCCGAAGAAATCGCCAACGCCTTCGCCAGAGCCGCCAACGTCCATGTCCAACTGTTTCATTCAAGCCAAACGGAGCCTATCCAGCAGCGCTGGGTTTCCTGGCGTCCGCGTGTCTTCATGATGACCGATGGCAGTGGATACGCGTTGTATGATATGCGCGCGAAAACGAAGACACTCGCTAATGTCGCGCCGGAAACCACAGAGACTACGTTGCTGCCTGAGCGGGAATATGAAGGCGCGCGGAGTATTATGGAGGGCTGTCTGGGAATCACGCTGGCCGGCATCCCCGTCGATCACCAGTGGCGCCAGGTGACTCAAGACGAAACCGAGGGCATTGAAACATATGAGCTCACGTGGAACGTGGCCGACGGCGGGGGTCGCGCTTATCAAGCAAAGTGGGAAGTCGTGATCGACGCGCAAACCAAACGTCCCAGGAAAACGGTACTGTTCCGCAGGTATTCGGCCGAGGGAGGATGGGAGTATCAGTCAAGAAGAGAGTTCGGCTATCCGACGGAAGGTGAGATTCGCGCTGCCATTGCCGAGCGTTTTGCTGACGGGGCGGCAGCGCCTATTTAGGACCCCAAAGGGGACTGTAATCGTAGTCGTCCTCTCCCGCTTTTTCCACGAGCAGTTCGCCGGCCTTTTTTCGGGCGACGTGGCCGTCGACGAACGCGACGTTGACGGTTCTGTTGGGATGTCGTCCGCCGATCGCGTCGCGTGCCTGGCCGGGCCAGAATTCTCGATCCTTGTTGATCTCCAGGCCGGGGATATAGGCGGCGTCCTGGATCGAACTGCCGAACGCCACGGGCGGCTCCTCGGCCGCGTGCCACCAGGAGATCAGGCTGTACCCGCTGTCGACCAGAAGCAGCGTGGCGCCGGGCTCAGGCACGTCCGTGCTGGACAAAGGGCTCCCCACGAACTCATCTGCATAGGGTCCCGGCGAACTGGTGCTCTTGCACAAGGACCAGTTGGCGCCGTAATTGCCGCAGAGAATATCGGGCTCCAATCGTTGGTTCTCCTGTCGCCGCGACGGACATCTCAATATCTCCAAGTCCCGCCAGGACCTGCTCTCAACAACCTCGGCAAGATTGAACCACCACCATCCCATGCGGTCGACAACAGGATTGCCGAGATACCCCGTGGGCGGCGGGCCCTTGCCCAGACCGCCATGACCGTGAGGAAACGAGCCGTGCTGCGCTTCGTACGTCAGGAGAGCCGTGGTCAGATTCCTGATCCGCGTGCCGCAGACAGTGGCCCGGGCCTGTTCCCGCACGCTGGCGAGCACGGGAAACAGCAGCGCCGCCAGCAGCGCCGCGACGGAGATGACAACCAACAACTCGACAAGCGTAAACCCCGATGATCTCATGCCTTTCCATTATAGAATGGAGCTTGTCCTGAATCAAGCAAAGGCAGCGCAGCACAAAGGCAGACAAGGACTTGTCCTCCCTGTCTGCCTTTGCGGCGAGTGGTAAGCAGAATTCCTTCTACTTACAGGCCCGCATATAGTAGTAGAACCATTCACAGGTGATCGTACAATAATAGACCGGGTCGGGAATACAGGGGCTCTCCTGGTAACGGACCATCATCTTGGTCGTACAGGTGCCCGCCGGGGCCGGCTCGCAGCCATACCGTGGCCAGTGATATCGGTACGTCCCTTCGCATCCGCCCGGCAAGTCGTCGCAGAAGTAGATGTACTCGTCCTGGATCACCCTGGTGCAGTCCCAGCCGTCGGCGCCGACCAGCGTGCCGAGCGTGGCGTCGTCGATATCGGAAAGCGTTGCGGTCACAGGCTGACTGGAAAGCAGCAGCGCAACGCCCTGCGACCACTCCATCGGAAAGAAGTCCACGCTCCGGCGGTAGTAGAACTCGTCGCTGGTCAGATCGATCAGCCAGACGTAGCGGTCATCGACGCGATCGAGCAGGACGAAGTGGCTCTCTCCCGGGATGTACAGGATCGCTTTGACCTCACCCAACGTCTTGAGCGTCGCCAGGTCGGTCTGGACGGCGCGGCAATACAAGCCCGCCCCCCGGGCCGCCTGCTTCATGTTGTACAAGCTCGTCTGTCCCGCCTCTCCCACGAGCGCGGCCAGGGTGCTATCCGGGATGGGTTTTCCCAGTTCCAGAGCGGCCTGCTTGAGAGTAGCCGTGGCGCAGTTCTGGCGCAGAGCGTCCCCTGAAGCCGCGTAGGTCAGCCGCTCGGCCAGGAGCTGCTCGGTGTCGACGCTGTGCGAGTACGTGTAGACCGCCGGCTCATCGGTGACCGTCGAGAGGTACTCGACCCGCGCATCGGCCTGGAGGCCCACTCCGAAGGCGTCCCCCTGCGGAAGGGCGCCGTCAAGGGACGTGATCGTCCACTGATCCGAGCGCAACAGTGCATCGGTTATGGCATTTCGCCGCTCGACCAGAATGGACATCGGAACCCACCTTCCGGCGACTTGCCGGTAGTCAGAGCAGTTGTACACCGCGACGATTTCGAACGTGACCGGCAGCGTACAGGAGGTCACGGCGTATCCCTTGGCCGGATCGAGATTGAACGTGGCCGAGGCACCGTCCGCCCAGTCCACGGTCATCTGAATCTGCGAGATTCCGTCCAGGAGAACTTCCGAGGCCGAGACCTCGGCCGCACCGAGCTTGTCATAGCTGAAGTGATTGTGCCCCCAGGGGACCAGCCCCGCCGTCAGGGGGCCGTTCACGCCGCGAGGGAACCGGCCCGCCGCGTCCACGATAGCGTGGTTGCCCGAAGCGGTGTAAGTCGTGTACGCCTGCCCATCCCAGGCAAAGACCCGCTTGCGGTTCCAGTTCAGATCGAAGCTCTTGACCATGAAATTGCCCGCCAGCTCGGGGTTCGGCTGCACCGAGTCCTGGCGCGAGTCCACGTCGATCTGCCAGTAAAACCTGCTCCCGTCGTACTTTACAACAACCGTGGAGTTCATCGTGTACTCGTTGGCCAATTCGTAGCGTACGTTGAAGGGAATGGCATCGAGCTTGAGCTTTTGCAGGTCCTCGGACAGTTCAACCTTGCTGGTGCCGTTCAGGTATGTCCGGACCCGCTCTTCGATTTCGCTGCTGATCCGGGCGGAGTCGTCGGTCCTGGCAGGGACGTGTTCCCGATGCACCGCCTCAATGGTGCCGGCCGGAACCCACGTCTTGCGAGGCTGATCGGTCAGTTCCTGAAAAATTTCCAGAATCTCCGCCCTTTCCAGCACTCTCTGCCCTGAAGCCACGGCAGCCAGAAACAGATAGAAAGTCGTCGCAAGAACAACAATTGTACGGGTGCTTCTCATAATTACCTCCTTCCCAAGGACTTGTGTGAAAGAACGCAACCGTGTTTGGCCAGGACATCGGCCGAAACCCGGCGGACCTTTTGGCCCCAAAAGGAAGAAGGCGTTTCTCGACGCTCAAATGTGGACAACAAATTTGCCAGATTTGAGGTTTTTTTTGGACGTTGGCGGTTGGCGGGCGTTCGGGCCCACTCAGAGAATGGACGTGTTCGGATCAGTGGCAGGCTCGTTGCAGTCGGTGCGTTCGAGCCAGAATTCGCTGAAAAGGGCCAGATCGGACGTGCCGATGGCACCGTCGCCATCCAAGTCGAGCGCCATTTCGAGACTGGGATCGGATGGGTTCTGCTGCCCCCAGCGGGAGGCCAGAAGGGCAAAATCCATGAAATTGACCGTCGTGTCGCCGTCGAAATCGCGGGACGGAATCTGGTTGAACAACAGGGTTTCAACAGGGCTATCGACGCTGAAAGCGTAATCGTACAATCCCGCGTAACACAGACCGACCTCCGCGGCATGGTAGTCCAGGACGAACCACTCGCCGGGAACCGCGCCGGCATTGGTCATCAAATCGAAGCCAGTCATGAAGGCATCGTAGAACTCGGTGACATAGGCCGGTTGGCCGGCCGACTCC
>JAFGCA010000620.1 GCA_016932895.1 Sedimentisphaerales bacterium | reverse complement strand
TTCGCCACCACCGGGCTGATCGTGCCCAAGAGCGCCGACGGCAGCAGGAACACCAGCGAGACATGCAGAAACACGTGCGCCGGCCAGCTCAACCGCCACAGCCAGGTCCACTGCCCCACCACGCTGTTGACCACGACGATGGCCACACACGCCGCTGAGGACAGTCCGAACAGCACCGCCAGGGCCCGCCGGGCATGATGGCGGTCGGCGATGCGACCGCCGGCATAATTCCCGATCGAGATGCCCGCCAGCACCACGCCGATGATCGACGTCCACGTGTAAAGCGACGACCCCAGATCGCGCGCCACCAGCCGCGAGGCGACCAGCTCGAGAATCATGATGCAGCCGCTCGAAAAAAACACCGTCGCGCTCGGCACCAGCATGCGCAAGAAGCCTTTGGATGTACTCATTATTACGGACCCCATATCCTCGATAAGGCGCGTCGTGCACACGACGACGGCCCCGTCTGGAAAATCGAAACCCCAAAGGCAAAGTCAAGACAGCCGAACGCTCCGTCGCGGGCACAACGCTCTCCATCTTGCATCTTGCCTCTGGATTTGCCCGGCGCGAGTATAACAGAGGCGTTGGCCGGGAACAAGACGACGGTCCGCAATTGCGTTATCGGTCGGAAACTACGGCTCAATCTCCAGGATCAACCGGCGGTAGCTGTACAGAGGCGGTTCGCCGTCGTCGCAGACCTCCAGGATCACATGCACCGTCCGCGGCGCATCGACCTTCGGGACGACCAGGCGGGCCTTCGGCGTAGCGTATCTTTCGACGGCCACGCTCCGGCCGTACGTCCCTGCCTCCGGATAGACGAACCAGCGATAGGACACGTCATCTCCGTCGACACCGCCGGGAAGAACCGATCTACGCACGACCGTGGGTTTCGGTGAGCTTTCGAAGTCCGCGTGCCAGTCGCGCATCGGCCTGTCCCGGTCGCATCCGCCATTGCCAGTTGCCGCTGGTCTTGGACGGAAAGTTCATGCGTGCCTCGGTGCCCAAACCCAGAACATCCTGCATGGGCACCACGGCCAGCTTCGCCACCGAAGCCTGCGCCAGGCGGATCAGCTCGGCGGAAATATCCTTGGCGGTGACTTTCCGCCCGAAGTGATCGAACAGACTCTGGCGACGCTGTCTGTCGAGCTCCTTCTCGAACCAGCCCCGCGTCGTGTTGTTGTCGTGCGTCCCGGTGTAGACGATGGCATTGGCGATGTGGTTGTGGGGCATGTGCGGGTTCCGCGCCGGGTCCCCGTCAAAGGCGAACTGCAACACCCGCATGCAGGGGAAATCATACGCCGCAACCGCCTCCCGCACATCGGCTGTGATCTGACCGAGATCCTCGGCGAAAATCGCGGCGAACGGAATCTGGCGAAACAGCGCCTGGAAAAACTCCTCGTGCGGCGCTTCGACCCATCTGCCGCGGGCCGCCGTTTTGTGATGAGCGGGGACCTGCCAGTAGGCGATGAAGCCCCGGAAGTGGTCGATGCGCACGAAGTCGTACAGAAGCAGGTTGTGCTTGACCCGCTGAATCCACCAATCGAAACCCGTCTCCTCCAGACGCTGCCAGTCGTAGACGGGATTGCCCCAGAGCTGTCCGGTCTTGCTGAAGTAGTCGGGCGGGACCCCGGCGATGAAACGCGGCTTGCCCATCCTGTTCAGTTTGAACAGATCCCGATGAGACCAGACGTCGGCGCCGTCATAGGCGACGTATACCGGAATGTCCCCGGCGACCAGCACGCCCTGCTCGTTGCAGTACCGCTTGAGGTCGAGATATTGCTTGAAGAAGAGGTACTGGCAAAACCGCTCGCGTTCCACGGCTCGCGCCTCGGTGACTCCGGCCTGGGAATGCGCCGCGAGGGCTTGTTCCCAGCCGCAATCCGGAATCCGCAACCCCAGATCGCGCAGCGCCGCTGGCCAGTCGCACCACGAACGCTGCTTGAACTGCCCCTTCAGAGCGACAAAGCCCGCAAAAGGATCGAGCCAGGCCCGGTGCTCTCGCACGAACGCCTCGTACTCGACGGGCCGTGGCCCCTTCCGGAAACGTGTGAAGGCCGCTTCGAGCCGCTTCGTCTTGAACGCGGCCACCTGCCTGTAATCGACGCGATCGGCCGGAGCATCGGGCTTCTCGGCCATCTCGGCCCGGGTCAACAGGCCGTCCCGATACAGCAGGTCAAGACTGATCAGGAGCGGATTGCCGGCAAAAGCGGAGAGGCAGTTGTAGGGCGAATGCGCCGTCGCTTTCGTATAGTTCAGCGGCAACATCTGCCAGTAGTTCTGGCCTGCGGCCTTGAGGAAATCGACAAACTTATAGGCGGCCGGACCCAAGTCGCCAATCCCATGCTTCGAGGGCAGGGACGTGACATGCATCAGAATCCCGCTGGAACGTCGTTTCAACATACACACCATCCACAAGGACCGGACCCGGGGCCGCTACGGAATCACTAAGCCCAAACGCTGCGCCAGGCGACCGAAGTGCTCGACCCAGGCCACGGCCTTTTCATCGGCCGCTTCAGCCTGCGCCTTGATCTGCGGATACGTTTCCTTGGCGATCGTGAAGAACACGTTTTGGGCGTGCTGCAGATCCATATCAGGCGTCAGCACACGCAGAATCCCCAGGCTCTTCTCGATGGAGGTCAGCGTTTCGACGTCCTCCGGCGTCTCTTGCCATTGGCGCGCGAGGGTGTTGATCCTGTGACTGCCCTCGAAGCTCAGCCGTTCCTTGTCCAGCCCCAGGGACAGACGCTCGGCTTCATCCACCAGGTTGCGCAGGCGGTTCAGATCGAGCCCCTCGGACTGGATCTCGGCGCAGAGATCCTCGTTGAGGATGAATTCGGCGGGAGCCGAGAGGGCCTTGGGCAAAGGCATGTTCATGTTCCGAATCATCTGCATGATGGCGAAATTGTGCTCGTAGATGTGCCGGAACGAGCTCTCGATCTCCTCCCAGGTGCCCTCGAGCAGCTCGTTGAGAATCTCCCGCTGCTGGTCTTTGAACAAGTGGGACAGCGAGTAGTTCCTTTCGTCGAAGGCCGTGTTCATCAGACGCATGACTTCGTTGCTGTCGCCCTTGCGAAAGGCGGTGGTCAGATCGTCGCGGATCTTCTGGAACACCTCATCGGGCGCGCGGCCCTGCACGGCGGCGAACAGGTGGTGATCGCCCAGGTACAGGACGGCCGAATCCACGGAATATTCTTCCAGCGTGACGTTAGACTGTATCTTGATCCGGCCCGTCGTGAGAATCTGCACGCCCGCGTCGACCCGGTCGAAATCCTCCGTCGTGGCCGAATAACAATAGATATCCGCCGTTTCCTCGGGTGATTCCTCGAACACCGAGCTCAACGCAAAGTGGGCCCCGACCCGATGCAGATCGATGCGAGCCGGTTGCACGTACGTCTCGTAGATGTCCTTGCCGCTGGCGAACGGTCTCGTATGGCTCGGCGCGGCGGCGAGCATCTCCTTGAATTCGGGCTCCAGGTCCCAGTTGCGCAGCTCATGACACAACTGCATGGCCCGGGCGGCGTACTGCATGATCTGCACGGTCTCGATCCCGGTCAGGTTGTCGAAGAACCAGCCGCAACTGGTGTACATCAGCATCGCGTCCCGCTGCATCTCCAACAACTTCAGGAACGTCACGGTGTCGTCGCCGCCCAGATCCTTGCCCGTCGTCTTCTTGATAAAAGCTCTCGCGGTCTCGGGCGAGCGGTCGTTGATCACCTCGATGTACTCATTGCGCAGTTGCCACGGGTCGGGGTGGTACTTGGCCATGTCCTCTTCATAAACGCCGGTCAGCTTGTCGCGCAGCCAGTCGAGAGCGCTGCGCAGCGGAGCACGCCACTGCTGGCGGCCCGCCAGGGCCGGATCGGCCGCACACCCGCAGTTGCTCTTCCATCGCTCCACGCCGTGCGCGCAGCTCCACGAGCTCCGCTCCCAGATTTCCGCCTCGTGCTCGGGAGGAAACTTCTCCAGGTACTCCCCGTACACGGTGATTTTGGCCAGGTTGTTCGTGTGGATGTGGTGCAGACAGTAAGCCAGGGCCATGTCCCCATGACGATGGTGATGGCCGAAGGATTCGCCGTCGGTGGCGACGTGGACGAGATGGGCCCCTCCGTCATCCGGCGGGAACGACCCCATGAGCCGTTGGGCAAACCCCTCGCCGCTGTGGAGCAGGCCGCCGTAGGCAATCTCATTGGAGGGCGGGCCGTTGTAGAAAAACAACGCAATCTGTCGGCCGGAAGGAAGATGGCACAGATACGGCACACTCGTATCAAGGTTGCTTTCGCTGACGTCTCTCCACCGCCGGCCCATCTTGCGCGCCCGCCGGGCCTGCCGGGGCGCCAGGATCGTGAATTTGATGCCGTGCTCGGCAAGGACCTCCAGCGAGGCAATGTCCACCGCCGTCTCGGGCAGCCACATGCCCTCCGGATCGCGCTGAAAGCGATTCTTGAAGTCCGCGATTCCCCAGAGCACCTGCGTGTGCTTGTCGCGCTCGTTGGAGAGCGGCATAATCATGTGATTGTAGGCCTGGGCCAGGGCACAGCCGTGACCCGAGAACCACTCCTGGCTCTTCTTGTCGGCCTTGAGAATCTTTGCGTAGACATCGGGAGCATGTGCCTCAAGCCAGTAAAAAAGCGTCGGGCCGAAATTGAAGCTCATGCTTGCGTAGTTGTTGACGATATCGACGATCTTGCGATCCGGGCTCAGGATGCGCGAAGCCGCATTCTGGCGGTAGCATTCCTCCGTAATCCGCGCGTTCCAGTCATGGTAGGGATAGGCCGAGTCCTGCAGCTCGACGTATTCCAGCCAGGGATTCTCCCGGGGCGGCTGATAAAAATGTCCATGTACGCAAACATATTTTTCCATGCTCTAACCTCTTCGAACCACGTATGCGATGAGGTCGACTGACCTGTCAGCGGGGCGCACATCCCGGATTACGGGTTGAATCGAGCGGGTGTCGATCCGCCCTCCGGAATCCCCAATCGGCCACCATGATACGGTTGCAGACGGTAGCTGCAAGCGATATTATCACGGTCGAAAGCGTTTTGCCCCGAGCCCGGCTGGTTCGCCCGCGTAAAGGATCGGACCGTACGTGCACTTGGTTTAGGAAAACAAGGCTTATGAGAACAAATAGGATTCCCCTGCGCATGCGACCGGCGTCTCTGGTTGCCCTCGTTTTGCTTGTGTGGGCACCGTCGGCCGTCGGCGGGGCAGACCGGAAAGCTCCCTCGGGCCTGATCTGTGAGCTGATGACCCGGCCTGAGATGGCGACTCTCGGCGACCGCCGACCCGAATTCGGCTGGATTGTAAATTCCTCCATGAGAGACGACGTGCAGAGCGCCTACCAGATTCTCGTCGCCTCCGACCGCAAGACGCTCGGCGAGAACGTCGGTGATCTCTGGGACACCGGCAGGACGGTATCGGCACGGTCGGCCAACATTGAGTACTCGGGCGACCCGCTGTCTCCGAACGAAACGTACTTCTGGAAGGTACGGATTTGGAACCGCCACGGTCAGGCAAGCCTTTACTGCGAACCTCAGGTTTTTCGGACGGGCGAACTGGCCCGTTCCTACGAGACGACGCGCTATCCGCTCGTGACGACGAAAGTTGCACCGACAAAACTCGTGCGTACAGGCAAAGATCATTACTTCGTCGATTTCGGCAGAGCCGCGTTCGGCACGGTCGAGCTGACGCTGACGAGCCCGGCGGCGGGCCGGGAGGTGCAGGTCCATCTGGGAGAAGTCCCGGACGGCGACAACCGCATCGATCGCAACCCGGGCGGATCACGCCGCTACCGCATGATGACGCTGCGGCTCAAGGAAGGAACGCACACGTATCGAGTAGCGATCACACCGGACAAGCGAAACACCGGCTCGCGCGCGATCAAGATGCCGACGTACACCGGCGAAGTGATGCCGTTTCGCTACTGCGAGATTGCCAACGCCCCTTCCGCTCTCGACGCCTCGAAGATTTGTCAGATCGCGGTGCATTATCCCTTCGACGAGGACGCGTCCCGTTTCCACTCGTCCAGCCTCGTGCTCAACGACGTGTGGGAGCTGTGCAAGTACAGCATCAAGGCGACCAGCTTCTGCGGTGTCTACGTCGACGGCGACCGCGAGCGCATCCCCTACGAAGCGGACGCCTACATCAACCAGCTCTGTCACTACTGCGTCGACCGCGAATACACCATGGCCCGCCATACGCATGAGTACCTGATGACGCACCCGACCTGGCCGACCGAATGGATTCTGCACTCGGTTCTCATGGCCTCGGCCGACTACATGTACACGGGCAATATCGAGTCGGCCGCGCATTTCTATGAGGACCTCAAGGCCAAGACGCTGCTGTCCCTGGCTCGCGACGACGGCCTGATCAGCACCCAGACCGGCCTCGTGACGGACGAGGTGCTGCGGTCCATTCACTTCAAGGGCAAGCTCCGTGACATCGTGGACTGGCCTCACGGCAACATCCTGGGGCTCAAAGGAGGCTACGGCGAAACCGACGACTTCGAATTCAAACCGATCAACACCGTGGTCAACGCGTTCCATTACCGCGCGCTCGTGCTGATGAGCCGTATAGCGAAAGACCTGGGCAAGACGCAGGACGCCGCAGGTTTCACTGAGGCCGCGGCGCGCGTGAAGCGCTCGTTCAACGAAAAGCTGCTCGACAAGGACAAGGGCATCTACGTCGACGGCGAGGGGAGCACCCACAGCGCCCTGCACGCCAACATGTTTCCGCTGGCGTTTGGCCTGGTGCCGCCCGACTACGTCGGCTCGGTGGCCGCATTCGTCAAGAGTCGCGGCATGGTTTGCAGCGTCTACGGCTCGCAGTATCTTCTGGAGGCACTCTACGCAGGCGGCGAGGACGACTACGCGCTGCGGCTCATGACGGATCGCGACTCCGACCGAAGCTGGCCGCACATGATCTACGACGTCGGGACAACGATCACGCTCGAAGCCTGGGACAACAAATACAAGCCCAACCAGGACTGGAACCACGCCTGGGGAGCCGCCCCGGCCAACATCATCCCGCGCCGCCTGATGGGCATCCAGCCCGTCGAGCCCGGCTTCGCCAAGGTCCGCATCAAGCCGCAGGTCGGCAGTCTCACCAGAGGAAGTCTCGATCTGCCCACGGTGCGCGGGACCATTCACGCGGACTTCAGGTCTGAAAAAGGCCTATCGTTTGCGTTGAACGTCCGCCTGCCGGCCAACGTTGAAGCCGTGGTCTTTCTGCCCCGACTGGGCGGCGACAGCCCGGACGTCATGATGGACGGGAAGCGCACCGCCGGGACCATCGAGGGCAAATCCGTGGTGCTCGACAACGTCGGCTCCGGAGACCACCGCTTCGAGCGGACGAGATAGCGTTCGGATCCGCTCGCCTGACGGAGGTCGCCGGCCGGTTCACGCTGCCGCCACGCCCTGCTGCTTCTACTTGGCCAGCTCCCCGAACCGGTTGGCGATAGCCAGAGCCGGGTCGAGCGGGACGTCCACCGCCTTCACGCCGGCGGGAATCTCGATCTTCGGCCGCTCCGGCAGGTCCCTGCCCTTGAACTCGGGCAGCCACTGCTTCTCGGCCTCCAGCATCTCGCGCACCATGTCCCGGACCTCCTTGAGCGTGCAGACGGCCGAGGTCAGCGGATCCAGCGCGATCGCCTGCATCGCCAGTTCGGGGTCGCCCGTCAGCGCCGCCTCGACGGCCAATTGCTGCACGGTGACGTTGCTCTGGTTCAGGGCGGCGCACTGGGGCGGCAAATTCCCTATCGTGACGGGATGCAGCCCTTGCGAATCGACGAAGACCGGCACCTCGACGCAGCAGCCTTGCGGCAGGTTCGTGATGTAGCCGTCGTTGCGCACGTTGCCGTTGAGGCGAAAGACGTTGTCCGTCTCGGCCGCTTCAAGAATGTACGAGCAGTACTCCACGCTGCGCTTCTCGATCTTCCGCGATTCGGTGGCGAGGTAGTCCACGTGCTTGAACTTCTCGGCCAGCATGTTGCAGTAGTTGTAGTAGGCGCCGGAGGCCCCGCCGAAACCGGGCTGGTCGCAGTACAATTCCAGGGCCCGCTTGCTGCTGCGGAACCACGGCACGTACTCGGACAGATGCCCCGTGCTCTCGGTCATGAAATAACCGAAATGACGCATGACTTCGCAGCGGACCTTCTCGGTGACATAGTACTCCGGTTTCTCACAGTTCTCGTGCAGAATCGGATAGAGGTCGCGCCCGTCGCGTTTGTCCCGGAGGGAGAGGAACCATGCCATGTGGTTGATGCCCGCGCAGACGTAATCGACCTGATCCTTGGGAACGTCCACGTACCGGCTGATGAGGTCCAGCGTGGTTTGCACTCCGTGACAGAGGCCGATGAACTGCACGTCGGCGGCGCGTCCCAGGGCGGAGCAGTTGGCGCCCATGGGATTGGCGTAGTTCAGCAGGATCGCATCGGGACAGAGCTCATCCATGTCGTAGGCCATATCCGAGAGGACCGGGATCGTCCGCAGGGCACGGAAGATGCCGCCCGGCCCGATGGAATCGGCGATGCATTGATCCACGCCATATTTGAGCGGGATCTCATAATCCATACGGAAGGCCTCGACGCCGCCGACCTGGATCATGTTGATAACGTACGTCGCGCCGTCCAGCGCCTCGCGCCGGTCCAGCGTCGCGGTGACTCTCGTCGGCAGCTTGTTTTCCTGCACGACCTCCTTGACGAACGCCTCCATCTTGTCGAGCTTGGGCTTGACCTGGTCCATGAGGCAAATCTCGCAGTCCTGCAAGGCCTCGGTGGCCAGGATATCCATAACCAGCGTCTCACAGAAAATGAGACTTCCGGCTCCGATCATTGCGATTTTCGGCTTAGCCATCGTATGCGCCTCCTAATTGCGTTTCGCGTCCTCGCACGGGCAACCCTGTGGTTGCCCGGGACAGACACGGCAGTGCGCTGCTACATACCCAGGTTTTCAAAAAGATACAACCCACTCTTGCCGGGTGCGACGACGTCGATGTCGCCGTCTTCGTCCATGTCGGCCACGTACGTATTGATCCCGAAACCGACCCGGCCGCCTTCGTGCATGGTGTGGCGGGTCCACCGGCGCGTCGATTTCTCGAAGTCATAGTAATAGACGCAGGGCGCCTCATTGCCGCCGGGGTCGTGACCGTTATGGGCGTGGTAGCGTTTGCCCGTGAGCAGTTCGTCCGTGCCGTCGCCGTCCAGGTCGGCCATCAGCATGAAGTGCGGCTGCGACCATGAATCGTCGATCAGGTACTTCTCCCAGGAGCGTCCGCCCTGACTTTGCTTCTGCTCGAGCCAGTACACGCCGTAGTTGTGGCCCAGACCCCAGATGATATCGGAATCCCCGTCGCCATCAATATCGTGAACGAGAATCGGAATACTCGCATACCCCAGGTCAAATTCCGGGCGCCACGTCCATTTCCCCTCGGCGGTCTGTTCGAGCCAGCCGCGCGGCGTCACAACGTCGAGGCGCCCGTCCTTGTTCACGTCGCCGGCGCCGAGGCCGTGCCCGGCCGCCTCTTTGGGCAACGGGTGCTTTTCCCAGCGCACGCCCTGCGGGGCGGCGGCATCACGGTGGAACTCGTACCATGCGGCCTGATTCATGATATTGGGCAGAACGTCAAGCTGCCCGTCCCCGTTGATATCGAAGGCCATGGCCGTCTCCATGTTCCCGGGCGTGTCGACATCGAAGACCTGCCACGGCCCACCGGCCTTGCCCGGATTGCGCGCCCAGAAGACCTTCTTGTTGTGCCAGGCGGCGTTGGCGACGTCGACCCAGCCGTCGCCGTCCACATCCATCGGCAGGTTGGCGAAGTCGTAGTGGTATCCCCCGTCTTCCTTCACCTCGCGTACGAAGTGCTTTTCCCAATCCGGGGCCTCGTACCAGAACCCGCC
>JAFGCA010000619.1 GCA_016932895.1 Sedimentisphaerales bacterium | reverse complement strand
GTGTAGACGACCTTGCCCTGTTTGACGACGTTGCCCAGCATCTTGTTGTAGGTGGGCGACTGGACGAGGACCAGGTGCCGCCCGTCCTCGGCGCGGGCGGTCATGATGAACATCCGCCCGCCCGGGCTGGCCGGATCGATGCAGTCGGTGATCTCGATGTCACCCGTCCACGCGGGCCGGGTCTTGAATACATAGGTCTCGAAGTCCGCCCGCTCGACCATGTGCTGGGCCGAGACGCGCGGGATGACCATGTCCGCCATCACGGAGACCTGCGGCCCCGCTTCGGGTGCGCCGATCAGCGTTTCGATCTCGTCGAGATTCCAGGACACTTCCGGCGCCTCCACCGGCTCGGTGAGCACGCGGCGGATCAGCAAGAGCGACCGCCCCGACACCACGAACTCCTTCTCGGCGATGGTCGCGTCCTCGTCGCGCACCCGGAACAGCCACCAGGCACTCAGTTGTCCGTCGGGACCCGGCGTGCCGACTTTGTAGATGTGGACCGGCGCACCGTCGGACAGCGCCGCCTGCTCGACGCTCAGCACCTGCGAGGTTTCCTCGGTCAGCGAGGTCTTCAGGCCGGCGGCGAGTCCGAGATACTCGGCCGGACTCTGGGGCGGCACAAACGACTCGCCCACCGCCTCGCCGACCAGCTCCAGCGTCCCGTCTGCTCTGGCGGCCGTCACGTACACGGACTGCCCGTCATAGGAGTTGGCAAAGAACACCCTGCCGCCCGTTTTCAGGACCCGGGCGAAACACCCCGTCCCGGGATCGTACCAGGAGTGATCCGTCACCACGTACGATTCGGGCTGGATCGAGAGCTTGAGCTGGTCGAAGCGCAGGCTGCCGTCGGCCTTCAGCGAGCACATGGGCAGCCATGTATGGTCCATCCCTTCCGGCGCGGCCGGGCCGCCGCGACCCTGTACGATGATCTCGTTCTGAATGTGGATGATGTCCGCCCCGGCAAAGAGCGTCTCTTCCGCCGCACAGGCCTTCGCCAGAAGTGTGAAATTCCCGAACACGCTCGGGCCGCCGGGTGGGGTCCGGCCCAGCTTCGACAGGCCAATGAGTCCGACGACGACCGCCACGACGGCGGCAACAGCTATTTTCGCAAATGAACCAGTCATAATCGTTCTCCATGCAAACGCTCGCCCGGGAGCGGGCCGAGCTATCGTTTTCGATTCTCTTTCACTGCGTGCGGCGGCGAAGAGGGCGTCCTGAGCCGAAGCGTGCATCGCCTCGCCCGCCGACAGGTCCCGGCGTCGCTCGGCGCGCCCGAGCAGTTGCTCGAGCCAACTCAGCTCCGCGCGACATGGCTCGCACCCGGCTGCGTGCGCCCGCACTTCGGCGTCCTCCCGTTCGGGCAATTCGCCCAGCACGAGGCTCACCAATCGATCTCTCATTTGCTTATGTTCGATCATGCTTCACCTGAGGCACTTTCGCTTCGGTACGTCCTCAAATCGCGGGCCAGTCGCCGGACGGCCCGGTGCAGGGACACCCGCACGTTGTTCGCAGTACAATCCAGGATCTCGGCGATGGCCGCATGGTCCAGACCCTCGATCCGGGACAGGACGAACACGTCGGCCTGATGTTTCGGCAGTTGGGTCAGAGATTCGGTCAGTTTCTGCTGCAGCTCGTCAAATCTCAGGGCCATGGCCGGATCCGGCTCGGTGCTCTGCCGCTCGCAACCGCCGATAGGCAGCGGCGCCGACGGGCGACGGCTCCGGGCGATCTCCAGCGCCTTGCGAACGGTCACCCGGTACAGGTACGCACCCCAGTCCAACTGGTCGTCGTACCGGCCCCAGCGTCGCCAGATAGCCAGAAAGACCTCCTGGTATGCGTCTTTCGCCAGGTCCGCGTCGCCCAGAATTCGCAGCGCGACGTTCAACACGCGCCGCCCGTGAGCGCTCACCAGTTCTTCGAATCGACGATCGGACAACTCTTGACTGCCTCAACCAAAACAGATGCCTGCATCCGAGACCCGGCTGCCGCGGCCGAGATCACTACAGATATAAAGGGCCGCGATCCACTGCGCATTACCGGAGAATCGGATTTTTTTACATTCTACCGGGGACAAGAAAGAGCGCGCAGCGAAAACGCGGCCTGCACCTGCCGCACAAAATGGGCCTGTTGGAGATTCTCAGCAAAGATATTGACGAGCTGGCGCCTGGCGCGTAGGGTAGGTGCATTATGAAACGCAGCAGCTACATATCGAACCGACAACCGGCGCGTTGCTCGTTCGACACGAGAGTGCCCTGCGCCTTTGGCAGGAGCGCCGTCGTGGTGCGCGTAACGATTCTGCCGATGGGGAAAGGAACGGTTCCGTAGCCGCCCGCGCCAAATCAGCAGTACCCCAGGCCTTTCGGAACCGACACCGAAAGGCTTTTTTTGTGGCGTCAGACAGGAAGGAAAGAGCAATGGACAGCCCCGAATGGCAATGGAACGAGATGCAGCAGGTGGGCACCGACTATGCGGACGTCGCCGAGGTAGAGGCCTATGACCGGCGGATGGCCACGTTTCGGGACGTGGACTGCGAGAATCGCTCCGTCCTGGCGGCTCTTTCCCTGGCGCCGGGCTCGTCGGTCCTGGAGATCGGCTGCGGCACGGGCCGGTTCGCCCGCATGGCCGCGGCGCAGGGACATGCGGTGACGGCCGCCGACGTCTCGAAGGCGATGCTCGACTACGTAGCGGCCCGGGCCGAAAAGGAAGGCTTGCGCATCGACGTTCAGCATGCCGGATTTTTGACCCTGCCGCTCGCGCCGGAGGGTTACGATGCTGTCGTGTCGGTCGCGGCGCTGCACCATTTGCCGGACGTGTGGAAGGCCGTCGCCCTGCGCCGGATTCATCGCGGCCTCAAGCCGGGCGGACAATTCATCCTGCGCGACGTCGTCTTCGCGCCGGCCGACGACGATTTCGACGGTTGCTTCGCGCGGTTCGTCAACAGTTTCGATGAATCGATGCGTAGCGGCGCCGCCGGACACGTGGCCGCAGAGTACAGCACGCTCGACTGGATCATGGCAGGGCTTTTGAAACGAGCGGGCTTTACGATTCTCTCGGCCCGACAGGAAGGCGAATCGTTCACGGCGTACCACTGCCGTAAGGATACGCCGGCGGGAGGTCTGTCAAAATGACGAGGGCCGAATCCACCGATTTGAATACCGGCTCGGCCACCCTGGTCCCCGGCGGGGTCCGCGAGCTGCTGGCCATCGCGCTGCCGATGGTCATCTCGCACGCCTGCGACACGGTCATGACGTTCACGGACCGGCTCTTTTTGTCCCGGCTCGGGCCGGAACAGATGAACGCCGCGATGGCCGGCGGGCTAACCTGTTTCATGCTGATGACGTTCTTCCTGGGACTGACGGGCTATTCCACGGCGCTGGTGGCCCAGTATCTCGGTTCCGGCCGCAAGGACCGCTGCGCCACGGTGACCACGCAGGCCGTCCTGATCGCGCTGGCGGCGTACCCGCTGATCCTGCTGGCCCGACCGCTCGTGCACGCGGGGTTCGCCAGGACCGGCATCGACGCGGCGCAACTGGCCCCCCAGATCGAGTATTTCAACATCCTGATCTATGCGACGGTGATCGGCCTGGTGCGAAACTGCCTGAGCAGCTTTTTTTCGGGCATCGGGCGCACGCGGATCGTCATGGTCGGGGCCGTCACGGCCATGGTGGTCAACGTGGGCATGAACTACACGCTGATCTTCGGTAAGTTCGGCCTTCCCGCGCTGGGCATTCGCGGGGCCGCCTGCGGCACGATCATCGGGGGACTCTGCGGGCTGGCGGTCATGCTGGCCGCCTATGTCAGCCGGGAGAACCAGCGCGCGTACGGGCTGCGGCGTTCGCTGCGTTTCGACCGGCAGGCCATGACGACGCTGCTCCGCTTCGGCTATCCCGCCGGCGTAGAAATGTTCTTGAATCTGCTGGCGTTTACCGGCATGATCCTGGCGTTCCACGCCCACGGCCCGGCCACCGCCACCGCCGCGACGATCATGTTCAACTGGGACATGGTCTCGTTCGTCCCCTTGATCGGTATTCAGATCGGCGTCATGAGCCTGGTCGGCCGCTATATGGGCGCGCGCGATCCCGACACCGCCGGCCGCGCCGCGATCTCCGGGCTAAAGAGCGGATGGGTCTACTCCTTCGTGATTCTGATTCTCTTCGTGTGCTTCCCCGAGCACCTGGTCGAGATGTTCCGCCCCGAGCGGGCCGATGCCGTTTTCAGCCAGACCGCGCCGGTGGCGGTGCGCATGATTCGCATCGCGTCGATCTACGTCCTCGTCGAGGCGGTGGTCATGGTTTGCAGCGGGACGTTGCGCGGGGCCGGCGACACGTTCTGGACCATGTGCCTTTCCGTGGGTTTGCACTGGGTGCTCTTTGCGATTCTGCTCGTCATGCTCCACCTGTTGGCCCTGCCGGCCGAGGCGGCCTGGGCGGCGGTGGTCGTCGCGTTTCTCCTGTTCTCGGCCCTGTTCTATCGGCGCTACCGCAGCGGCAAGTGGCGCACGATCCAGATGGTCCAGAGCCCCACCGAGCTGCTCGCAGCCGACCACGACCAGGACTTCCACGAGCCCAGAGACCTGTAGAGGAACTGACGGATTTCGTAAAGCGTCAAGCGTATCTCGCGACCATCATCGCTTCACGCAGTCACGTAGGGTGGGTTCTCAACCCACGCGTGAAGACGTCGCGAGCACCAACGCGTGGGTCAAGGACCCACCCTACAGCTTCCGTGCGCCGCGCCTCGTTCAGGATGAGAATCCGCGCGAAGAACAGGCCTGCACGACGCTTCACTCAGAACTCGATTCGAATCTCCGTCGGTCCGACGGCGGTGATGGCCATGAGCCTTTGGCTCGACTGGAAGCTGGCCTTGACGGGCTCAAACGGCTCGGGGACAACAGGTCCCGGGCGCATCTTGCGGGTTGCCACTTGCGCGGGCTGCTGCGTGACGCCGGCGAGAAGGACGTAACAGGTCTTTCGATCCCAGCCCTCGACGGCAAACGTCACCCGGCCCGCCTCCTCGCGCACGTCGAGAATGCGACAGGGCGCGTGGACGAACCAGCCCTTGCCGGCGAGCCTCTTGACGTCGTACAGCGTTCCCTTGTCGAAAAGCTCGGGGACGTGGGCCTGGACGGTGCCCGGATTGATGGCGGGCCCGTCGCTGATCTGGGGGCGCAGGTGGAAGAAATCGGGCAGCAGGCCCTGGCGCTTCTCGTCGTCGGCGGGCCAGGTCATTTGCAGACCGGCGGCGGTGATGCCCTTGGCGATCTGCTCCCACGGACCTTCCGTGTCGTATTGCGCCAGCAGGTGCAGGGCCGAGCCGTAGACCAGCCCACACCACTGGACGGGCCGCCCGAACCAGCATGGCGCCTTCCAGTTCGTCGCGCCCAAGACGGCGATCGTGGCGTAGGGGCCAACCTCGCCGTCGGTCGGATTGACCAGATAGAGAAAGGGCACGCCCGTCCACGCCCAGTAGCGGGCCTGCTCCAGGTACCGCGGCCGGGCGGAGATGAGGTAGCCCAGCGTGTAGGCCTTGATCATGTGCGCCGAGGCGAGGATGTCCGGCGTATGCAACGGCATCTCCCACACCTGCGCGCCGCGCGGAACCGTGTTGGCATAGAGCGCGGTCTGCTTGTCGAGCAGTTCCAGGCCCCGCTCGATCAGCTCGGCGTCGGCCGACAGGGTCGCCGCTTCAAGGATGCCGGCGACGTGCGCGCCGCCGTGCCCGTTGGCATGGTTGGCGAAGTGCGTTTTGGCATAGTCGGTTTCGCCCGCCAGATAGGGCTTGACTCCCTGCGCGTCGAACTGCGCCAACAGGCTCTCGGCGTCCGCGTGGCGTCGCCCCACGTAGGGGTAGATGCCCCCGAAGACGAACGGGGCGGTCGGCGTGCGCGTGTGCGAGACGGTGCTGAGCCAGGGCCGGCCCCGCGGCATCTTCGTCACGGCCAGGTCGCGCCCGTCGTTGAGCCGGTCCCGCAGCTCGGCGTCGGCGTAGTTGGCCAGCCAGTCGATATACATCGGCGCATCGCCGGCCGGACCGGCCTTGAAGCTCTCGCCCCAGACCGCGTGCCTGAAGAGACCGCCTTCGTTGGCCGCCGAATCCAGCCACCCGTGAGCCAGCAGTCTCACGGCGGCGTCCAGCCCGCCCCGGAACGCGGGGACATCGGGCAGACCCTTGAGCGCGACGTACTTCTTGACCGCCGGGATGATCGTCTTGCCCGGCCCGCCCATGATCAGCGCGCGGGTCTGCAGGGGTTTGTCAGCTTCCAGGGTGAAAGGCGTGTGGGCGACCAGGTCATTCTCGAAACGCCTGGCGCCGACCGCCGGCGCCGTCAGCGCCATGACGTGGGCCTGCGAGCCGTAGATCGTGTCGGGCGAATCAAAGACGGGCGCCGCCGCCTCCGAAGGCTCCCACATCAGGCCCACGTAGCGACCGTCGTGGGCCACCGCCATCAGCGGGAAAGTGATCTTGACCGGGTCGGGCACGCGGCGTACGTGCTCGGGCGTGCTGATGTCCGCCTCGCTGCTGCTCGGCTCGTCGCACAGGTACTCCAGCCCGGCGAACAAGCCCTGCGTCTTCCGCTGCCCAAATGTCCCCAGGCCCGGGAAGAGCGTCAGCCAGGGCAGGGAGATGACGTCCCGGTCCCGGTCGGCGACCACGGTCGTCTCCACGGCGATCGTTCCCGGCTGGGCGCCGGCTCTGAACCGTCGCGTCAATCGCCACGTCGCGCCGTCGGCGTCCTTCAGAGTCGCGCGGGAAATGAGTCCGGCGTCGTCGCGCGTGCAGGCGAAGTCCGCGTCGTCGAGCTTGAGCCACTGCGGCTTTCCCTCTTTGAGCCAACCGATCATCTCGGCGTCGTAACCGCACGCCATCTCGGCGCCGTCGGCCTCGATGGTGAACTGGCCCCAGCGGCCATGATAGTGGCGCAGGATCAGCGTCCCACAGCGCAGCGACAGCGGTTCGACCGCCTCGGTGCCGGGGCGGTGCGGCCTGACGAACTGTGGCGGCGGCATGATCGCGAGCACTTCCACCGCCATCGAGGCCACGACAATCGGTCCGGCGCTCGCGGCCGGGTCCAGTCGAAACCGCGTCCGCTTGCCCAGGGGCTCGCGGATGGTCAGCGTGTAGTCGTGCCACTGCCCGTCCGCCTGCACGCTGAATCG
>JAFGCA010000618.1 GCA_016932895.1 Sedimentisphaerales bacterium | reverse complement strand
GGCGGGCCGGATCAAGCATTTGCGCCACCGTTGCGTCAACATCGGCCGGGTTTTGTCCCGCCCACAGCGCTGAGGGCTTGACCGATATATTCACTCTTGGCGAGCAGCCCCAGTCCAGATCGCCGTCGGCTCCACCCAACGACGTCCATCGGCTCTGGGCCGAATCCAGCGCATCGAGCAGTCCGAGATATGCCCCGACGTACCGCTCGACCTGCTGACGGGTGGTGATATCCTCGCCCAGAACATCGATTGTGGAGGCGTATCGGCCGGATCTGCGAAGCTTGGCGAGCTTCCTCGCCATTTCGCGGGGGGCACTGCCCGCGATGAACTGCCGGGCCACCTGCTTGACGCCACATCGCACCGTCGCGCCCACGATTCTCCTTCCGAAGCCGCCCAGTAAGCCCGCAATTCTCAGGCCCAGCCGCAACACCCGGGGAAGGTCCTTCATTTGCAGGAACGACCGCTCGATGCGGGTGAAAAGCTGCTGTTCGGTGGAAAGCTCCGGAAGGGCCTCAACCAGGGCGAATACCTCGGCCTTGAGGTCCGGCCGCGACATCACCCAATCCATCATCCAGCCGACCCACCGCTCACCAGTGAAGATCGAAAGCCGGTGGGCCCGGAGCCTCCCGAAGAACTCCCGTCCCTTGGTTTGTATCCTTTCCTCGGATTGGCCGTTTGATCCCATCGTCGGTGCTCCTGAAAGACCCACAGCGTCCATGATAACAGATCGACCATATCGCGTCCTCTGGCTGTTCGTCGGTATTGTGGATTCCGCACGATACGACGATTATAGTATGGAGCGGCGGGGGGGATTTGTAAAGGCGCGGATTGCTTTTTTGCGGGGCGGGGCAGGGCGATCCGGGGCGCGACTACTTCGCGTCGAGCCAGGATTGGAACGCGGCGTCGTCCCACAGTTGTTCGGCCAGCAGGGCGTAGCCTTGGGCGACGGGATGGCTGGTGTCGACGTAGAGCGGCGCCGGCAGAGGCGGGGGGGCCAGATGGGGGACGTCGTGGGCTTGCAGCCATGCGACGATTTCGGTCTTGATCCCGGCGTACCCGGCCCGGCCCGGCTCGCCGAGCGTGTGCTCGTTGAAGGGGCCGACCAGGACGAAGACGTCGCAGTGGCGCCGGCGCAGCGACAGGATCGAGCGCCGGAAGAGGCGCCATTGCAGCGAGTTGTCCGCCTCGACCCAGGCCGGGTCTTGCTTGCGCACCGGCGCATCGGCTCGCTGGGGCGCCGGTTCGCCGGCAGGTGACGGCGCCGGCAGACCCGCCCGCAGCGGGGCCAGAGGATTCGCGCCGGGGTGCTCCAGGGTCCACGCATGCAGGCCCATGTTGTCCCAGTAGGCGTAGCGCAGGTGTGACGTCCAACTGAAGAACGGCACGTACCGCTCGGTCACCGCCCACAGTCGCGTCGACAACGAGGCCCGATAGCACGGAATCCGCGGGCGAAACTGCGGGACCAGGGCGGGATGGTTGAAGTGGAATTCCTTGGTTGTTTGCAAATCGTGCTTCTCGGAGGTCATCCAGAGCGGATTGAATTGCAGCAGGACGGGCCGACCGGAGATGCCTTCGGCGTAATGCCTCAGCAGTCCATCCAGGGCGGCCGGATGCGTCCCGTCCAGACCGAGGTTGGCAAACCGCGCGCCTCCCGAGAGTTCGTTGAGATAGTGCGAGAGCGTCTGGTCGGGCGCGACGTAGTGACCCCAGACGACGGAATCGCCGATCACCGGCGTCTTCTCCCGGGCGCAGGCCCGACGGCAGTATCGGCGGTAGTGCCAGTAGTCGTTGCCCATCTTGTAGGGCATGCGGTAGTCGTCGTCCGCCTCGAAGCCCTCGAGGCGGTCCCAGACGGCGGGCGCCAGGGACATCAGTGCGACGAGAACCACGAGCACGACCACCCACTCGCGGGCCGAGAGCCGCAGGGCATGCGAGCAGCGAAACCCGGCGTTCGCCGCAGCCGACGGCAGGCTCGGATCTTTCACTATTTCGATCTCTTTCTTTGCCACCGCGTTCTCACGAAATCAGAACTGCATGTAGATGAACGGGCTGCCCTCAGCGCGCACGAAGACGGCCAGATAGGCGAGCATGAGAATCACGAGCCCCACGCGGACGGTCCGCCGTTCGAGGAGGCGGCGCAGCGGGGACTCGAAAATGTACTGGTAGCACCACACCGCGCACGCCAGCGCCACCGCCAGCAGGGGACACATGGGATTGGCCAGGCCGGACGTCGCGATTCGCGCCACGATCGTCCAGGCGTCACCGATGCTCGCGGCGCGGAAGAAGATCCACGCGAACGTCACGAATCCGAAGACGAGCAACTGCTTGACGACCGTCGGGACTCGCTGGGCATAAAACGAGCTTCGCTCCAATTCCCGCGTGGCGAAGCGTCCCAGGCCGTGCACCACACCCCAGAGCAGAAACGTCCAGGCCGCACCGTGCCAGAGCCCGGAGATCGCCATCGTCACAAGCACGTTGCGGTACGTGTTGAAGGAGCCCTTGCGGTTGCCGCCTAAAGGGATGTAAACGTAATCTTTGAACCACGACGAGAGGCTGATGTGCCAGCGGCGCCAGAAGTCCCCCAGGCTGGTGGCCAGATACGGATTGTTGAAGTTGAGCGTCAGGCGAATGCCCAGCATCCGCGCGATGCCGCGGGCCATGTCGGTGTAGCCGCTGAAGTCGAAGTAGATCTGCCAGGAGAACAGAAAGGTCGCCAGGATCAGCGCCGGGGCCTGAAACTGCCCCGGGTCGCCGTAGACCTTGTTGACGTAGAGGGCCATGTAGTCGGCTAAAGCCACCTTCTTGAAGAACCCCACGACGAACATGGACAGCCCGTCGGTGAAATCGCCGGCCGAGACGCCGATGCGCTTGCGGACCTGGGGCAGGAAGTTGCCCGCGCGTTCGAGCGGCCCGGCCAGAAGCTTGGGAAAGAAGGACAGGAACACCGCGTACCGCAGCAGGCTCGTCTCGCGCTTGGCATGGCCCCGGTAGTTGTCGATGACGTAAGCGAGAGACTGCAACAGGTAGAAGGACAGACCCGCCGGCAGCAAAAAACCGGGCGGCGGAATCTCCCACGTCACTTGCGCCGATGAGAGGGCGACGTTGAGGTTCTCGGTGATGAACGCGCTGTATTTGCAGGCGACGAGCAGGCCCAGATCGGTGACGATGCTCAGCGAGAGCCAGAGCTTCCTGCGCCGGCTCACGGCCATGCGGGTGACCACGCAGTAGTCCACCACCGTCGCTATGGCCAGGGGAATCAGATACAGCGGCCCCAGCCAGGCATAGAAGAGGTAGGAGCCGACCAGCAGCAGGGCGAGCCTGAGCCTGGTGCCGCGCGCGAGCAGGTACGCCGGATACAGCAGCGCGAAGAATAGAATGAAGGGCCAGGTCTGAAACAGCATGGGGGGGGCCTTACGATTCCATCAGGACGCGAATATGCGTTTCCACCGAGGCCGCCAGGCCGCGCAGTCCATACCCGCCCTCAAGGACGGAGACGATGCGTCCGGCGCAGCACTGCTCTGCGAGCTGCCTGACGATGTGCGTCAGTCGTCCGAATCCGTCGGTCGTGACCTTCATGCTGCCGAGCGTATCGTTCTCGTGGGCGTCGAAGCCAGCGGAGATGAGGACGAATTCGGGCTGGAAGGCCAGCGCCGCCGGACGCAGCTTGCTTTCGAACGCTTCGAGGTAATCGCCGTCGGTCGAGCCGGCCGGCAGCGGCACGTTGATCGTCAATCCGCGTCCCTGGCCCGTTCCGGTTTCACCCTTTGCGCCGGAGCCGGGATAGAAGGGCCATTGGTGCACGCTGAAGTACAGGACGTTCGGGTCGTCGTAGAAGGCGGCCTGGGTCGCGTTGCCATGATGCACGTCCCAGTCCACGATCAGAACCTTCGACAGGTCGTGTCGCTGCTGGGCGTAGCGGGCGGCGATGGCCACGTTGTTGAAGACGCAAAATCCCATGGCCTCGTCGGCGAGGGCGTGATGTCCCGGCGGGCGCACCGCGCAGAAGGCGTTTCGCACGTCCCCCTTCACCACCGCATCGACCGCGGCCAGCACGCCGCCGACCGCCATCACGGCCGCCTCGTACGACTTCGGCGAAATGGGCACGTCCGGCGAATCGAGGTATCTCCGGTCCTCTTGGCAACTGCGCTGGACGCGCTGCACGTAGGCCGGCGTGTGGATGGTATGGAGCCATTTCGCCTCGGCCGGCGTCACGGGCAGGGCGACCAGCTCATCGAGCAGGCCGCCTGCTTTCAATCCCTCGAAGATCGCCGTGAGCCGCTGTGACGACTCGGGATGGCCCTCGGTGGTTCTGTGGGCCAGGAAGATGTCGTGATAGACCCATCCCGTTTTTGGTTGAGGCACGTCTGGTTTCATGGCCGCAGCCTCCCTGTTCTCAGAGTCGCTTTGCGGTGCGTTGCGAACGCAGCGAAACCCGATGGCGTCGCTGGCCAGGCATGTATCGTTGACGGACGGATCGCTGGCGCGGTAGGCCGAGCGGCAGCTTTCGGCCGTGGAATTCCAGGCGCCGCCCCGGAGCACGCGTTCGGCGCCGGTTGCCGGTCCGCGCGGGTCGCGAGCCGGACCGGTTGCATAGTACTCTTCGGCGTACCAGTCGTTGCACCATTCGGAGACGTTGCCGTGCATGTCGTACAGGCCCCAGGGATTGGGCTTCTTCTGGCCGACCAGGTGCGTGGTTTTCGCGGAGTTGTCCGCGAACCAGGCGCGGTCTTTGAGCCTTCCGGCGCCGCCGGGGAAGCTGTACGCGCCGGCCGTGCCGGCCCGGCAGGCGTACTCCCATTCGGCTTCGGTGGGCAGCCGGTAGCCGTCGGCCGCGAAGTTGCACTCCCAGGTTTCCTCGTCGTAGCAGGGCTCCAGACTCTCGGCCAGGGAACGCTCGTTGCAGTACAGAGCGGCGTCCGTCCAGTTGATCTGGTCCAGCGGATGCCTGGGATTCTTGAAATGGGAGGGATCGGGCAGTTCGTATTTGCGGAACTGGTCCTGGGTGACCTCATGCCGGTCCATCCAGAAGGAGCCGATCTCCACCGTACGTACCGGCTCCTCGTCGAGCTCACCATTGCCGCTGCCCATCTCGAACGATCCGGCCGGAATCACGACCATTTCGATGCCGCTGTCCGTCGTCACAATCTCGGGCGTCTCCGTGCTCTCGGGGGCCTTCCCGCAGCCGGCCAGGACCGCCACTGCCGCCAGGACGCAAATCGTCGCCGCCGGCAGCCGCCGGAGTCGAATACCTCGCGATTCTCTCATGTGCAATCGTCTCTTCTATTCAGGGCCTGGATGCCCGGACCGGCACCCAGTCAGGTTCCTTGTTGTGGTCTCCGTCGGTGGTGATCTGCACCCATTTGCCCGTCAGGTCGGTGACGCAGATGTTCCAGCCCGGCGCCTGGCAGCCGACCTGCTCCTCGGCCTTGGGCCCGTAGCTGAAGGCGACGTACCGGCCGTCGGGCGAGAAGTCGGTGTGATAGACTTCATGCGTTTTCTCGCATTTGACGATGCGGCGTACGTCGCTGACGCGCGGCTCCGCCGAGGTGAGATCGACGCGGCCCACGCACAGGTCCCAGTCGGTCTGGCCCCACGTGACCATTTTCCCGTCCGAACTCAGGTCGGGCCGGCACCCCGTGACGTGGAAGGGCGTCAGGTCGAAGACCTTGTCTGCATCGGTGGGAAATGCCAGAATGGCGTGATTGAACCCCATGCCGCCGTGGACCGTGGCGAAGAACCATTTGGCGTCCGGCGACCAGCAGATGTTGTACAGGTGGTGCAGCTTCTCGTTGGGGTGCTCCGCGTGCGTGCCGCTATCGAGGTCGTAGACGACGACGCCTTTGGTGGCGAAGTCGCGCGTCGTGTAGCGGGTGAATTCCCCTTTGAGGTAGGCGATGCGTTTGCCGTCCGGACTCCAGCAGGGTTGTCTGGCGTTGTGGGCGACCTTGACGCGGTTGGCGCCGTCGATATCCATGTAATAGACGTTGCGTACCTTGTCTCGGTCGGCCCCTTCGTCCGCCACGAAACAGATTCGTCTCCCGTCCGGGGACGCGTGCGGGTACAGTTCATCCACGTCACCCGTCTGCGTGAGATTGGCCGGCTCGGAGCCGTCGGCGTTGATGAGAATGAGCTCCCAGTTGGGTTTGCCTTCGGTCTCCTTGTAGCTCTCGTAGACGATCTTGAACGGGACGTCCCGGAGGTCCAGTCCCGTACCGGGCTTCAGGGACGCCTGCCCGAACGCGCTGCTGCCGGTCGCGAACAGGATTAGTAACATCGACAGCGCCAGGGGCCCGCGCCGGAGATATTGCGGTTGGTTGCATCGCTTGGCCATACTCAGTCCTCCACAAATTGCCGATCCGCATGGACCGGTCGTTAGGGTTTGGCTTGCGGAATCGGCATCCAGTCGGGTTCTTTGTTGTGCAAGCCGTCGGTGGTGATCTGAACCCATTTGCCGTCGAAATCGCCCACGCAGAGATTCCAGCCTCTTGCTCTTCCTCCCACCTGCTGCCCGCCGAAGACGGGGCCGTAGCTGAACACAATGTACCGGCCGTCGGGCGAGAAATCAACATGGTATACTTTGTATTTGCGTTCGCAACGGACGATCTCGCGAACGTTGGTCACCACCGGTTCGGGGCCCTTCAGGTTGATGTCGGCGGTGCATAAGTTCCAGTCCGTCTCGCCCCAGACCATTCGGGTGCCGTCGGCGTTGAGGTCGGGCCGGCATCCCTTTACCTGGTACCGAGCCAGATCGAAGACGCCGGTGCCGAAGGCTTCGAAAGCCAGAATGGTGTCACTGAAGCCCATGCCGCCGTGAACGACGCCGAGAAACCATTTTCCGTACGGCGCCCAGCAGAGGGCGTAGAGATGATGCAGCTCGACGTTGCGGTGGGGCCGGCCCCAACTGCCTTCCAGGTGGTACAGTGTCACGCCGGAGGTGGCGTACTCGCGCGTGCTGTAGCGATCGTACTCGTCGTTGCAGTAGGCGATGCTCTTGCTGTCAAACGACCAGCAGGGCTGGCGGGCGTGGGCCGCTACGTGGACTCGCTCGGTTCCGTCGACGTTCATGTAGTAGACGTGGCGCACGCGCTGCCGGCCCCGGCCCTGGTCGACCACGAAGCAGATCTTGGTCCCGTCGGGCGAAACGTGCGGATACATCTCATCGACGTCGGGCGTGTTGGTGAGATTGGTCATCTCCGAGCCGTCCGCCTTGATCGTGTAGAGCTCCCAGTTCTGTTTGCCGTCGGTCGGGCGGTAGGTCTCGTACACGATCTTGAAGGGAATCTCGCCGAGCTTGAGTGACTCGCGCGGCTGGGGGGTCAGTTCCGGGCGACGGGCCGGGCCGGCTGAGCCGGGCAGCTCGGACTCGGTCGCAAACATCGAGATCAGCACGATCGCGGTAATCAGACCAGCCGATTGCATCATAAGCGAAACACCTAAACAGCGTACCTCATTCGTCATCGTGTTGCACTGGCTCCATCAGGATAACCGAGGCGTCGGTCTGCCGCAAGTGTCCCTCAGCCCCGGCGGCGGCCGCGTGCGGCGGGGTCTGCGCCCGGAGGCAAAAATACGTATTTCCCCCAATTGCAAAAACAGGCCGGCAACGGTATAGAGAATTCCATCGGATCGAATTGCGTCTGGGCTCAGGGGTCGGCAGGGCAAAATCGGGTGATGACGGCAGCGCCGGACCTGGGAGGAAAGCCATGCTCATTCTATCGCGAAAACGAGGCGAAAGCATCATGATCGGTGATGACGTCGAGGTACGCGTGGTTGACATCGGCGACGGCAAGGTCCGGCTGGGCGTTACGGGTCCTGCGTCCGTTCCCATTCATCAACGGGAACGGTACGAATCGAACCTGGCCGGTCCGGATTCTCAGGTGCGAGCCGGCCGGGAGTTCATCCCCTTGCACCAGGCGTGATCGCGCCGCCGCACGTGACCCCGTCGGTCACCGGGCGACTCCGATAACGTGCGTCGGGAGCCAGCCGACGCGCCCGGGACCGCACATTTTTCACCCTCTCCCCGTAGTTTTCCGCACCGCAAACGGGCCAGAGCCGTTCGGGCCCCTTGCTTCTTTCGCAATCCCTTAAGGCGCGCTGCCGTTGTGCCGATGGCTTCAGACGGAGGAGGGTGGTGCAACATTTAGATAAGGAGGCACACGGCATGGTCATTGAATGGATTGACACCTTCGAGCTGGATCTCACCGAGGATGAACATCGGCTGTGCGAGTGGATCGCCGGGCAGGCACGGCTTGGCGTCCGACGCGCGCCCTACGCCAGCGTCCAGATGGCTCTGGGCATCCTCGACAAGGCGGAGTTGACGTACCTGTTGCGCGGACTGAGAGAACGCGTGGATGCCATTCACGCCATGATCCAGTCCCCGATCGTCAACACCGCCGCACCGTACTTCGACATTCATATCAACGCCGGCTCCATCTGGGACAGGTATGGCCGCGCCGAGCAGGAGGCCATGTGTCACTCGTATGACGCATGCCCGGTGACGCCGGCCCTGGTGCCCTGTTGAACGGGACCGCCCTGGTTCCCGGAGCCCCATAGACCGGAGGAGAATTGCGTTATGGCCGCCAAGACAAGCACCGTCGCATCGCCGAAGATGAGCATCGATCCGGGCGCCGAGAAGCTCGGCTGCTACCGCCTGTGGATGCGCCCGAAGACATCGAAGAAGGACGCACGCAAACGCGGCCACCTGCTCCTCGGGCCCTACTCCCTGGGCCTGCGCAAGTAGGCTTCTGGACGAAGGGACATCGAACCCGGACGGCCGTTCGTCGCCGCCCGGGTCCGGCCGTATCGCTCGTCGACGGAGAGTTCACGCCGACCCTTCTCCCGCCTGTCCCCTCGACACGGTGACGTTTCGCCGTATCGAGGGTCGCGACATGCCGCCGGCTTAATCCAGTGACTTGATCCGGATGTTGCGGAACTCGAGGTAGTCGCCGTGGCCGCAGAAGCCGATGTGGCCCTTGGCGCGTTCGAGACCCGGGTGTTTCTGCCCGTCGAGGGTCTTCGGCGTGCTGGCCTCTTCGATGTCGGCATCCACGATTGTCGCGCCGTTGAGCTTGACGGTGATCTGCTTGCCTTTGGCTGTGACTTCCTCGCGGTTCCATTCGCCCACGGGCTTGAGGTGCCCGGTCTTGGCGGGGACGACGCCGTAGATCGAGCCGTGGTGCTGGTAGTCTTTGAGCCAGCCCGTGTAGCGCGGCGACGTATTGTCGAGGATCTGAATCTCCATGCCCTCATAGGCGGCGTTGACGTTCAACGGCGTGCGAATCCCCAGGCCGTTGTTGGCGCCGGGCGTGAGGCGGAACTCGAAGCGGAAAATGAAGTCCCCGTATTCGTCGGCCGTGTAGAGGTTGCCGCTGCCGCCGGCCGCGGGATCGCAAACCAGCACCCCGTCCCTGACGGCGTACCCCTCGGTGTTGCCCACCCAGCCGGTATGGTCCGTGCCGTTGAACAGTTGCACGAATCCGTTCTTTTGCTCTCTCTTGGTCAGGCGGTTCTTCGGTTTTTCGCGGGGGATCTCGCGGAGGAAGACGTTGCGGAACTGCAGGACGCTGCCGTGGGATTGCAGCTCGATCTGGCCCGTCGGGTAGATCGGCTTGTCGCGCTCCCAGTAGTTCTCCATGATGACGTTGTCGACGATCAGCTCGCCGTTGAGAAGGACCGTGACCCTCTCGCCGATCATGATGATGCGGAAGGTGTTCCACTCGCCGATCGGCTTGTCGGCCTTCTTTTTGGGCTTGCTGGGGTTCTTCTGGTTGTTGTAGAGGCCGCCGGAGCCGACCTGGGCGCCGACGTTCGTCCGCGACGGGTCCCAGATCTGGACCTGCGGGGCGCCGCGCAGATAGATGCCGCTGTCGCCGCCGTCCTGGATCTTCCAGTCCACCAACATCTCGAAGTCGCCGTAGTCCTTGGCGGTGCAGAGGCTGTGGCCCTTGCCGTCGAAGGTCAGGGCGCCGTCGACGACCGTCCAGTGGGCCCGCATGTCCTCGTCCGCCTGCTGCTGGAGTTTCGCCAGCTCGTCGGCCGAGAGGGTCGCTCGCTTGGCCGGGTTGTCGTACGGGCCTCGCAGCAGGCCTTTCCAGCCGGTCAGGTCCGTGCCGTTGAACAGGGCGGTGAAGCCTTCGGGCGCCTGGACCGCCGCTGCGGCCGTGCCGGACAGCAGGGTCGTCGACGCGATCAGCAGTGTCAGTCCAACAATGTGGGGGCGAAAACCGGTGGTGCATCTACATCTTCGCATGGGTCATCTTCCTTTCTCTGACGGATGGCTGTGTGCCGTTGGTAAAGCGTTCTGTAAAAAGGGCAGTATAGGGACTTCTGCGAAGCCGGTCAAGCCTGCATTCCCAACGGGTCCGGCCGCTCACCACGGAGACGCACAGGGCAAAGAGAGAATCGCAACTGATTTCCGCATAGCAACTTACACATATCTCCGCCTTTTCCGCGCCTCCACAACGTCGTCACGCGCCAGCCAAATTGGCTTCGTTTGACATTCCCGGTTCCCGGCCGTTTGCCGGCCGGTTTGTAGGGCGGGACGTGCCCGCCGACTCCGCGCTGCGTCGAATTGGGTTTGTTTGGCGCGACCGGCCTCCACGCTCCGTGCCCGACGTCCGGCGAGAATTGGGTTCGTTTGGTACGCCAGCCCCCAAGAATCCCCAATCCGCAATCCCCAATCGCTGCCCTCCCGCCGACACAGACGGGCTTCGTTTTCGCACGCCATCGGCGTTTGTGACCGAAAACGGCGGCAAATTGGCTTTGTTTGGCGCGCCGGCCGGACCGAGTTGGCTTCGTTTGACACGACCACCCCCTCGAATCCCCAATCGCCAATCTCCAATCCGCAATCGCGGGCCTCCCGCCGCGCGGGATTGGGTTCGTTTGGCGCGCCCGCCGGGCCGAATTGGGTTCGTTTGACACGCCCGCCCCCTCGAATCCCCAATCGGCAATCCGAAATCCGCAATGGCACAGATTGGGTTCGTTTGGCGCATTGGCCTCCTGGCCGACGGGTGCATCGCCTACGCATTGCCCACGCCGACATAGGCCATGCCCGTCCCGGCCGTCGTCCAATGGAATGTGCTTCTCGCCAACCATGCTCCGCTGTTCCTCGCTGGCTATGTCGAAGTGTCCGCATTAGTTCTTAGAATATCATACGTCGGCCAAACTCCGGCGTCAAGGGAAAAATCGCCGGTTGGTGAAGTAGAAGGGCAGATGAGTGGGGGCACGGGTCACGGGCCACGGATTTTAAACCACCAAGAACGCGAAGGACGCAAAAAAAACGTCTTTTGCCACAGAGGTCACCGAGAGCACCGAGGTAGCGGTAGGGTGGATTCTTAACCCACGCATCCAGACCGTCAGACGCAAATCCAAAGAAGATTCACACAGATTCGACCGTGTCATTGCGAGGAGCGAAGCGACGCGGCAATCTCACGTGCCACGGCTTATGGGCCGGCCTCCCAGGCTCGTTCCCGCCCGTCGAAGAAAATCACGTCTTGAGGCGGGTTTTTTGCTTGAAATTTCCCGTTTATGGCATAGATTTATCCCAGCGGACATGCTTTGACGTGAAGCTTCTCCGATAGCCGCAACGCTCCGGCCATACCGCGAGAGCCGGACAAAAAAGTAGGATGGGCAACTCGTTGCCCATGCGGATTAGGTCAAGGCATGGTATGCCCGAAGCGTAAGACCGAACGTGCGAAAATGAGGAACGATCTATGGCAGAGATCAACGACGACAGGCCGCACTTCTTCGACGACGACGGGACCGAGCTGAATCCGGACCTGATCCCCAAGCCCGCCCTCTGCGTCTCATGCGCCAAAGACGGCGACTCCAACGAAGAAATGCTCTGCAATCTAAACCGCCTCGACCAGCAGGGCGAAGCCGAATTCAGATGCGACGCGTACGAGCCGAAGAATGGGTGAAGACGTGCACGGTATAACGCGATCTGGAGAGGAGCGATAGAGTATGGCGAAGAAAGACAATTATGCGCTGCTGGGCGATGTTCCCGTGCGGGAATCGAAGCGCGGCGACCTTCTGAAGTTCTCATCTTATGCCACAGTACTCGCCCGTGCCACGATTGAAACGAAAGACTCCATCACGATCGGGGTTTTTGGCGAGTGGGGGACAGGCAAGACGAGCCTGATGCGGTTGATCCAGGACGAGGTGGACAAGGAGAAAGCGGCAGCGGCGGTTTGGTTCAACGCCTGGCAGTATGAGAAGGAAGAACATCTGATCGTGCCACTGACGGCGACGATCAACAAAGAATTGGCGCAGAAGAAGTGGTCGGCCAAGCTGGCTGACGGTGCCAAGAGCATGCGAGACGCCCTCCGGGCTATCGCGTACGGCTTCTCCATCAAGGGCAAGGTCGGAATCCCGCTCATCTCCGAGGCCGAGGTCAACCTTTCGCCCAAGGACATGATCGAGCGCTACCAGGACCTGACCAAGGACTCGGTCCTGGCCCGCAGCCTCTATTTCGATGCCTTCGAGAGGCTTGCAGAATGTGCGGCCGGCGCCACCGCTCCGCGCATTGTCGTCTTTGTCGACGATCTGGACCGTTGCTTTCCACCCAAGGCGGTGGAACTGCTGGAAGGGATCAAGCTGGTCCTGAACCTACCGGGCTTCTCATTCGTGTTGGGCGTGTATGAACGGATTATTCAAGATTTCATCAAGGCCAAGTACGCCAAGGATTACAACATTGATGGGAGCTATTTCGAGGATTACCTCGACAAGATCGTTCAGATCAAAGTCCCGGTCCCGGCGCGGGAGCCGGATGACATGGCGGACTACATTGAGAGCCTGCTGAAGGAAGGACAGGTATTCCGCCAGGAATCTGTGCCCAACGTAGTATCCCTGATTGCGGAAGCCTGCAAGCGCAATCCGAGATCGATTATCAGGCTGCTCAACCGCGTTATGGTGACCGTACGTATCGGCAAGTTGGAGGGGAAGGATGAGTATGATCCCTTAGCCCTGTTGCTGCACATCGCTACAGACGAGCCCAAATACAAACGCTTTCGCAACGCCCTGGACGTTACCGTGATACCGACCGCAGAGGAAGGTGAGGAGCAGCGGACGATCACGATAGGCGAACTTCTGGCTGAGCGTTTGCAGGAAGCCGGTGAAGTCCACGGGGAATTGATCGCCGATTTGAGCAGCATCAGTGTCACCGGTTTGGAGAGCGAGCTGAAGAAGGCCATTGAGACGCTCGACAAGAATGAACACTTGTGCAACCTTCTGAAGTCCAAAGTTGGTCGAAGATGGCTGGCCGACGCGGAATTTCGCCACATGTTAGGCCAGGCCAGCGAGAGCACGCTGGGCGAGAAAGAAAAGAGCAGGCCCAGCAAGGCAGAGCAGGCTGCCGACATCGATGAGCCGATCCGTCAATTACAGGACAATATGGTCGTCATCGAGGGTGGACAATTCGATATGGGCAGCACCGAGGAAGAAGAGGAACAGCCGATCCATCGTGTCACACTGCAACGCTTTGAGATGAGTGCCATGCCCGTGACGCAGGCGCAATATGCAGCGGTTATGGGGCACAACCCGTCCCATTTCAAAGGCGAGGATTTGCCGGTGGAGTCGGTTTCCTGGCATGATGCCAGGGAGTTCTGCGAGAGGCTGTCGCAGAAGACGGGACGGGACTACACGCTTCCCAGCGAGGCCCAATGGGAGTATGCCTGTCGGGCCGGCAGCACTGCGAGATACTGTTTTGGAGACGACGAGAGCCTGCTCGAGGATTATGCCTGGTATGGTAAGAACTCGGAGCGTACGACGCATCCGGTGGGCAAAAAGAAGCCCAACGATTGGGGCCTGTACGACATGCACGGAAACGTGTGGGAATGGTGCCTGGACCGCTGGGACGAGGACTACAAGAATGCCCCGGACGACGGGAGGGTTCGGGAATCGGATGAGGGCTCGGGCCGCGTGTTCCGGGGCGGCAGTTGGCTCGATCCCGCCGAGTTCTGCCGCTGCTCGTACCGGCTCGGGCATCACCCGGGCATCCGGATCGTTATCCTGGGCTTTCGTGTGGTTCTGGTCCCCAGTTCATGAGCTCAAGACCGTGAGCGGAGCGAACGGCTCCAGTAAAACAGGGGCTCACTGCGGATGCAGTGAGCCATCGCGCCGGGCGCAGCGCAGCCGCCCAAGCGATTCCTTTTTCGCCGGTTCCAGGACCAGCGACACATCCGGCCACGCCACGTCCCTTTCGACGCGATGCCGACTTCTCTTTCTGTGCCCAGATGCTTCACTTCGTTCAGCATGACAAAACTCTGATGAGCTGAGACAGAGCACGAGGCCGGGGTTTTGGGATGTGTCGGTGTCGGGCGTCTTTTCATGCGGAGGAGGGGTTGGTGTCTTTGGCGG
>JAFGCA010000617.1 GCA_016932895.1 Sedimentisphaerales bacterium | reverse complement strand
CTTCCCGTGCCCGCGATGTTCTGTCCGCCAACCTCGCCGCGAATGCGGAAGTACGTCCATCCGCGCCGGTGCATGGTATCGCGATTGTCCACGATCCGGACGTCCGTCGGCCAGTCGCTCTGGAAGTAGTCCTCGTCGAGGACATTCAAGCTGTTGATGGTCCAGGGCGTATCACCCTGCGACTTTTCGTTCCGTTCGACGACGACGAGCAATCCCCTGCCTTGGGGGCCGGCGGTCACGGGCTGAATGTCGTTGCGGATCCCTTCCACCTGTGCGAGGAACCCTCGGAGCTCCGTGCTGTCGGTCGGCAGTTTGAGCGTGCTCAGGTCGTCCAGCCACATGCGATGATTGTTGATGGTGACGGCGCCATTCTGATAGCTGTAGTTCGCGCGATCGTTCTGGAGCAAGCGCGCCGGCGATCCGCCGCCCTTGGCCTGGGTCCGCAGCATCACGGGACCCTGAGGCCCCTCGGGGAAATAGTACCAATACTGCCCGAGGGCCTGGTTGGCGGTGGCATACGGGCTGGTCACTCCCTGGGCGGTTTGCCGCACGCCGGCAGGCGTGACGACGGGCGCTTTGGACGGGGACGTTGCCACGACCGTTCCGACCGTCAGGGCGCCCACGGCGGCGACGGAGACGACCCCCGTTGCGCTGGTGGCGACGCCGGCCACTCCGGCCGCCATGCCCACCTTCAAAGCCGCCGCCGGCACGCTAAGCTGCGCCGCGGCCGCCTTGCTCGGGGCCGTCATCTTGCCAAAGACGATCAGGGCCGCCAGGAGCGAGCCTTTATGGAAACCGTTCCGCAGGAGTTCCTTCTGCAGCGCTCTCTTGGCCCGGACAAACAGCATCCGGGTGCTGAATTCGCTGCAACCCATCGACTCGGCAATGTCGCTATAGGCCATGCCGTCATAACACCGCATGACCAGGACCGCCTTATGACGAGTCCGGAGTTTCTGCATCGCGTTCGATACGATCTGTTTGAGCTCTTCACCGACCAGTTCCTCGAACCCACCTTCGCGCTTCTTCATCGGCCCCCGGCGCCTCTCCTCCGAGGCAGCCGCGTTTCGCATGGTTCTTTCGGTCCTGTAGTGCCGGTGTAGCTTGTTCGTCGCTATCCCGTACAGCCAGGCCCAGAACCGGTCGGTCTTCTGCAGCTTGCCTAGTATCTTGCACATCTCTAACAAGGTCTCCTGTACGATTTCTTGGGTGAGATCTTCCTGAAGAGTAAGGCGGTAAACGTAGGTCCTCAGCCTCTCCCTGGCCATTTCCGCCAGCGTGTTCAGGCTCTGCTTGTCTCCCCGCTGAGCCCTTTCCACCAACTCGATCTCGGTCACTTGCCTGTCCATAGCGGGCTTCGTTGTTTTTTCCGTCATTAACATTGCACCAGTAAGTGCCCTACGCATCGGAAAACGTAACACTTTTTTTTCATCATGGCCTTTTTTCCCGGGGTTGGGCCGCAACAACCATCACGATCGGCATATTCCCACCGTCCTGGGGATCGTTTTGCGAATCGGTGGGCCCGTGTGGAAATCCCCGGCCAAGCCGTAGGTCTTCTATGCCGGGCTCTGCGGCGCGTGTTCACCGACTATGGCTTTACGGCGCCCGGTTCGATATTGCAAAGAAGTCTCCTCGCTCCGCGATTCACCGGCCGGCCCCGTCCCTGGGGTCTGCACAAGGATGCATTATACCACATCGGGGGGGCATTCACCACCGCCTCACGCTTCCAATACTCCCCTCGCGGGCGGCGATGTATCGGGTTCGCAAGTTCCCCTTCCTCCGTGTTATCGGCCCGGAGTAGGCCATTTCAAGGGGGAAGTCCCCGCTCGTGCAATCAGTGACGTGCGAGCGGCCCGTGAGGCTCTCTCAAGCGAAACGCGGCTGCCGGGAGAGATCAAGGCCTGTAGCGGCCGCACCCGGGTGCCGAAGGGGCCTAAAGTGGCCTTGAGACCCTGCCGATACTGCTATTCTGAATGGTCACACGAAGACCTCGCACCGAATGACGACGCTGACCAGCATCTCAAGGGGCCGAAAATGTCTGAGTCTGCCAGCCGTCGCGGAAAGGTCGTTACGATCGGCCAGCGCGACAGCATCAAGAAAGCCGCCGAGCAAATGTTCTCCCACAATGTCGGGTGCCTAATCGTCAACGACGAGCAAGGCCTATTTATCGGACTGGTTACCGAACGGGATGTCGCCCATCACGTGGCGGTCTCGCCTGATGACGCGGCGCGGACCCCCGTCACACAGATCATGACCGATCACGTCGTTTCCTGCGCGCCGGGCACTCCCACCAGCGAGGCGAGAAGAATCATGACGGTCCATCGCATCCGGCATCTGCCGATGGTCGACAACGGCACGGTCGTGGGGATCCTGTCGGCTCGCGACATCATGGATCGTCAGCTCCTCGAGGACCGGGCGGCCGCCGAGGAGGTGGCCATGCTCTCGAAGTGCCTCAAGAGCATCGACCTGGCTGAGGCCGCGGAGATCGTTGCGATGGAGGCCCCGAAGCTGTTTGCGGCGAAGAATTGCGTCCTCTGCCTCCATCGGGACGGCGACCGCAGCCGGGAGCCTGTGTTGAAGAGCTCCAAT
>JAFGCA010000616.1 GCA_016932895.1 Sedimentisphaerales bacterium | reverse complement strand
TCCTTCATCAGGGCCTCAATGTAGTAGCGCTTACCAGCCTCAAGGCTCTGCGGCGCCGACGCGGCCCAGTTGGGAGGGCACTCGGCCAGAACTACCGGGGTCGTGACGATGACGGCCGCATGAGCCGGATCTTCATCGCGGCTAAGCAGAAGCTGTCCCTCATCCTTCGCCTCGACCAAGAACGTATAGAAACCGGTCGTCGGGACAAAGAGCCACCCTCGGAGCCGCACTCCATACTGGTCTGCCCAATTGGAGGGGCTTTGCATGCACGAGACGAACTCCCGTCCATCGGGGTAGCTGGGATATCGCGGGTCGTTCGTCAGGCTGGCCACGGTCTTGCCGTCGATGCCAAACCACCACTCGCGCAAGATTCGGCCCGGGTCAGCGGCGGCCGTTGTGAAACGCCATATGTTCCCTCGCCGGACTGTGCCGTCAGGCTCGACCTCGTCAACGCGCCAGTAGTAAGTGGTGTCGGCTTCAAGCATTCCCGGACTGTAGCCAGGCGACGTGAAGAGGCCTCTGTGGACCGCAACGGCACCTTCATTCACGTCGGCGAAGTTCTCCCCGAAGTAGAGAGCGTGTCTGAATGACACGGATGCGCTGCCTGGTCTCCAGTTGAGAAATACGTCGGGCAGAACATCTTCCGACCCATTGGCCGGCTGTGGCTTCCACGCCAGCGTCGATAGGGTAGTGAAACTCCACACATCACCTTCATGGACCGTAATGCCATCACTCTCCACCTCGTCGACCCGCCAGAAGTACGTGCTGCCCGATTCGATAGCCTCCCGATGCCGGTAGAGCGTCGTTGCCTGACCAGCACTGACCAGGTTGTCTGGTCCCAGATCGGGCGTCGCGCCGAAATAGACATCATGCAGCACCGCCGTATCTCCAGGGGACCACTGCAGCACGGCGGTGACACCCGGGGGCGACCATCGTCCGAAGGAAAACACCACCGCTTCTGCCCCATCGGCCGGATCAGGGGCCGTGGCCTTGACGAAGAACGCCGTCAGCAGATCGCTGGTTATGTCCACAAAGCATATCTTGCCGTTATACGAGTCCGCGGCCGGCTTGATGGTCAAACGCCCGTCCGTCACCTCTACGTTGACCGCATACTGATCGTAGTTGTCCGGCCCGTCCGGATCCTCGACAACGCTACCCTCGACATCCAGCATGTTCACATGATCCGTGTAAGACGGATCACCACAGACCATGAATACGTTGTACGTTCCGTTGGGAAGGGCTACCTCCCATACACGATCGACAAGATCGACGTTGACGAGCCGGAAGTGATTGACCGTGTCGTAACGCTGATCCGGAGCGCCGATGTTGTTCCGGTCTCGGGCATTGGCTGTGTTGTCTACGTCCCAGCCATAGCTCCAGCCGTTGCCCCGGTCGCCGAACGCTGCGCCGTAGTCCGGGAGATATCCACCTGGAATTGGGGCGCCGTTGGACTGGAAGTTGATCTTCAGAGTGCTGGCGCCGGCGATGCCAACACCGACGCTAAGCAATAGGGATAGCAAGGTGAGTCTGGACATCATCGTTCTATCTCCAAATCAAATCATGATCTTGTCATTTTCGACACATCGTTTCGAACATTCACTGTCAACACCTGGGCCGACTCTCCAGGCCTACGGCACAGACTCTGTCCCTGTGGGATACCCTATCCCTGGTTGGGCTCTTCTTTGCCAGCCGGCGATCAGCGGTGTACGAGGGCGAGTGGCGCACCACATGGGAAATCCGGCGCACAACAAAAGCGCCGGCAGTGGAAGGGACTGCCGGCGCTGGAAGACGAACAGATTCCTTCGCATGGTTATTCCAGCCGTCGGCAGCAGAAGCCCCAGCGTCTTACCTGGTTCTGGATTTTGAAGACGAGTTGGTTTGAGCCCTTTCGGAAGGTTACTTTAAAGCGGTCGCTGTCGGGGAAGGGAGGACCGTTGGTCCAGTTTTCGTGGACGAGTTGGCCGTTCAGCCAGACCTTGACAGCATCGTCCGAACCGATGCCGATCAGGGCGGCGGTCTCTTCGGGCATGTCGACCCGGGCCCAGGCGTAGGCTGCGACGTACTCACCGATCCAGTCCTGCGGCCAGGCGCGATGAATGTCGACGATGCCGGTGTAGGACTGGTAGGGAGTCCATTCAGCCAGGTCGCCTATCCGGGTATTCGGATCGAACTGCTCGAAAGACTCCAGATGCTCGCGGGCGAAGGCAGCCTCGGCCTTGGCCATGTTGGGTTCTCCTTCGACGACAGGGATGGGGCCGAGCAGCAGCCATTTCTTCATGAACTCGCCGGGCTTGAGGCCGTCATAGGTTACGGCCTCCAGTGTCGGCTGCATCTTGTCGACGAGGGGGTCGTAGTCTGCATCGAAGATGCGGAAAGTGTACTGCCATTCAGTGATTCCGTTCTGGACCTTCAGGAGTATCTGGTTCAGGCCTTTGCGCAGGGTCGCAGGGACCAGTGCCTTGTCCGGGACGAGGTGGCCGCCCCAGGTATCCTCGCACACGAGTTCGCCGTTGAGCCAAACCTTGGCTCGATCATCGGCGTCAAAGGCAAGCAGAACGGGGGTTTCGGCATCCATTTCGATCTGGGCCCAGGCGTAGGCGTTGGCGAAATCCTGCTGCCCCAGCGGCCAGCCAAGGTCGACGATTTCCGAGGGTGAGCAGAAGAGCTCCCATTGATACTCCTTACCGTCGACATTGATGACAGGCTCGAACGTGTGGATGTCGAAGGGGTCTTCGTCGAGAGAGGCCATTTGAGCATCCCCGTCGGCGAACTTCTCCTGAAAAGTCATTTCGTCGTCGAAGACGGGGAACGATCCAAGCACCAGCCACTCTTTGAGGAAGGCGCCCGGTTTGAAGCCATGGTAGGTGACGCAATCAGGGTCCAGCTCGACGTACCAGTCGACGGCGTCGCCATACTGGACGTAGAAGCTTGCAGGCATCAGGCTGGCCACAAGGTCGTGTAGCTCCTCGTCCGAGACCTTGCCATTGATGATCATGGCCAGATACGTGTTGGTCGGTGAGCTTAGTGCATAGCCGGAGATGTGTTCGCCGGGCTCGAAGCCGGCTTCTTTGAAGATGATCTCCGCCGGGAGACCACTGTTCTTGATGTTGCCGGAGTCGTGCACTTTGAACCGGTTCCTGGCGAGGAGGCGAGGCGTCCAGCGGAAGCCGGCCGTCTTGACCATGTTCAGGGCCGAGCGAAGGTATTGGCTAATCGTCTCGCCCTGGATGAGGGCCACGTGGCGGCCGTCGGTGGCGCGACAGAATGCAACGAATGATCCTGGCGTTTGGCCGGTGTGATCGGCGAGCACCGTGAATTTCTGTTCCGCGATCCACTCCGGCCCCTTGCCGAATACGAAGGTCTCGACTCTTGCTACCTCGGCCATCTGCTGGGCGGTGATGGGGGTAGCGCTCTGTTGGAGGATCACATCAGCGTGGGGCAACGTGCTGTAGCCGGCGAGTTCGGCGAGGTCCCAGGAGAATCCGGGGGTTTCCACCGAATCGGAGGCGATGCGCTGGATTTGCTGGACGCGGTTTTCATATGCGACGGATTCGATTTGTTGGATGGTCTCGTCGTCGGTATTTACCCAGAAGATGTGGTAGACATCCGCACCGTCCCAGCAGAGCTTATAGACTCGGACCGATGTGCCGTCGGCCAGTTCTTCGGTCGTTTCCTCTTGAATCGGAGGGAGACTCATATTGTCCGTGGCGCCCTGGAAGCTGGCTGAGATGCCCAAAAACTCAGCAGGGTTTTCCGGGAGGTTGAACTGGTCTGTGATGGGCTCGCGGCTGATGGCAAATCGGCCGTTCTCCGCGGGCTGGGCAGTGTAGACGGCGCGGCCGTCGTAGCTCAAGCCGAAGAGGACCTGGGAGCCCTGCTTAAAGACCCGCGCGAAGAAGCCTGTGGCAGGATCGTACCAGATGTGCTCCTGAATTGTGCAAGCCTGGTCGGTGATCTCTGCCAGTTGCAGTGTGTGCCAGCGAATCTGGCCGTCGGGCTTGAGCGAGCGAACCGGCAGGGATGCAAAACTGTAGAACCATGCCTTCATCAAGTCGCTGTTCTTATTGTACGAGAAGTTGGATTTGATCAGCTCGTCGAGCTTGGCCGCAGCGTCCGGGGCATTGGCGTTGGGGAACAGGGTGACTTCGTGGGTGACGTGGACGATGCGGTCACTCGTGAAGAACGCGCTCTGTTCGGCGGCACAGGCCGAATTGACGAACGCTAACAGGGTCAAGGAGCTTTGGGCGGGGCTTTCTGGGCTGTGCCAACTCATGACGGCGAGCCCCACCATCAGCAGTATAATCGCGGCGACGCGCGTGATTGGGCTTTTCATGATCAGTCTCCATAGGCTAACTGGATTGACGTTGTGTTCGTTCCTGCGATAGCGATCCAGTGCCCGTTCGAGGACCTGCTGATCCTTCTGGGGGCATGTCCTAAGGTCCGAGCCCCTGAGAAATGTCTCAAGTTGTTTCTTCTCTCGGGCGTTCATCTACTGACCTCGCCATTCAACAAGAACCGCAGTTTATCCAGACCGTACCGGTACCGACTCTGAATGGTATTGATGGAGGCGTTCTGCAGACGCGCAATCTGCTTGAACGTCAGGCCACCGCGCACGTGCAGGGCGACGACCACACGTTGTTCCTCAGGTAACCGAGACAAAGCCTTCTGCAGAAGTCTATGCTCATCATCGAGAATGACCCATTGATCCGGGCGGGCGGCTTCTGAGCAGGGCTCGTTGATCTCGGACAGCCCAAGGCCGCGGCGTGCGGTGCGTGCTTTGCGCACGTTGTGCACGCGGTTGATCAGAGACCTGACCAGATAGCCCTTGAGATTGCCGTCCAAACGGAGCCTGTGAGAGGATTCGGCCAGCGAGACGAAGACGTCCTGTACGACATCTTCGATCTGTTGGCTGTCGTCCAGCAGGGCGCAGGCGATCTTGAGCAAGTAGTTCTTGTACTTGCCGTAGGTCCGCACCAGACCGTCCTCTCGGCCGTTTCTGAGCTTCCAAATTAGCAGACTGTCTTCTAGCATGAAGGCCCGGTCGCGTTTTGAATGATCATTCTCACTTCTTTATTACAGCACAGGCGCAGGTTTAGTCTAATGTATCGGTGTTTTTTTCTAGGGGTTCTTTTGGTGCCCGTGCGGCGTAGACACTCACTCGGGCGCAATGCGAGTGCTTCCAAGACGTTGACGCTGACAGCTCGAACCTGCGAGGCTTGCGTGGTTCAGCGTCCATCGCCTGAAGACCGCGGCGTAGTTCCTGCGGTATGATGTCTGGCTTTTGAGCAGGGGTGGTCCGCCAATTCCGCAGCCATAGAGCGCCGATTCCTTCTCACAGTCAGATGCACAGGGGCAGGGCATGGTCACGCTGCCACCCCGGTCCCACACGCCAGCTCTTTCCGGAGAGCATTTGCGGCGCGTTTCGCCGCTTCGCGGTGGTCCTGTTGCCGCTTGAGAGGTACAGACGGTTTCGAGAAGCGGTTCCCGCAAAGAAGAAGGCTGCCGAGCACAAGTGCTTGACAGCCTTCAACTTGTGGAGCGCGCCCGGCAGGACTCGAACCTGCAACCTTCGGATTCGAAGTCCGCGACTCTGTCCAATTGAGCTACGGGCGCAGAAACAGTTGGTTGCGATACTATAACCGGCTCACCGGTACAGCGTCAACCCTTTTCGATGCGTATCTGGCACGCTTGTGAGCCGTTCCGCATCGTGCCATTCTATCGCCGTGCAGACGAGCCGAACAGATTGGCCACAATGGAAGGCCGCACAAGGAGCCACCCGAAGACGAAGCGAGGGCCACAGGCCCGTCGCAAGGACCGAACACTCGCATTCAATATCCAAAGAAGAGGAAGACCGCCCGCGTTGACGTCTCACTGCAAAGTCGGCGCGATCGTCTCAGAGGCTATTGCCAAGAACTGATTCAGACAGGTAGCCGAACCCAAAGCGGTGCATCCGAAACCGGCCTGTCGAGATCGAATCCGCTCCGTCAGGGCCGCGCCGGCCCCGGCAGAACCTCGAAAGGCGTTCCAGTTGCTCCCGGGAGAGACAGGGCCGCAGCAGCACAACGTGTCGAGCCACTCTACGCTCCAGACGGTTGTGCGCCTCCACCAAATCATCTATCCTCGCCAGCAGCGCCGCATCACCGACGGGGCGGTGTTCAAAACAGCCGACCAGCGCTGCATGCGCCTCGCCGAGCCGCTCTTTCAAACGCATGCAGTCTTCTTCGAAACCCGGGTCGCGCTGTTGGGACCAAGCAATCTGCTCCTCGCTCAGTCCGAGCCGGGGTCCAAGCCCGTGGCCGTCATTGCGACCGCCGCGAAATTGCCTGCCGTGTCCGGCTCCCTGCCCTGGGGCGCCCCATCCGTAGCGTCCCCGACCGTCATCGCCCGGCGTTTCCCAAGAGGAGTCATCGTGGGCCCCGCCCCGCCACCGATACCTTCTTTGTACCTGTCCCCGCAACGAACTGACACAGGAGCCCATGAGCCGCTCGACCTGGGCTCTCGGCAAACGGTTGGAGAGCGTCGCCAGGTGCTCCCCGACCGCCCTCATGAGCAGCTCGTGCGACTCAATGACGCGGTCGACCTGGGCCAGAATCTCCTCCCCGGTCGAACACGGGTCCGCCAGCGCGGACGAGAGGAGGGCTTGCTCGTGCCGTACACTGTCAGCCAGGCGGCTGGACCGGGCTTGAAATTGTCTTTCCGCGCGAGCCACCCGATCCGGCGCCCCTTGCAGCCAGCCGTGCTGCATTCGGGAGCCGTGCCCCCCCCGCCCGGTCGCGCCGAGACGGCCGACCCAGAAAGAACCCGCAGCGGCGCCAAGGATCGCCATAGCCAGAATGACAAAGCCAAGCCGCTTCATTATCCGTCTTCCTTTCCGCCGACGAACTCATCCTGGAGTACCAGAGACGAGAAGCTCTCGCCGACCTCGAGGCCCAACGCCGAAACATACTGCGGGGCGCCGGGGGATTCGTTCTTCGTTTCGGCGCCGACACTGCGCCGTCCCCCTGTATAGCCGACCAATACGGCCACAATGAGGGAGGCGGCAATCCGAAGAACCACCCCCATACCAGGGAACCGGAACGCCCGACGAAACGCGGCCGGGCTCGCCCGAAGCAACACGGAAGGGGATTCCGCAGCACGGCGCTGCGCCCCGGTCGAAACATCCCAGGCCCCCAGAACATCCCATGTGCTCTGCAGATCGGCAAGCCGGCTCCGGCACGTCGGACAGCCATCCAAATGCCGGCGCAGAGTCTCTGCCTGACGACCGTCCAGCCGGTTGGCCATCCACTCGATCAATTCTATGTCTTTTACATGTTCCATCGCATCTGCCTCTTCTCTTAAACGACCCTCACGGCCGTACACCTGCGATATTAGGAGCTGAACTTCTGCTGTCAGGAGGCAAAATTTTGGTGCCGGACCAGTTTCTTTCGCAAATTCTCGTACGCTCTGACCAGCAGCGACTCGACCGCCGAGCGGCTCCAGCCCGTCACTTCGCTGATCTCAGCATGGCTCAGACCCTCATAACGGTGGAGAATAATAACGTGACGCTGCCTCTCCGACAGGGCGTTGACCGCGTCCCGAACCAGCCGTGCCATCTCCGTCTTCTCCGCCACGTCGTCGGCAGAGGATGCTTCCCGCTCCGTCTCCCCGGGCGAGGATTCCAAGGACGAAAAGCCTCTGGCAAGCTTCCTCTGGTGATCGATGCAGAGATTGTATACGATCCGATACAACCACGTCGTGAACCGGGCCTGCGGCTCGTACTTCTCCGCCGCCTGACGCAAACGCAGGAAAACCTCTTGCGTGACGTCTTCGGCTCGATGCCAATCGCCAAGAATGCGATACGCTACGGAGAGAATTCGGCGCTGATGCCGTCGGGCCAGCTCGCCCAGAGCGACCATGTCACCCCGTCCCAGGCGAGCCATCAAATCCGCGTCATCAGATCTCTTTTTTCCCATAGTTATGCTTGGCCACACCAATACATCGGAATCTTCGTCACTGATACGGCTTGGCCACCACCCTGGTTCAGCCGCGCAAAATTTCTGAAACCGATCCGCAGGTATCTTCCGGGACTCTGCGTTTAAGGACTGTATGCACGTTGTTCCGGAACTGCATCACAAGGGAAGTCACAACTCATAGAAATCTCTCGTAAGGAGAAACAACAATGAAGGCAACACATCTACTGGCATCGCTCGCGATCACTGGAGTCCTCGCCGGCACCGTTGCGGCCGCCGGTCGCAACGCCCATCGCGGCCAGGGCCCGTGCACGCAACCTGCGGCCACGCAGTTGAGCGAGGCCGAGATCGCCGACGTCCTCTTCATGCGCGAAGAAGAGAAGCTGGCGCGCGACGTCTATCTGGCACTGGCGGAACTTTGGGATTGCCCGATCTTCACGAACATCGCCGTCGCAGAGCAGCGACACATGGACGCCTTGGGCCTGCTCATCGTGAAGCACGATCTGGACGACTCCATCGTGGACGATACCCGCGGCGTTTTTGCGACACCCGAATTCGCAAACCTGTATGCCGCCTATATCGAGACCGGCAGCGCCTCTCTGCTGGACGCGTTGAGCGTGGGTCTGGAAATCGAAGAGTTGGATATCGAGGATCTGGAGCAAGCTCTCGAGACGGTGCAGGCAAGCGATGTGCAATGGGTCTTTGAGAATCTGCTGAGAGGCTCGTACAACCACCTTCGCGCCTTCTCGCGCGCCGTCGCCACGGGCGGAGAAAGCTGCGACCTGCAGGATCGGGCGGGCCGACGCAGGGGCCCCGACGGCCAGGCCGGCGGCTCCGCGTGCAGGGGCCGTGGATGCAGAGGCGGTAACGGCAGAGGAAGAGCCAACGGCAACGCTAACGGTAACTGCGACGGCAGCGGCCAGGCCGACAGGCAACGCAGCAAAGACGGTACCTGCCAGGCCGCACCGGAAGACGAGCAGAAGTGACACGGTCCGACCATCGGCACTTCCAGCGCTTCGCAAGGTTGCGGGCACGATACCACGAGGGTTGCGCAATATCGCGCAACCCTCTTCTCGTATGGTCTCATATCTGACACCGCCCTTGGCGTGGCCGGCAGGAGTTGTCACCGGTGTTCACACTCGCCGGCTCGGACGGCGTTGAACCGGTCGACAAAACGCTCCGTTGACAAGGCGACCGGGAATACCTGAAATAGAGGCTGTTCCATACGCGGCGGCAGTCGAAGCCGCGTCCGCAATGACGAACCGGCGACCCGGAGAGAAGTACAGATGGGTACATATTGCAAGAGACACATCCTCGCAGCAATTGCATCAAGTTGTTTCCTGGCAAGCCTTACCTTCGGTGACAGCGAGAACAATGCCGTCTCCCGCACCGAAGGCTGGTTCGGGAGTATTCCCGCGAAGTTCCGTTCGTACCGGGTGATTCTGGAGCCGGACAAGGACGAGGCGGAATGGTGGGCGGGCGCGCCGTCGGTGGTCCGCGACCCCAACGGCACCTTCTGGCTGGCGTGCCGGATGCGCACGGCGGATTCCCCGCGCGGCCTGCGCGGATACGAGATTCGGATTCTGCGGAGCCGTGACGGCACCCACTTTGACAAGGCGCACAGGATTCGGAGGGAGGATGTACCGATCCCGGGCTTTGAGCGCCCTGCCCTGCTGATCGATCCGGCGACCGCCCGCTTCAAGCTCTACGCCTGCGGACCCTGGAAAAGCGGGCCCTGGTCGATCATCAAGTTCGACGACGCCGACGACCCGACGCAGTTCGATCCCGCCTCGGCCCGAGTCGTCATCGGTCCACAGTCGAAATCGTACGACCGCGACATCATCACCGGTGGATACAAGGACCCGTTCATCATTCACGCCGAGGGGGCCTATCACTGCTACGTCATCGGCGCCATGCGCCGCACCGAGCGCATCTACCACTTTCGCAGCCCCGATGGACTGCGCTGGGAGCCGGTCGGTAGTCCCTATCAATCGATCATGGACCTGGACGGCTGGCACGACTTCTACGTCCGACCCGCCAGCGTCGTCCCGGTCGGCGCCGGCTACCTCTTCATCTACGAAGGCTCCAATTGCAACTGGTACGACCCCGTCTACAACATCACTACGGGCCTGGGATTCACCTTCGACCTGCACCATGTCATCGACCTGACGCCCGAGGCCCCTCTGGTCGCCAGCACCACACCCAGCGAGCACTTTGGCACCTGGCGCTACTCCCACTGGATGTGGGTGGACGACGAGCTCTGGGCCTACGCCGAGGTGGCCAAGCCGAACGAGGCCAACGAAATCCGCCTGTTCCGCCTCGCCCGATAGCAGTGCCTGCTTGGAAACCGTTTCCTGCTTGAAACGGCGGGCTCTTCGAGTACACTGAGGGTCGTTCGCACAGATAATGACATCGCCTGACCGCCGGAGAAACAACCTTGAGCACACAGGAAAGCTCGTCCAGGAGAGAACGCAAGATCAGGTTCTGGCACGTCGCCGTGGTAATCCTCGGCGTATTGATCGTCGCTTTCGTGGTGTTCCGCCTTGTGATGCGAGCCGGTGTCGACGGCCGCATCAAAGCCATGCACGAGGCCGGCTATCCCGCGACTCTTACCGAACTCAACGAGTGGTACGCGTTACCGCCCTTCGCCGAGAATGCGGCCGACCGCATCACACGGGCGTTCGCGTGCCTGCAGTTGCCGGCAAAGCAGGACATGGAGGACATCCCCCTGCTCGGCGGCGCGAAGCTGCCGGATCGCGGGGAGCCACTCGACGAGGATACCGTCGCGCAGATCGGCGAAATCCTGCAGAACAATGAAGCGGCTCTCAAGCTTCTCCGCGAGGGCGCCGCGATCCCCCATTGTCGGTATCCCGTGGACTTCACCCAGGGGTACGCCTGTCAACTGCCTCACATCGAGCACTTCCGCGGCGCCGGCAGACTGCTCTGTCTGGAGGCGCTCTGGCGCGCCCAACAAGGCCAGTTGGAAGAGGCGACAGACGCCGCTCTCACGAGCCTGGCGGTGGCAGACAGCCTCAAGGCCGAACCCGTGCTCATATCGCAACTCGTACGTCGGGCCTGCTGGGCGCAGACGCTGTCGACGCTGGAATTCCTTCTCAACCAGACGGCCTTCGAGCGAGAGCAGTTGACGCAGTTGGACCGCGCGTTGGCGGCCGATCACGACCCCAACGCCATGGCGCGGGCGCTGGCCGCCGAACGTTGCTTCGGCCACGCGGCCTTCTCCCGCCCCACAGAGGCGGGGCTATCGGGCTCGTCGGGAGCTCCAATGAGGGTCCTCGTCGCAGGCCAGCGCGCCATCGGGCTGCATGACGCGAGCTGGGCGATCTTTCTCGACCTTATGGACGAGTACATCCGCGCGGTGCAACTGCCCCCCTGGCAACGCCAGGGAGCGGCGGAGTTCATCGAGGCCAAACTCCAGGCCGTCAGCCGAATCCACATCATGGTCCACTTGCTCCTGCCGGCCTGCGGACGCGTGATCCAGCTCGACACGGAGAGCTGGGCCCGAAACCGGACGGCGCGGGTCGCAGTCGCCCTGGAACGCCACCGTCTGGCAACGGGCGATCTGCCCGAGAAGCTCAGCGATCTGGTCCCGGCATATCTGCCTGCGATCCCGCAGGATCCTTTTGACGGCAAGCCGCTGCGATACAAACAGCTCGACGCGGGCTTCGTCGTCTACAGCATCGGCCCGGACCGGCAGGACGACGGCGGCACCGAACGCCCCGCCAGACGCAAGAGCCGCGAGCCGGAATCCAAGTACGACGTCACATTCATCATCGAGCGCTGATCGGAAACCGGAGGCGTGCTAACTGACGGGGCCGTAGCGCGGCCCGAGAGTCCTCGCCAGCTCTTTGCCGTGAGCCATCAGTGAAGTCTGCTGCTCTTGCGAAAGCGGCCTGTATCGTCCGGCGAATTCCACGTTCTGCACCGCCTGCTCGACCGTATAAGGCCCCACCACAGCCACGCCGACGCCGTCGAGGTCCAGCGCGTAGGCCAGCGCCTGCGGCAGATAGCCCGGCTCGGTGGCACAGCCGACGTAGCCTTTCCGGTGGTTCGGGAAGCCGCCCTTGATGCCCGCGTAGACCTTCATCGCCGCACAGCCGACGTTGCGCTTTCGCACCTCGGGCAAGACCTTACTCTCGAAACCGTAGATGTTCCGGTCCGCATAGTTCATCACGCACATCACCACGTCGATCTGGTCCGTCTGCAACATGCGGACGAAATGGGGCGGCCGGTTGTGCCCGGAGATGCCGATAAAGCGGACCTTCCCCGTTTCTTTCTGCTCGAGCAGGTACTCCAGCACCCCGCCCTTGCCCAACACGCGGTCGATGTTCTTGCTGCCGATGCTGTGGATGTGCACCAGGTCGAGATGATCCGTCTTGAGCCGACGCAGGGATTCGTTCAGTGAACGCTCCGCGTCGGCGGCGGTGTGGGTGGAGACTTTCGTCACGACAAAAAGCTCGTCGCGCCGCTTGGGAATCAGATGGCCGAGGATCTCTTCGGCGTTGCCGTAGATCCGGGCCGTATCGATGTAGTTGACGCCGCGATCGATGACTTCACCGAAAATGCGAATGCCCTCCTGCACGTCCACGGGCCCTTCCCCCACCGGCGCAGTGCCCAACCCCAGGATGGTGACCTTCTCCCCGGTCCGTCCCAGGACGCGCGTCGGCAAGGGGCCGTCCGATTCGCCCCACACGCGGGCCGGTTCCGCCGCCAGGGTCATCCCGGCGCCCGCACACGCGGCCTTCCTGAGGAACTCCCGGCGTCCCATGCGGTTGCCGTCCGCAGAGGACGGTCCACCCTGCGTCATCCTGGAATTGCCGCTGCAACCAGTAGTCATAGACTTGTCCTCCCGATACGAACCGTTTCCCACTCAGGCTACGGCCTGCACTTGCCACCGAGAGCAACCGTACAATCAGATTAACCGCCACAATGGATCCAGTCAACATGCGCCCGGACTGCGACACAATAATGTCATGCGTACGCCGACCGCCTACGTTTTTGTATACGCACACTTGGCTGGCGTTTTCCTGAGAACCGAGCTATCTCTTGTTGCGTAAACGGCTTATCAAAATACGAAACGCAGGATTCCCGTGGCGCGCGATTTGCCCATGTCTGTCGCATGAAGGAGCGCGGGACCGCCTGCCGGGCGGCTGGCTCGCAGGCATTTCCCGTGCGTTGCGGCTGATCTTGAACGTAATCGTGCCAGGGTAAGTAGACAAAGGGGCTGCCTGGATGGTATGGTTGGGCCAACGGCCGAAAACCGTATCGGGCCCCATGGATAAAGGAACCGGAAGAACGCCAATGGATAACCAACAGTTGCTGTGTGACATCAACGAGCTGAACCATCTCTTTCGAGACAGCGTCAGCATCGAGACGCTGCTCGATCAGGCGGTCGAGATGGTGGCGGCGCGGACGCGGTCGGCGGTCTGTTCCATCTACCTGTACGACGCCGAGGACCGCGAGCTGACCTTGCGGGCCACGCGGGGCCTGAATCCCGATTCGGTGGGAACCGTCCGATTGAAACTCGGCCAGGGCCTCACGGGCCTGGCGCTGGAGCAGATGCAGACGGTCTGCGAGACCGACGCCAGTAGCAATCCCAACTACAAGTACTTCCCGGGCATCTTCGAAGAGCGCTACAACGCGTTCCTGGCCGTGCCCATCGCCCGCGGCGTCGCCAAGATGGGAGTGCTCGTCTTGCAGCGCGATTCGGATGAGTGTTTCGGCGACGCCGATATCAGGGCGCTCGAAACGGTCGCATCGCAACTCGCCCACATCATCGAGAACGCCCAGTTCCTCCTGGGAATGCACGAACCGAAGAAGGAAACGGCCCGGGCCCTGCCGCAAACGCTCAGCGTCGTCCGGGGCAAGGTCGGCTCGGAGGGCTTTGCCTACGCCCCGGCCGAGATTGTCGACAAGCAGCGGAGCCTGTCGTTTCTGCTGCAGCGTGACTTCGACGGGCACTACACCCTCGAGCACTTTCACGAGGCAATAGCCCACACCGCCAGGCAGCTCGAAGCCCTGCAGGAGCGCGTGGAGCACAAGCTCTCGGACGCCGCCTCGCTGATCTTCGCGGCCCACCTCATGATCCTGAAGGACCAGGCGTTCGTCGGCCAGATCACGCAGCGCATCGAGAACGGCGCGAATGCCCCGACGGCCATCGCCGAAACCGCGGCCCAGTACATGCGGGGCTTCCTCGCCACCAACAGTGCCTATATGCGCGAGAAGGCCAACGACATCGAAGACCTGGCGGTCCGCCTGGTGAACAATCTCCTCAGCGAAGGGCAGGAGATCGACGTCTACAAGGACCACGTCATCATCACGCGGGAGCTGTTCCCTTCCGATCTGCTCAAGCTCTCGTCCGAGGAGGCCCGCGCCGTGGTTCTCGTCGGTGGCGGCGTCACCTCGCACATCTCGATCCTGGCCCGGTCGCTGAGCATGCCACTGGTCATCGCCAGCGCGGTCGAGTTGCTCGATGTCCCGGACGGCACGCCCATCCTGGTCGATGCCGAGATCGGCAACGTCTACATCGACCCGGACGACGAGGTGCTGGGCAAGTTCTCCTCCCAGCAGAAGGTCCGGCACTCCCTGGCCGAACAGAAGGCCCTGGTCAAACCGGAAACTCTGACGGCCGACGGCACCCGGGTGCGGCTCATGGCCAACATCAATCTCCTGACGGACCTGAAACTCGCCAGCGAGTTGAGCTGCGAAGGCGTCGGCCTCTACCGCACGGAGTTCCCCTTCATTATCCGAACGACGTTTCCTTCCGAAGCGGAACAGTACGTGATCTACCAGAAGCTCGTCGAGGCCATGCCCGGCAAGCCCCTGACGTTCCGCACGCTCGATGCCGGCGGCGACAAGATCCTGTCCTACTATCACGACATTCAGGAGCAGAATCCCGCCCTGGGGATGCGGTCCATCCGCTTCTCCCTGCAAAACAAGGCAATCTTCGCCGAACAGATCCGGGCCATCCTCCGCGCCGGGGCGGGGGCCGACCTGCGCATCATGTTCCCGATGATCTCCTCGGTCGACGAATTCTGCGCCGCCCGCGCCGTCGTGGTCGAAGCGATCGAGACCCTGGCCCGCCAGGGCGTCGAGCACCACGCCGAGCCGAAGATCGGGATGATGGTGGAGCTGCCGTCGGTGGTGGACCTGATGGACGATTTCGCCCGCGAGGCGGACTTCTTCTCCATCGGCACCAACGACCTGGTCCAGTTCATGCTGGGCGTGGACCGCACGAACGAGAGCGTGGCGGAGCTGTACCTGCCGCACCACCCGTCCGTGTTGCGTACGCTCGACCGGATCGTGCGCAGTGCCACCGAGCAAGGTCGCGACGTCTCGGTGTGCGGCGACATGGCGCACGGGCCCCGCTACATCCCGTTCCTGCTGGGCATCGGCGTTCGCACCCTCAGCGTGGACCCCGCCTACCTCCTGCGCACCCAGCAGATCGTCGGTCGCACGTCTCTCGCGGATGCCAGAGAGCTGGCCCAATCGGCCCTGGCACAGAGCCGCGTCAGTGACATCGCCGCCCTGCTGGACACCGCACTCACGTCGGAGGCGACGGATTAGTCAGGCGCTTCGACCAAGGGGCGGTCGTAGATCGAACGATAGCCGCCCCCCATGTTGCGTCCCATCCACAGGCGATAGTCAAGACTCTCGGTGGCCGTGACGTATCGGCAGGATACCGGCTCGGCCGCCGTCATGACCGAGATGGTCCTGTCGCCCTCGGCGCTCGCGGTTGACAGGATCAGCTCGTCGCGGAAGTCCCCGTAGAGATCGGCCACCATGAGCACGCTGCTGTTGTCGGGCAGGGTCAGCGGCCCGGCGCGGCGGGGGACGATCGTCTCTCCGTCGAAGTCGCCGAGCACGCGGCCGGCGAGCAGCTCGCGCGTGACGTCCCCGTCCCACTCCAACGGCGTGTACCCGTATGGAAACGGCTCCAGCAGCGCGTGTCCGTCGGCGCTGAAGAGGATCAGGTTGCGGTCGCCGTGGCCGGCCCGATTCGAGACGCATTCGATACCGGGCGAGCCCGCCCAGATGTCGGCGGTCCAACCGGTGTGCCCGTGCGTCCAGCGCGGGTCGTCCTCCCGATTGACCTTCCAGATCACCTCCCCCGAATCGGCGTCTACCATGTACACGCCGGCGTGGACGCTGGACTCGACGATGTAGAACACCTCCAAGCCGGGACGCTCGGGCAGATAGTCGTGGATCGAGACGATATCGGGATGCTGGCGGTAGATCGACCAGCGCACGGTCCCGTCGTGGTTCAGGCAGGTGGTGCCGTCGAAGGCCTCCTGTCGCCCGTCGCCGTCCACGTCGGCTACTTCGATCTTGTGCCCCCCGCTGCCGTTGGTCTCGGCAAAGCTGTGGAAGCGCCACAGCTCTCTCATCTCGCGGTCGTAGGCGGCGAACACCTCGTTCTCATAGAGGCCCGTTTGCGTAATGACGGCCGGATGCTTGCCGTCCAAATAGGCGACCGACAGGTGAATCCGCGTCGAGGACTTTGCGAAATCCGAGACCATGTCGGGCCACTTCGCCTTGCACTTCACCGCGCCGGTCATCCCGTCCAGGATGGCCACGTACACCTCGCCTGCGATCTGGAGCCGGGTGACGACCTCGGCCTTGCCGTCGGCGTCCATGTCCCAGACGTTGAACGGGACGTTGTTGGCACTGCCGAAGCAGTGATCGTGGGTGCAGATGTCCTTGCGCCACAGGGAACGGCCGTACGACGTGAACGCCTCCAACTGCACGGGAAGCCCCGGGTCCTGGGACATCTCCCGGTTGCCGTTGTCCATGCGAATCACGCAGTCCAGCGTGCCGTCTCCGTTCAGGTCGCCGAAGATCGGCACCAGCGCGCCCTGCTTGAACAAAGGCGCGAACGTCACCAGGATCGCCGAGGCCTCGTCGGCGACGGTGACACCCGCCCACTCGCAGCGCCGCCCCTGCCTGCCCGCCGCGTCCACCGGTCGCACGTAGTACTGGTAGCGTCTGCCTGCGGAAAGACCGGCATCGAGGAAGGTCGTCGATCCGGCCACGGGCTCTTCGTTGACGCAAAAGCCCGCGTGATTTCGCTCCCCGGCCCGGTAGACGTTGAAGCGTGTCGCGCGCCGGTCGGATGCCAGCAGCGCCCAGCTCAGGAGTGCCTTCCCGTCGCCTGCGGAGGTGACGCACAGCTTGCGGTGCTGCACGCGCCAGTCGGCGCCGCGCGGTTCGCGGACCGGGCGAAATCCGACGTCGGGGTGCCGAATGCCGGCCGAGACACCGAGGCGCACCCCGCATTTCAGATAGCTCTCGCCCCGCGCCCAGGAGCCACCCATGACGGTCCTCTCATTCTCCACCGGATCGACGATGCGATACTTCCAACGAGAGGTCGCCGGGTCGTGATGGTCCGCGGTCAACTGCCAGAGATTGCCAGCCATGCCGTACAGGCCGTAGCCGTTTTTCGCTCCCCAGCGAGCGGGCCGAAGAGAATCCTGCCACCGGTCGAACCGGCGGTCCCCCGCCGCATCGTAATTGGCCCGCCCCGCTGGAGCCTCGTCGCCCCACGGGTACAGCTTGCCCGCCAGGTCGCCCCGGGCGGCGTATTCGAACTCTACCGACGTCGGCAAGCGGCAGATGCGGCCCGTCTCCCCGGTCAGCCACCGCAGATAGGCATCGACGTCCATCCGATTGACGAAGATCACCGGATAGTCCTCCTTGCCCCGAGGAATTCGCCCGCCAGCCCAATGCAGCGGTGCGTGGTATCCGGCCGCATCGACGAAGGTCTTGTACTCGGCGTTCGTAACGGGATGATCAAGGATCTCGAAGTCCTCGACCCGGCACCGGGCCCCGGTTTGCCGGGCCCCCGTTCCGCGGCGACACGTCCCGTCCTGGATGAGAACGAAGCCGTCCGGAACGGGTTCGGCCGGACACGGGATGCTGTGCAGCAGGATCGACGCAGCCAGAATCAGGAAGCTATATCGCACGGTACCACCTCCAATTCACAGGGATACAGGGTCCATACCACCGTCAGTGATACACGCCCGCCGCCACCTTGGCAACACCCGGGCAGCCCATCCCACGCCCAAAAGCCCGGCGCCGACGCACATTGGGTTCGTTTTCCCGCCGCAAAAATCCCGACTTCCACCATAACTCCTTATCAAAGACGCACTTACCACCTATTCGAGCCTCCGCCAATTGGGTTCGTTTGACACGCCCGGGTCCCAGCCCCCAGCGAGCAGCCCCACCCAATTGGCTTTGTTTGGCGCGCCGGCGCCCCGAGCCCCCGTCC
>JAFGCA010000615.1 GCA_016932895.1 Sedimentisphaerales bacterium | reverse complement strand
GTCTTCGTCGTCGTTGCCGTCGTTGTGGTCGTCGCCCAGCGCCTGCGGGTCCCGCTGCATGACGGTTTCACCATCGACATAGCGACCGAGGAACACGGTCTCGCTGACGCTCAGATAGAAATCGACGTATGGCTGCGGCGCATCCCCGTGCTCTTCCTCATACTCCGGCCCGGGCGGCGAATCGTCGCGCGTGTTGCCGAAGTCCACCTCGTTGATCGTGCCGCCGGGCTCTACGCCGACGGCCCAGAAGGCGGGCTGCCCGTCTACCTCCGGATACGTCTGTCGCCAGCCGGCCTGTTGCACCTCATCGACGCGGTAGGCCCCCGGTTCCAGAGAGCCGAATTCGTAATCGCCGTTGGCATTGGTGGTCGCCGTCGCCAGCGCGTTCCCGTCGTCGTCTTCCAGCGTGATCTGCCAGCCCGCCAGGCCCGGCTCGCCCGCATCTCTCACACCGTTGCCGTTGAGATCGTCGAACTTCGTCCCCCGAATCGTCCCGCCGGCCTGCGGCCCTTCCTCAATCGTGTAGGTCGAGCTGTCCACGCCGGAGTCGCCAAAGCTGTCGGTCACACGCAGGCCCACCGTGCCGGAGCCGGCTGCGCTCCAGGTGTGCTGCACGGTCACGCCGGTGGCGTCGTCGTATTGACCGTCGTTGTCCAGGTCCCACTCGTAGCTGACAATCGAATCGCCGGCATCCGGATCGTAGGAGCCCGAGCCGTCGAACGTGACCGGCTGAGCCACCTGGCCCGTGTAGGGGCCGTCGGCATCGGCGACGGGCGGACGATTGGCGGGCGGCTGCCCTTCCGGCTTGTCCCAGAACTTGTTGCCGGTCAGGTCCACGCCGTCCAGCGGCCAGCCGAACTGGATCTGATCGGCGCTCAGACGCGTCCCGCCCACGGTCCGGGCGTCCGTGGAGACGTAGCCGGCCGGGTTCTTCTCCCAGATAATGTAGTAGTCGTAGGCCCAGTCCCCCGTATCCAGCAGCAGGCCGTACCAGCCCTGCGCGTCCGTCGCCGTGCCGGCGATGTACTGGATAGGTACGCCCGAATCGTACGCCCCCCACAGCTCGACAGTCACGCCCGGGATCGGCTTGTCCTGCTCCCACGGGACGCCCTCGTAGACCCTGCCCCCGAGCAGGTACTCGGCTGCGAGCGTGACGTTGATGAGACTGCCGCCGATGAGCCATCCGGCGAGAATCGCTGACATCCGACATCTTCCGGCCATCGTTGCCTCTCCTAACCTGAAGGTCTGTGCGGGAGGGACGCCGTCCGCCGGGAGAAGAAGCCCGGAAATGCGGTGCGAAGTGACTGCGGACTGCACGTCTACACGTTCATCGGTCCTCCGTTTCTGGTCTTTTTGGCGCCACAACCAGTATAGACTTTCTCCGGCCCCCAGGCAAGCGAATTTCTCGCCGGGCCCCCTGTGCCGGGACGTTCGCGGGACGCGAAAGGGACGCGCCCGCCGAAGCTCATTTCGCAGGTCCTGCAACTATTGCGGCAAGGAGATTGCTTCGTCGCTGCGCTCCTGGCAATGACACGCACAAGGAACGACATGTCATTGCGAGCGGAGCGAAGCAATCTACAGCCGTGGGGTGTGCCTTGCACACCGCTCCCTGGCTTCAACAGCTCCGGTTGTCTCGACACTCCGGATTCCTCCGCGTTCGTCGGCGATCAGGAACGGTACCGGGGCCTGCCCCGGCCGGAAGAATATGCGAAATCGGTTCTTTTTTACATTGACACAGCACCATCTTTCGTTTTTCATAGACACAACACCGCGTCGTGCGGTGCCGCGGCCCCGGCCGGAAATGGAACGCGTGGGCTGAGAACCCACCCTGCGCCTTCGAGCGCAATAGGAGTAGAAATGGGCGAGCGAGATACAGCGGAGACCAGGCCGGGGTGTATCGTGAGGACGCCGGTGGCTCCGGGGCAAGCGAGGCCGGCACCGGCGGAAAAACCGCAACCGAGCTGTTATGACTGCGTGTTCTGCGTGTCGAACGCGGGGCTGTGGCTGCGAACGCTTACGTCGGGCTTTCCGGTGGCGGGAATGTGCGCGAACCATCCGGCCACGCCGGGCCGGCTGCGCGAGCTGCCCTCCGACGGGCCCTGCCGCAACTTCCGCCCGAGGCCGGGCTTCGGACGCGTCGAGCCGCCCGAGCCGCCCAGCGCGGAGGTCCGCTACATCCCGCTGACGCGCGGCCTGCACGCCCTCGTGGACGCCAAGAACTACGAGTGGCTCAGCCGCCACAAGTGGTCCGTCCACGACGCCGGCAAGGGCAAAACGCAGTACGCCGTCCGCGGCTGCAAGGGCCGCAAGGTCTTCATGCACCGCGAGATCATGAAGCCGCCGCCCGGCATGGTCGTCGATCATATCAACCGCAACGGCCTGGACAACCGCGAGGCCAACATGCGCAACTGCACGCGCCTGCAGAACCTGCAGAACCGCTACTGGGACGCCGGCCGGTCCCAATACCGGGGCGTCTCCCCCGTCGGTGACAAGTGGCAGGCCGTCGTCGGCTACCACGGCGAAACCATCCACCTGGGCCTCTTCGACGACGAAACTGAAGCCGCCAAAGCCCGGGACCGAAAAGCCTACGAACTCGCCGGCCCCTTCGCCTACCTGAACTTCCCCGACGAAATCGAACGATGAAATCGTAGGATGGGCTTCAGCCCATGCTGAGTACTTAGCGAAGAACACGTCCAGAATAGAAATCTTTTGACGCCCATAGTGAACACATTACAATACACCGATGCAGCGAGTTGACATGTGTGCCGCGAAATCAGCGGCGAAGCGTTCTCTGTATAATAGAAAAAGGAATTATGGAATGACTGCAAAGCACTACAGCGAAATAGCAATCTGTCTGGCTGCGATTCTGGCTGCGTCCGTAGGTGGCTGCAAGAGCGAACCCGAACCTCCTGTTGAAGTGAGCGATATGGACAGGCTTCAAGGGACGTGGGTCGGCACCGAAGTTGGCAACGATGAGAGGCAATGGACACTCACCATCTCTGGCACGAAGGTCGATGTGAACGGGCCAGGGCCGGAAGACTATTCAGGAACGATGAAGCTGAATACTGAGGTCGAGCCCAAACAGGCGGACCTCCTTGTTGAAGACTGTGCCGTCCAACAATATGTCGGTACGACCAGTCTCGCCATTTACAAGATTGAAGGGGACACGTTCACAATGGCCGGGAATGAACCGGGTTCAACGGTCCGGCCGACACAGTTCGAAGGAGGCGGCGGCACCCGCCTTTTCGTTCTCACAAAGCAGTGAGAGGCAAGCCAGGATAAGAATCCGCATGAGCTTTAGCCCATGCGGTCCCTCCCGAGTCACAGAGGACACGGAGAGGGGCCCGACAGGCACGGATTGACAGCGATTGACGCGGATGCTGTCGAGAATGGTACGATGGGCTCCAGCCCATGCGGGTTCCTGGCAACCACGAAGAACGCGAAGGACGCGAAGAAAAATCAACCACGGAGACACGGAGGACACCGAGAGGGGCCCGTCAGACACGGATTAACGCGGATTGACACGGATTGGTCAGAATAACCGGAATCAGCTTCCAGATAATGGCAGCGACAGTAGATAAGCCCTTGCGAACAGTACAGTTATGCCTCACGCGGAGGCGCAGAGGCGCTGGGTTTCAGAGGGCGTTTTCGCCTGGGTGTTCTCTGCGTCTCAGCGCCTCTGCGTGAGTATAT
>JAFGCA010000614.1 GCA_016932895.1 Sedimentisphaerales bacterium | reverse complement strand
TCCTCGACGGCGACGTACATCGCCGCCGGGTCGTTAGCGGCGTCACCCCTGACGAAGAGCGTCAGATCGGTGACACCTTCGGCCACCCAGTTCTCGGGCACGGCCCACGTGCGCTCGGCCTCGGACAGGTATGGCGAGGCGGTGTTGTTGTAATACACCGGCATGGCCTGGTTGCCGCCGTGCACGTTGGCGGTTTCCATGATGAGGCCGTCGAAGTACGGGCTGTCCGCGCTCCAGATGTCGTGGCCGACGGCGGCGCCGGTGCCGTTGCCCGGGTCACCCGGCTCGGGCAGGGTGTAGCCGATGCCGTCGATCCAGAACTCGAAGACGCGCTCGCCGACGTCGTTGCTGTAGCTCTCGAAGTCGTCGACGATCAGGTACGGCGGCACCGTGAAGCTCCACACGTCGCCCTTCTGGACGCTCGCGTCGGCGGCCACCTCGTCGATTCGCCAGAAGTAGTCGCCGCCTCCGAGCTCGACGAGTCCAGCCAGAGAGAAGCTGGTCGCGGCCTGGTTGCCCTGATACGCGGCCGCGTCCTTGTCCGCAGTGGCAAGGGCCTCCTTCTCGGTGCCGAAATACACGTCGTGCGAGACCGCCCCGTCTCCCGCCTGCCAGCCGAGCGCGACCGCTTCTCGAATATCAATGATCGCGCCGCGCGCCGGCTCGGGATTCGAGGCCAGCAGCACGTTGCCGCGCATGGCTTCCTTGATCTCCGCCTCGGTCAGGACCCGGTCGTAGATACGGACATCGTCGATCTGGCCGACCCAGGGTCTGTTATGCCAGGGGCTCTCGCCGATTCGAACCACGCCGGTAGCGGGCGTGTCGATCGGCTCGTCGGCGGAAGCGGCGCTTGCTTCGACCGCGCCGTCGACGTAGAGAACGGTCTCCAGCACATCGGCCGATCCGTCGTCCTCCAACACGATGGCCACGTGATGCCACTGGTTATCGATCAGGCTCGTTGCCCCGTAGTTGTACCCGCCATTGACTTCGATGCGCAGACCGCCGGTGGCATCGACGCGCATGAGCCATTTCTGGCCGGCCACGTTCTGACCCCAGGACAAAATGGAGCGATTGGCGACGCCGGTCTTGATCCAGGCCATGCAGGTGCGGGACGCTGTGCCGGTGATGCCGACGTAGGCTGCCTCCACATACACGTCGTCGACGAACCTCAGCGCGCTGCCCTGGTAGCCGTCGGTCCACTCGGCGACGCCGTTGATCGCGCCGTGATATCCGTGCCCGGACCAATCGACGGCGGTTTGGCCCTCACCCTCATCGAGCGTCCACCAGCCGGTGAGACTGGGGTCGGTCACTTCAACCTCGGGAACCGTGGTGAAGCTCCAGACATCGCCCTTTTCCGTGGCGAGCCCGGAGAACTCGTCCACGCGCCAGTAGTAGGTCTTCTCGGTCTCCAGTGTGCCCGGATCGTAGGTCGGATCGACGATCATGAAACCGCCGGTGGTGGCGTCGTTGACCTCGTCGAAGCTCTCTCCGAAGTAGACGGTGTGGAACAACGTGCCCAGGCCGATTTCCCAGGCGAGATCCTGATCGGGATGCACGTACCGGATGCCGTCGGCCGGCGTGGGCTCCCAGGCAACCACGGGTCGGACCTGGAAGCTCCAGATGTTCCCGGTCCAGGGACTGTCGGGGTTGGCCTCGTTGACGGCGTCCACGCGCCAGTAATAGGTTTGGCCGGCAGTCAATCCGGCTGCGTAAGCCGGTATCAGAGCGGTGCTGAGAGACGTTTCTGTTGTGGAGATCGCTTCGACCTGGCCGGCGCTGACGTCGTCGAGGCTCTCGCCGAAGTAGACACTGTACGACACGGCGTCCCCGCCCGGCGACCAGGAGAGGTTCGCCGATGTGCCGTCGAGTATGGTTCCATCAACAGGAGTGGGGCTGGATGCCTTCGGTCGAAAGGCCAGCAGGGCAATCTCATCCGCCGTCAACACTCTGTCGTACAGGCGGACCTCATCCATCGCGCCGTCAAACCCGTAGGTCGCGGGGGCGTGACCGGAGTTGCCCAATACCACGGTTGTGCTGGCGGTGTTCATCGAACCACCGCCACCGGTGCCGCTCTGGGCGTCCAATTGGCCATCGACGTAGAAGCTGACCTCGTCGATGCGCGCGCCCTCGTCGTGGGTTATGGCGACGTGATGCCACTCGCCGTCATTGACCGCGGTCTCAGCCACAACGCGAGACCCCTGAATCTCAAGCCGAAGCGCCCAAAGCGTTCCGTCGGCGGCCCCGGCATTCAGACGAAAGCTGAATCGCTCTTCAGGGTTGTTGAGTCCCCAGCCGACCATGACCGCATTGTTGTTTTGCACGGGTTCCGGCTTGACCCAGGCCGTCACGGAGCGCGCCGCGTTGCCCAGGATGCCGATCTGGTTGGTCTCGATGCGATCGGCGTTGCCGGAATCGAAGAAGACGGCGGCCCTGCTCCCTGCGATCGGAGCGCCTGCGGTTGCCCAGGTGGCCCCGACAAGCGTGCCGTCCGCAGCGGGCGAGCCTACCAGCGCTTTTGTTGTGGTGCCCGAACCTTCCTCCAGATCCCAGTGCGCTACGAGGTCTGCATTCGCGGCGCTCTGAGACAGGCCGATCAGCAGAACGGCCAGCACCAGGAACATCGCTTTTTTGCCCATGACAATCCTCCTTCACCCAAAACAAGTAACATTCATCCTTCGCAGGTACGCTTTGCGTCAGGAGCAGGACGAGCCTGCCCGTTATGGACCCTGTTCCGGCACAAGGGCTGGCTCGGCAAAGACGGGGTGCTTTCTGGATATGCCAAGGGCGCGCGGGACTCCGGGTTGCCCTGCCGGGCCGGGCGAATTGTCTCGTTGTCTGTCGCAGTCGCTGTCATTCCGGCCGGGCACCAACCTCCAGGAAGAAAACGCCGTACATTGCGAGCTCAGATACAGCCCACGTCTATTATAAACGTGCAACTGCCAAATCTGACGCCTATTTTGCATTTTTTCCGGCCGGGTCGCCATGCGCGGCGGTCTGTTGCCGTTTGCTGCGTGAGTGCCGTTCGTTCGGGCAGAGGGCTGGGCCGGGCCTTTGTTACGGCCGGGTGCGTTGGACCTCCCGGATCTTCTGGAGCAGGGAGGCCAGTTCCTTGACGCGCTGCGGCTGCTCGGCGGCGAGGTTGTTCTTCTCGCCCAGATCGTCCACGAGATTGTAGAGCTGCGGATTCGGGTCGTTGCCCAACTCGATGTTGACGCTGCGATTGACCTTCGGCCCTTTGCGCGGCTCGATGTACTTCCAGTGGCCCTTGATCAAAGAAAGGGCGCCGGCGTGCTCGACGAGGTGGTCGCGGCCGGCCTGGGTCTTGCCCAGCAGCGCATCGAGCACGTCGAAGCTGTCCGGCGCATCGGTGGCGCCGAGCTTCTGGCCTGTGAACGCCGCCAGCGAGGCAGCCAGATCGATCTGGGAAAGCAGCGCCTCGGATTGCCCCGGCTTGACTTTTCCGGGCCAGCGCAGGATGAACGGCACGCGCGTTCCGGCGTCGAAGGCGCTGTATTTCCCGCCGCGAAGCGGGCCCGACGGCGTATGTCCGTTGAGCAGCTCCACCGCCTGGTCCTGGTAGCCGTCGTCGACCACGGGACCGTTGTCGCTGGTGAAGATCACGATGGTGTCGTCGGCGAGGTTCAGGCGGTCCAGGGTCTTGAGGATTTCGCCGGTGCACCAGTCGAGCTGGACGATGGCGTCGCCGCGCGGGCCGAGGCCGCTCTTACCGGCGAAGCGCGGATGGGGCACGCGTGGAACGTGGATATCGTGGGTCGCGAAGTAGAGGAAGAACGGTTTAGTGCGGTGGGTCTCGATGAAGTCCACCGCCTTGCCTGTGATGGTGTCGGCCATGTCCTCGTCCACCCAGCGGGCGGTCTTTCCGCCGGACATGTAGCCGATGCGGCTGATGCCGTTGACGATGGTCTGGTTGTGCCCGTGGCTGGGATGCATCTTGAGCAGCTCCGGGTGGTCTTTGCCGGTTGGCTCGTTGCCGATGGGCTTGCCGAAGCTGACTGCGATGGGATCGCTGGGGTCGAGGCCGACGACGCGACGATTCTCGACGTACACGCACGGCACGCGGTCGCCGGTGGCGGGGATCAGGAAGCAGTAGTCGAAGCCGATGTCGAGCGGGCCGGGTTTGATCTCCCCGTTCCAGTCGATCTCTTCGCCGGGAGCGCCCAGGCCGAGGTGCCACTTCCCGACGACGCCGGTGGTGTAGCCGGCGCGCTGGAGGACGAGCGGCAGCGTGGTTCGGCCCGGCTCGATGATCATGCGGGCGTCGCCCCGCGCGATGCCCGTGCCTTTGCGGCGCCAGGAGTATTCGCCCGTGAGCATGGCGTAGCGCGAGGGGGTGCAGGTCGCCGAGTTAGCGTGGGCGTTGGTGAAGCGCAGGCCCTGTTGGGCCAGGCGGTCGATATTGGGCGTCTTGACCTTGGTCGCGCCGTAGCAGCCAACGTCGCCATAGCCGAGATCGTCGGCGTAGATCAAGACGATGTTGGGACGTTTGGCCGGTGCGGCCTGGAGCTTGACGGGCAGCAGGGCCGTGGCGGCGGCCAGACCGAGCGATTTTACGAATCTGCGACGCGACATTGCATGCGATTTCATAGGACCTCCGACAATTCTTGTCTGCCACGTGAACTGAATCAATCCAACGTTTCCACTGCAACGGGTCCGACTTTGGCGTTCGCCGCCAAAGCCGATGCCTCCCTACCATACACGAAATCCGGGCCAGAGGAAACCGCTTCTTGCCGGGATGGAGCACGATGTGCGAGAACGTTTTGGGGACGGTGGGTCTGGCTCCTCGCCGGTGCTTCGGGTGGCAGCGTCAAGGCCGAAGGCCTTGGCGATGGCT
>JAFGCA010000613.1 GCA_016932895.1 Sedimentisphaerales bacterium | reverse complement strand
CCGCCGTCCGCGGCGGCACTCCGCATGGGGGACAGGCGCGGAACCTGGCTCCGCAGGTTCCGTGAGCTGGCCGGGGTCTGATGGGGGGCGGCGTGTGTGTGGACGGACTGTCCGGTTTACCGGCAGCGCTTGAGAGCACCGCTTTGAAGTGCTGGTTCGTCCGCACGCTCGCCGCCGGGGACAGGTAAACGAGTACGGCGACCGGTGAAGCGGTGGTTCTGCTGAATACCTGGAAGCAGATCCGCCGCTTGACCGGATCGCCGTTCCGCTGGGGCGCGTTGGCGGGGCGGCTGCCGGGTAAGGGGGTCTTCCTCGCAGCCGCCATGACAACGCGGGGGTATTGAGGAAGCGTGAAACCGGCGTTGTCATTACCAGCCACGTCGGCGCGGGCGAACCGGGTACGCATCGAGCGTGACAGGTCCCCTGGCGCGCTCGATGGCCTTGGGGATCGGGCGAGGCGCGGAGCGCCGAGGCTTGGCCGCCGTAGGCGGCATGGGAAGTGCGTTGCGCATCGAGGCCGTTTGGACACCTCCGGTGCCCGGGCAATAGCGCCCGGCAGCGAGTGCCGTCTCGTCCTCCGAAGCTTCAGCGAAGGAGGAAGGCACGAGCATGCCGGGGCCGTCGGTTCGTCGAGGACGGTGCACATCGCCGACCACGTAGCGCCTGGCGCGCGGTGTGCCGGGTCCCGCCGGTAAGGCGGGAGCCGACGCAGCACACCGCGTGTACAGGCGCGGCGCACGCGGGATACGGCCCCGAGCGGCGGTAGCGGCGGGGGTCGCGATTGGTGGTGTCGTCGTGGTGACTCACCGTTCGGCGCGGATACGGTAGAACAGAGTCCGATTGGTCGCGCCGAGGTCGATGATCGCATTTGTCAGCGGGGTGGGCGGCGGGACGGCGAGGATCGCCGTCCACTGATCGTTTGTAGAAGTAAGGTCGGGACAGCATTCGAGGTACTGCCATGCGTCCCGGCCGCCCTTCCAGTCGATACGGATGCCGTCGAGTTCGGGGGCGACATGGATGACGGACAGAACGGATCCCGCGACGTGAGGATCGGTGTCCGCGACATACTCACCGCCGTTGTTCATCGTGTCGGCGTCGGGGTCCTGGTCGGCATCATCGGCCAGAGGATCGAGGTCGTTGCGGACTTCCCACCCGTCGGGGATCGAGTCGGAATCAGTATCGCCGCTATTCACATCAGTACCGTTCTCATACTCACCGAGATCATTGAGGCCATCGCCGTCGCCGTCGGCACTGCCGTTGCTGTTCGTCGTGCTGCCGAAGGTTTCGGTTTCCCAATGGTCGCCCATATTGTCGCTGTCACCGTCAACGAACTCGTCCGCGCCGATATCGACAGTTGACACGATGTTTGGATGGGATGGGTGATTCCATCGGGCCTCCCCGTCGAGGTCGGTTGGCGGAGCGTTGAGCGACGTCCCGGCGTCGATGCAGGGCGACGCGCTCTTGAGTCTTCCCGATGGGGTCAACATCGGATCACTGCTCATGTTACCCGCCCCAGGAATCGCGGGGAACGAGCAAGTGTAGGTGTACTCCACCTGAGGATCGCCCGTCGTGGCGTTCGGATCGGTTGGTGCCGAGTTGTCGTATGCCACTACGTTGCGGACCGTTGTGTTGGAAATGCAGAACATACCCCCACCAGTCACGCTGGCGGCGTTTCGGGTGATTGTGCAGTTCTGGATCGTGCCTCCGATGCTCCCGATGCCGCCGCCGTTGGTAACTGCAGAGTTCATGTTGAGAATGCAGTTGAACAAAGTTGTTGTCCCGTCAGGATTACCCATGCCTGACAACTCGCCCTCCATGCAGAAAGCACCCGCAGCATCACTTGCCGAGTTCTCCCGGATGAAGCAATCCCCCACGGTGGCATTCCACGCATAGACGCCGCCACCCGACACCGTGGCCGTGTTGCGCTCTACGATACAGGCGGCGACAGTGCTTTCCCAGAGGGCGGCAATTCCGCCCCCGCTCTTCGCCACGTTGTCAGCGACCGTGCAACGCTCAACAAACCCAGTGTAGGTACATGCGATCCCTCCCCCTTGGGCGGCTTCGTTGCAGCGCACTTCGCATCCCCGAACACGCCCCCCGCGCTCACTCGCAATGCCACCGCCCGCACCATCAGTGTTGTTGCTCGATACGATACAATTCACAACAAGACCGCCTCGACAGAAGATGCCGCCGCCACCACCAGGGAGCATGCCCTTTCCGTGTGCCGTGTTGCCGTACACGGTTGTGTTCGAGATGGCACCACCTGCGCCAATGAACGCACCGCCACCGCGACCCCCTGACACAGGGCTGATCAGTTCCGCTGTGTTTTCCGTGAGAATGCAATTCCTCACCAGGCCGTTGCTGCACAGGACGCCGCCTCCGTCTTCAGCCTTGCCGTTCCGAATCGTCAGCCTAGCAAGCTGCGCGTTTGAGTTGTCGAGGTAAAAGCACCGAACGAGATCCATTCCGTCAATGATTGTGTTGCTTGAGTCTCCGAACCCGGCCACATGTATTCCCTGTGTCACAACCACGGTTTCGGCAACATAGTAGATCCCATTCGATATCAGTACCTCGTCGCCACTTGCGGCAGTACTGACAGCAATATGTATGTTGGTTGCCGCATCCTGCCAGGTTGTGTATGGATGCACATGATTCCCGAATGCGGAGACATAGTGCGTGTCCGCTCCAGCGGAACTGCACAAAGTGACAAGGAACATTGCGGCAGACACCATAGCGCGATGCCAGGAGAACTCCCTCAACTCATCATCATGGCCGCAGCGTTCCACTTTCATATCGGTATTCTACCAAACGCCCCTGTTTCTGTTGTCATCAGAAAGTAATGGTTTTGTCAAATTTCTCAGGCTGCTCAACCCTGCTACGACGCCCCGTGCATCACGACGATGACCAGAAGCAGAGTGATCAAATAGACGGCAAGCACCGGCCTCTCGGAGTACTTCTTCCGACACAACAATACCGCTTGAACGACTCCAGCGAGACACACCGCCACCGCCAGCCATCTGGTCGGCACCATCATTGCGAAAACCAAGTGAGCGGCGAGCCAGAAGGCTGCGACAACACGCTGCGCCCTTTTCATGCCGAGGAGAACCGGTAGCGTCTTTATTCCGCATTGGCAATCACCAAGCCAGTCCTTGAGATCGATGAAGTTCATCGCCAGCGTGGCTAAGATCAGAAAAAAGACAACACACGCCCCTGGCACTTCATAGGGGCTGTGCCCGGCAAACATGAAACCAAGGACGACAAGCAAAAGAGAGTTTCCCGAGATGGTGAGCTTCGACAGAACAGGGATGCGCTTCAAACGCAATGGCCTTACCGAATACACGGTGTAGTTGGCCGCGAAGCCAAGAATCAAAAACATGGGGACCGGATGTACCGCGTAGGCCGAAATGACGGCGAGGCCCAAGAACAGCCCAGCCCACCGTGCACACTTCCCGCGCGTGAGACAACCTTTCGAAAGGGGGCGACCAGGGTTTGCAATCCGATCAATTGCCTCGTCCTCCAGATCGTTCGAGAGGACAGCGAAGAGCCAGACAAAGCCGATGGATACGCACAGAAGCAGTCCCTCCACGAACTTCGCACCGGCGATGAGATCACGCCATCTGAAACCGGCGAGAGAGAAGCCGAGCACAAACATCAACTCATAGTGGGCCAACCTGAAGGGGCGGATGTTTGTCAACACTGCGCGAAACCCAACAGAGTCCTCTCGCCAAGCCAAGAACCCGAGCAAAAGATATGAGATCAGCAAATAGGCATAGTCAACGTGTTTGAGACTGAAGCTGTAGTGGGGCACAACGCCCCGAAGCGCCTTCTCCACGAAATACGGTGTCGCCACGTAGCAGAAGATCACCATGTAGAGTAGCACCGTGCTTGTGATGCACCTGATCCAACTGCCTCCTTTCACGCGCAGCACAATGAATGCTAGGCAAAGGACGCCCGCAATCTCGATACGCATGCCTGTCGTGACGCCGCTTTTCATCGGCGGACCAAAGAACAGAAGAAGACGGCGCAAGAGCGGAACGGGGTCCGGAGCGTAGATGTAGTTGATGGGGGCCCCGGCACCCCGTGTAATCATCAGGTCCACACACGGCGCAATGAGAAGACAAAAGAAGAAGGGCAGGACCAGCCGCGCTGTTCTTTGCGGTGACTCTCTGAGAGCAAGATGCCCGAGGGCGACAAGCACGAGCGCCAAGCTGATATAGGAGAGGTAGTAGTGCCCCCACGCTTCCGCAAGCTGAGCTAGCGGAAGCTTTGTCGATGCGGCTTCGACCGTGTTTCTGATGGTGAGTGCCGACAGGAAGACGAGTATATGAGCTAAGAGTGGCGTGTCTTCAGATTGGAGACGCTCCATGCTGCGTTTCAGTTCTGCCAAGCTCAGCATTTCTTGCTTGTCTTCTCCTCATCTTCGTGTGGCGTCATTCAGAATGACAGAAACGGTCCGCGCGACTTGACGGAGCGAATGCCGACTGCCGGACATCCGTAGATCGCGAAAATGCAGTAGTTCTCCCATTCCGCCGAATCCGGGGGAGCTACGTCTTCTTTGTAATCTGCAAGAGTCTCTCCGATGGAAAGTCCTTCGTTCACGAAGCGCGATGCACACCCGTCAATCATGTGCGGAACGGATGCGCTGTAGCTCCACGGCGGGGGGTTCTCGAGTGGAACGCCCCACAGTCCTGTCGTATACCTCCACCAGCTACTCCGTGTTGCGGCGACTGTTGAAATGCACCCTTTGCGCACGAGGGTATAGGCCAAGTTGTTGGTTGTTTCAGGTTGCGCATTCAAGCAACTGCCTTGAAAAGCGAAAGCCTGTTCTGTGATGCTTGCCTGCTCGGCGTGGGCGGAATTCATGATATCGACAGTGTAGGTCGGCATGCCGTGTTGAAACCAAAAAATCGCCCCAGGGCGTGATTGCTCCCAAGCGGCAGCGACCTTACCGTAGGTTGTAGGGACGGCTTCAGGGGGTGGATTCAGACCGTGAGTTTGATCATACACGCGGTAATGCGAGTTGTTCTCAGAAGTCAATGTGGAGTTCCGCAAATGCTGCGAGAAGAGGAAGCCTCTGTAGTCTCCCCATATCCCCCCGTATGCGACTGGTGAGGCGGGCAGCAGCGTTGTTTTCCGCCAGGCAGACTCAGATGCCAACGCGTCTTCGTAGTCGATCGTATCCCGGAGAATCGTATCCAAGTCGGAAGTAGTTCCATAGTAAGGAATCCTCCCGACAATCACCTCAGTCGTCAGGTCTGGTCCTCCATTCGTATTGTAGTCGGCCCATTCGCCGTAGACCCCGTTCGTATTGATGTCCCAATCTCCTGTGAGATCAGCATAGAAGAAGTCACTGGGACAGTTGTTTATCGGCTTGCACATCTTCATGGGTACATCGCCGCTTGTGGGATGGGGATTGCCGATCAGCAGAGCATATGAAATCTCAACTTCTCCGCTTCCGTTTGTGTAGTTGCTCTCCAGCCAGTTCCGAAGGCATGTGGCTGCAACGTCTCCTGTCGCACCGCCAGTTGATCCACACCAGCCCCCTTCAGCAACCGAGGTGTTTGGAAGAACCTGCACAGAAAACCCCCGCGCTTCCTTCGCCGCGACAAAATTCGTCAGTTCTGACGACGAGGCAACGACGTTGCTCGTCGTGAGGATGACATATCCCGTTGTATCTGATCGAGCTTCAGGGAATCCAAACAGGCACGCCACAATGCATATCGCAGCCAAGTGCTTCATCTTTATATCTCCCGATTTCTACTTGTTCTGTTGTTCGTATTCGCCCACGGCGGTCGTAAAGTTCACGACATTCTTCTTGATCTGCGCCCTTCTTCGCGTGCCTCGGGGTGATGTGTCTTTTGTGATCTGGCTGCCGGTCTTGGCGCGCTCATAGGTAATCCTCAGCGTGCAAGCTTCCAGGCGTTGAAGTTGCTTGGACACGGGATTGTAGCGATACGGGGAAATGCGAACGAGCAATACGCGCCACTTGCCGAAGGGCTGACCTTTCACGAGGCCGATGAACGATTCTGGAATGTATACGTCCCTCTCGTAGACATTGAGGTTCATGCCTCTGTATATGCGCGCATCGTCCGGCCACACGGGCTGTCCTCCCACGGGGGCCAAGGCGGCACGCGGGATGACATCCCAT
>JAFGCA010000612.1 GCA_016932895.1 Sedimentisphaerales bacterium | reverse complement strand
CCCGCCGGACCGAGTTCATCCTGAGCCGCAATCGGTATCTCAGCCGGATGGGCAGCGTGTTCGCCCCTCTGTCGAACATTGCCATGAGCTTGCCCATCTCGAAATGGCTGCTGGAAAAAACGACCGGCATCGACAAGCGCCGGAGCATGCCGCGGTTCTGCCGGGGCTCATTTCTCAGAGCCGGCGCCAAGTACCTCGCCGCCTGCGGGCCGGTGGCCCATCCCGTGGACAAGGTGGCGTATTTCATCGACACCTTCGCCAATTTCAACGACCACGAACTCGGTTTCGCCGTCCTGGATGTCCTCCGCCACAACGGGGTGGAGGTCATTTTGCCTCCCCAGCGTCCATCGCCGCTGCCGGCCATCGTCTATGGGGACGTCCGCCTGGCCCAGCGCGACCTCGCGTATACCGTCAAGCACCTCGCCCAGGCCGTCCGCGACGGCTACAAGATCGTCTGCTCCGAGCCCAGTGCGGCCCTGTGTCTGAGAGAGGAACTGCGTCATTACGTGGCCGGTGAGGACGCTTCGCTCGTCGCCGGACACACTCACGAGCTGATGAACTACCTCGCGGCCTTGCAGCAGGAGGGCAGGCTCAAGCCCCCGACGAAACCCGGCGGTGAGAAGTACGTCTATCACCTGCCGTGCCATCTGTGCGCAGTCGGCGACGAGACGGTGACCCTGCGTCTTCTGCGGGAGCACTTCGGGATCGACGTCACGGACCTCCAGGCGGGCTGTTGCGGCCTGTCCGGCACGTTCGGCATGCAGCACAAGAACTACGACCTGGCCTCGCAGATCTCCGAGAGTCTCAAGACCGCTCTCATGACGGCGCCGACGCAGAACGTCCTGACCGAATGCGCCGCCTGCAAGATGCAGATCGAACACATCGCCCCGACGAGCACCACGCATCCGATCAAGCTCATCGCCCGCAGCTACGGCCTGTAGCGGCGGAGAGGTCCCATACGTCCGATGAGTCCCATAGGTCCTGTGGTTTGTCCTACTTGAACTTCACCACGGGCTCGAGTTTCTGGCCGAAGGCCTTGGAGGCCCGCTCTGCGAACGACGCGATGCTCTCCTTGAACCAGGCGGGCTTCTGGGCCTGGAGCTTGCCGATCACGTAGTAGCCGACGGCCATGATGCCCGGGTAGGTGCACTCTTTCGGCAGGGGAACGTTCAGGCGGTGCTCGCCGAACGTGGTGTTCTCGCGCCCGAAGGCCAGGAACAACTCGTTCGGCGTCTCGACCACCGTGGTCGCGTGCTTCGATTGCTCCCAGGTGAAGACATCGCGGGCGATCCGGCGGGCGAAGAGTTCCACGAACTTCGTGATGAACATGATGCGGATCAGGTCGAACTCCTCGGGCACAAGCAAGTAGAAGGCGTCGAAGTCGCCCAGGCGCTTGCCGGAGTTTTCCAGCAGGGGATCCACCACATTGCGAATGTGGTCGACGATCTTCTTGGCCTCGGCCTTCGGATCGGGGATCATGCAGGCCATCATCATGCCCATGTAGGTCGAGGTGTTGTAGGTATAGGGCTCCGGCCGGCTCGGGAACACGTGAACCTCGTCCACGTCGTTCTTGGCCAATGGGGAGGGATTGCACGTGAACAGCAGGACCTTGCGGTTCTTGGATTTGGCGTGCCGGGCAATCTCCGGGGCGTGTTTGCCGCCGGAGGCGGAGAGCAGGACGACGCCGTCGATGCCCCGGAGGGAGTGGAGCTTGCCCTGGTACGAGCCTTCATCCGCGAAAACGGCATCCATGCTGTCGGCGATGATCTTGCCGGTGGCGATGGCGTTGCCGCTGCCGACCACCAAGGGCCGCTTGAACTGGTGCAAGTTGGGCTTGAGGAACTCCGTGGTGGGGTCCATGAACAGATCCAGCGCGTTCATCACACAGACATCGAGATCGATCAAGGAGTTCGGGTCAGAAGCGTTCATCGGTCCTCTTGGAATTTACTATTTGCGATTTCCCATTTACAATTGAACGGCAACGAGCGACAAAGGCTGGATCATAGGCAGTGAATCGTCCGTAGTAAATAGAAAATCCGAAGGGTTTTTGCCATGGAGCGAATGGAAACCTCGAGGGAGGCCGTGCTGTGGGAGCCTCTCGAAGGCGGGCGGGTCCACTGCCGGCTGTGCTGCTTTCACTGCCGGATTGCGGAGGGGAAGCTCGGCCACTGCTCCGTGCGGAAGAACCTCGGCGGCACGCTCTATTCGCTGAACTACCACAAGGTCGTCGCGGGCAACCCCGACCCGATCGAGAAGAAGCCCTTGTTTCACTTTCTGCCGGGCACCCACAGCTTCTCGATCGCGGCGGTCGGCTGCAATTTCCGTTGCGAGTTCTGCCAGAACTGGCAGATCAGCCAGGCGGCCCTGGAAACCGGGCGGATCGACGGCGAGAACCTCTCACCCGAGCAGATTGTGGAGGCCGCGGTCCGGACCGACTGCAAGAGCATCGCGTACACGTACACCGAGCCGACCATCTTCATGGAACTGGCGAACGATTGCGGCCGGCTGGCCAGGGAGCGGGGGCTGGCCAACGTCTTCGTCTCCAACGGCTACATGACGCGGGAGGCCATCGACTTCGCCGCCGACTGGCTGGACGGGATCAACGTGGATCTCAAGGCCTTCAGCGACAGATACTACCGGGACCTGTGCGGGGCCCGGCTCCAGCCGGTGCTGGATTCCATTACGCACATCGCCCGGAACACGCAGGTCTGGATGGAGATCACGACGCTGCTGCTGCCGGGGCAGAACGACTCT
>JAFGCA010000611.1 GCA_016932895.1 Sedimentisphaerales bacterium | reverse complement strand
GAAGAGTCGCTTTTCCGTCTGGAAATGGGCCTGGACCACTTCTATTATGAGAATCTCCTCTCTGCCATCGACAGGCTGCGCGGGCGGGACCGGGCCATCGCCCTGCGCCTGACGGGCGTCGAGATCGACCTCCAGAACATTCGGTGGATTATCCGCTTCCGCAAGTTCTACGATCTTCCTCTGGAGGCGGTCCGGGCGGCCATCGTAGCGGGCGGTTTCAACCTCAGCGCGGCGGTGGTCGACGAATTGTACGGCGTCCAGAACGTCACTGCCTCACTGCAGTGGTCCGTCAAGGCAAAATACCCACCGCTGGCGGCGCTGGTTTCCTCGGCGACACCGGACAGCACGTCCCAGCTTCTGTTGGTCCGCCGCATCATGGAAGAGATCATGAAATATGAAGTCCAGCACATACTTACCGGGTATCCTTTCAGCGTCGGCATTCTGCTGGCCTATTTTGTGCTGAAAAGAAATGAACTGGCCAAGATCAGAATTATCCTGAATGCAAAGCAGTATGGGATAGAGCCGGAACGGATTGAGAGCCTGATATGATGTTGACCACCCGGATGGTACAGCTTTTCGCGGTCGTCCTGCGAAAGGATTGCGATCGCGTAACCGAAACGCTCCTGCGCGAAGGGCTCATGCAGTTCATGGACACGGCGGAGGTCAGGGGCGAGGCGACGGGGTCGTTTCCCGCGGTCCGTTCGGAGGCGTCTCTTGGCGACGTTTCCGATCTGCGACAGCGAATCGAAGGGCTGCTGTACGCCGGGCGCACGCGTCCGGCTACACCAAGCGAGACAGATTTGAACCGACGCGCTCCGATTGATATTGACGCGCAGAAAAAGTACCTGGACCTCATCGATGCGCGACGCGCCGGCATCCGGGAGCGCCAGAGGGCGATTCAGCAGGAAATCCTGAAACTTGAGGATATCAAGCGGCAGGTGGGGCTGTACGGTATCGGGGTCCCCGATGCGGCGTTGTCGACACGGCATCCCTTTCTCGTCGTACAGACGGGGAAAGTGCCGCAGTCCAGCCTGGGGAAACTCGAAGACGGCCTCAAAGACGTCGCCGCGCTGAACCTGGAGTTGGGACGAGAGGGCGGCGCGGTCCATTGTTTCCTGATTTCCATGAAGAGGGACCGCGAGCAGGTCGGCAAGATCCTTGCCGGGGCTGCCTGGAGCGAGATCGAGCTGCCGCGCGAGCTCAAATCCGTGAAGGAAGATGCCTTCAAAGAGCTGTCGGCCCAGCTCGCAGAGTTGACGGCCGAGCAAAAGAAGCTGGAGGCCGAGGCCGAAGGTGTGGTGAAGGAAGCGGAAGGCCGGCTTCGGGAGGTGTGGGTCAACCTGCGAGTCAGCGAACTGTTGGGCAAGATCCAAAGCCACTTCGCCTCTTCTTCCCGGGCGGTGATCTTTACCGGCTGGCTGCCCGACTCGAATAGAGACCGGCTGACGGCGGCGATCCGGCAGGCCAGCGAAGGCCGGTGTTACCTGGAATGGCACGAGGCCGCCGGCACCGTCGCCGAGGAGGTCCCCGTACGCTTCAACAATCCGAAACTGCTGGCTCCCTTTGAGATGCTGGTGAGCAATTTTGGTGTTCCCCGGTACGGGACGATCGATCCGACCCCGTTCGTGATGCCGCTGTACCTAGCCATGTTCGGGCTCATGTTCGCCGACGTCGGGCAGGGGGTAATTCTGGCCTTGCTGGGGGGACTGGGGGCGTATCTTTTGCGCGGGAACGAGCGAAAACAAGGGTATTACCGGCTTTGTTGGCTGATCGTCTGGTGCGGCCTGTCCTCCGTATGCTTCGGATTGCTCTTTGGCTCGTTCTTCGGGGCGGTCCTTTTCAAGCCGCTCTGGTTCGACTTTCACAATGCCGTATTGGGCCACACAGGCGAGGGGCCGTCGCGGCGCAACGTGTTTGACATTTTGGCCGTGACCCTCTATTTCGGCATCGCCGTGATCGCCCTGGGCCTGCTGTTCAACTGGGTGAACATCATACGGGCCCGAAAGTGGCTCGAACTGGTCTTTGACAAGGGCGGTATTCTCGGCGGCTGGATCTACGCCGGCGGAATCTATATCGCCTCCTACGTCATAGCGCACGACTATAAGGAGTTGCCGGACGGGCGAACGTTGTTGTTGCTGGTGGGCGTGCCCTCGTTGCTGCTGCTTGCCAAGGAGCCCTACCACTATCTCCGCCAGGCCCGACACAGCCCCGAGCGAAAGGCCAATCCCGCCTTTGCGATGCTCAACTTTCTGATGAAATGGATGGTGGAGCTGCTCGAGGTCTTCAGCGGATATCTCTCGAACACGCTCTCCTTCATGCGAGTGGCCGGCCTGGGCATCGCGCACGTCTGCCTGATGGTCTCCTTTTTCGCCATGGCGGAGATGACCTCGGGCCTCTGGTCCGTTTTGATTCTTGTCGTGGGGAACGCATTGGTTATCGCGCTGGAAGGTCTCTCGGCGGGAATCCAGGCGCTGCGGCTGAGTTACTACGAGTTCTTCACGAAGTTCTTTCATGGAACCGGTACGCTGTACTCGCCCATTTCGTTGGGCAGCAAAGTGTAACCGGGATGAGAGAGCCGCTTTCGTCATTGTCTGATTGGAGTGAATGCGATGGAACTGGAAAGGATTGGACACTATGAATGAATCGCAAAGAAGACTGAAACAGCACATCGTGCAGAGCATGGTCATGCTTTTCACGGTGATGGCTATCATTGCGACGGTTTTTTGTGCGCCTTCTTTTGCGCAGACTTCGGAAGGCGATGAGGTCGTTGAATCGGACGTGAAGTCGCCTGAGAACGTCAAGTACGGCCTGATCGCGGCGGCGGCCGCTTTCGGCCTGGGTGCCATCGGCGCCGGGATCGCGATTTCGCACGTCGGCGCCGCCGCCATGGGCGCCGTGGCGGAGAAGCCCCAGATTGCCGGGCAGGCCCTGCTCTTCGTGGCGCTGGCCGAGGGACTCGTTATCTTCGGCTTCATCACCGCTCTGATGATCATTGGCAAGGTGTAGCCGGCTTATGAGGTACGCCATCATAGGGGATGAAGACACCGTCCTGGGCTTCGAGCTGGTGGGCGTGTCGGGCCAGATCGTGCAGACGGCCGAGGATGCGCGTCGCGCTTTCGAAACGGCTCTTGGGGACAAGGACATCGGTATCATTATCATGACCGAGCCGATTGCCGACATGATCCGGCCGCTTGTGGACAAGTACCTGTTCACCGTGACCTTTCCGCTGATCGTGGAGATTCCGGACCGGCGGGGGCACCCGCCGGACCGGCCGGGAATTCGGGAGATGGTCAACGCCGCCATCGGGATCAAGCTCTAACATGCATGCGTCTTGTGCAATTGTCGAGGTGCGAACGAGCCAACGCTTGAAATAGGTGTAACGCTCCATGGAATCTGTAGAAAAAGAGAAAGCCGCCTTGATTTCCGATATCGAGGCCGATGCGCGCCTCGAAGCCGAGGCGATCCGGAAGGAGGCGCAGGACCGGGCGGCGGAGAAACGAGAGCAGGCACGCAGGCAGGTCGAGTCGATCCTGCAGGAGGCCCAAAAAGAGGCGCAAGCCCGGGCGGAGGCCGTGTTGAAAACGCAGCGGTCCGCTGTGGATCTCGAGGTCAGACGCCGGGCCATGCACGCCCGCGAGCTTGCCATGCGGCAGATCATGGCCCGCGTGGAGGAGAAGCTGTCTGCCTTGATGGGCGATGCCGGGTACAGAGCCGTCTTGATGAACTGGATCGTAGAGGCCGCCGTCGGATTGGGGGCGAAGGCCGCTCACGTCAATGCCTCCGAAAGTGAGCGGGGGTTGATCGATGACCAGATGCTTGCGGAGGTGCGCCAGAAGGTCCGGGCGCGGACCGGCGGCGAGATGGAGATCACGCTGTCTGCGGACCATCCCTTACCGGCTCAGGGCGTCGTCCTGACCGCTGCCGACGGGCGGACCGCCTTCAACAATCAGGTTCGTACCCGAATGTCGCGCCGTCAGCAGGAGATGCGCAAGTTGATTTATGACGTCTTATTCGCGGATGACAAGTGACCATGGCAATAGAAGACCGGATCATAGGACGCGTCAAAAGGGTTGACGGCCCCGTCATCGAGGTGATGGGGATTACGGACGCCGAGATGTTCGAGCTGGTCCGCGTCGGTCGGGACCGGCTCGTTGGCGAGCTGATTAAGCTCGAGATCGACAGCGCCGTCGTTCAGGTCTACGAGGACACCACGGGTGTCGCTCCGCATGACCCTGTGTACGGCGCGGGAATGCCCTTGTCCGTGGAACTGGGCCCGGGAATGATCGGGACGGTCTACGACGGCATTCAGAGGCCGCTGGAAGCCATCCGGGCGGTGTCGAGCGTGTATATCGAGCGGGGAATGACCGTCCCCTCGCTGGACCGGGAGCGGACGTGGCCTTTCGTCCCTTCGGTCAAGGAGGGACAGCGCGTTTCCGGCGGAGCGATCCTCGGCACTGTGCAGGAGACGCAGAACCTTCTTCACCGGATCCTCGTTCCCCCCGGCACCGGCGGAACACTCGAATCGGTCGTGCCGGAAGGGCGGTACACCGTCGAAGACGTGATTGCGGTTTTGCGGACCGACCGCGGAGAAACGCAGCCCCTCTACCTGATGCACCGGTGGCCGATCCGCGTTCAGCGGCCCGCGCGGAGCCGCCTGCCTCTCGGGATTCCGCTTATCACCGGCCAGCGGGTGATCGACACGCTTTTCCCCACCGCCAAGGGCGGGACCGTCGCCATTCCGGGCGGCTTCGGCACCGGCAAGACCATGACGCAGCAGGCGGTCGCCAAGTGGTGTGACGCCGATCTGATCGTGTACATCGGCTGCGGGGAACGCGGCAACGAGATTACCGACGTCCTGACGGAATTCCCGAAATTGGTGGACCCGAGAACCGGCCGGTCCCTTATGGAGCGGACCATCCTGATCGCCAACACCTCGAACATGCCGGTCTCGGCGCGGGAGGCGAGTATCTACACGGGCATCACGATGGCGGAGTACTTCCGCGACCAGGGCTACCATGTCGCGGTGATGGCGGATTCCACCTCGCGGTGGGCCGAAGCGTTGCGCGAGCTTTCCGGCCGGATGGAAGAAATGCCCGCCGAGGAGGGGTTCCCCGCCTACCTGCCGACGAAGATCGCCGAGTTCTACGAACGCGCCGGCTACATGGAGACGCTCGTTGGGGACAAGGGCTCCGTCACGATCATCGGGGCGGTCTCCCCGCCCGGCGGTGATTTCTCCGAGCCCGTGACCCAGCACACCAAGCGCTTCATCCGGTGTTTCTGGGCCCTGGACCGAAACCTCGCCAACGCCAGGCACTATCCGGCGATCTCCTGGCTCGACAGCTACAGCGAGTATCTCACCGAGGTGGCTGCCTGGTGGGAGCGGGACGTCAGTGCGGACTGGCGCGCCGACCGGACCGCCATCATGGAACTGCTGCACAAGGAAGTCCGCCTGCAACAGGTCGTCAAATTAGTCGGGCCCGATGCGTTGCCCGACACCCAGCGGTTCATCCTCGAAGTGTGCACGCTGTTCAAAAACGCCTTTCTGCAGCAGAATGCCTATGACAAAATCGATGCGTTCAGCATCGTCCGGAAGCAGGCCAGGATGCTGCACATTATCGTGGCGTACTGGCAGCGCGGGCAAGCGGCGATCAAGAGCGGAGCGACCCTGGTGGCGCTGCGGAAGATGAAAGTATATCAGGACATCGTACGAATGAAATTTTCGATACCCAACGACGACCTTTCCCGTTTCGACAAGATCGAAGCCCGCATGGAGCGTTCGATGGACCAGTTGGAGGCGCTGCATGCTTGAGGCGAGAGACAGACGTTTGTTGGCCGGCCGGGAGTACATCGGCGTGGACAAGATCGACGGCCCGCTGGTCTTCGTCAGCAAGACGCATCCCGTCGGGTACAGGGAGCTCATCGAGTGCGTCGACAAGGACGGTCACGTGCGACGCGGGATCGTTCTGGAATCCTCCACGCACGTCGTCGTGGCGCAGATCTTCGAGGGGACCTCCGGTCTGACCCTTCCCGGCACGCGGATCCGGTTCTGTGGCGAGCCGCTGACGATCTCGGTTTCCCGCGAGATGCTGGGGCGGGTCTTCAACGGCCTGGGCCTTCCCATCGACGGCGGGCCCCCGCAGCGCGGCGATATCGAGCTGGACGTCAACGGCATGGCCATCAACCCCACCGCGCGGCAGTATCCGCGCGATTTCATCCAGACGGGCATTTCCGTGATCGACGGTATGAACACCCTGATTCGCGGGCAGAAACTGCCGATTTTCTCGGGCAACGGGTTGCCTCACAACGAGCTGGCCGCGCAGATCGCCCGGCAGGCGAAGATTCGCGGCTCCCGCACCGAGTTCGCCGTCGTCTTCGCCGCCATGGGGGTCAAGCACGACGTGGCCCGGTTCTTCACGCACTCGTTTGAAGAGAGCGGCGTGCTGGACAATGTGGCCCTGTTTCTTTCGCTTGCCGACGATCCTTCCATCGAGCGCCTGATCACGCCCCGGACGGCTCTGACGCTCGCCGAGCACCTGGCGTTCAATGAGAACATGCACGTGCTCGTGATCATGACGGACATGACCAACTACTGCGAGTCGCTGCGCGAGATCTCGACGATTCGCGGCGAGATTCCCTCCCGGAAAGGGTATCCCGGATACCTCTATTCCGACCTGGCGGAGTTGTACGAGCGCTCCGGAATGCTCAAGGACCATGAGGGCTCCATAACGTCGCTGCCCATTCTGACGATGCCGAACGACGATATCTCTCATCCCATCCCCGATCTTTCCGGGTACATCACGGAGGGCCAGATCGTGTTCGAGCGAGAGATGGACGGGCGGGGGATCTATCCGCCGGTGGCGGGGCTGCCGTCGCTGTCTCGCCTGATGAAGGACGGGATCGGCGAGGGGATGACCCGGGAGGACCACCCCCATCTCGCCAGCCAGCTCTTTGCGGCGTACAGCCACGTCAAGGACGTCCGCAACCTCGCCTCCGTGATCGGGGAAGAGGAGCTGACGCCGCTGGATCACAACTACCTGGAATTCGGCGCCGCCTTCGAGCAAAAGTTCATCTCGCAGCGTACGGATGAAGATCGCAGTATCGAGCAGACCCTGGATCTGGGCTGGGAAGTCTTGCGGCTGCTGCCGGTCGGCGAGCTGCACCGCATTACGGAAGAGGAAATCGAGAAATTCTACGGAGCATAGCAGGCACGGATCATGGCGCAGTACAATTACGCACCGACGAAGACCAATCTGCTCAACTTGCGCAACGACCTCGTCTTCGCGCAACAGGGGTATGAGCTTCTGGACCAGAAGCGAAATATTCTGATTGTCGAGCTCCTGTCGCTCGTCGACCAGGCGGTGGAACACGAGAACCGGGTTGAAACGGCGCTGGCAAAGGCGTATAAAGCCCTGGAAGAAGCTGTCTTTGATATGGGCAAGCTCAAGGTTCAGTATCTCACCGGAGCGGTGAACATGACCACCGACATTACGGTTCGTTCCAGAAGGGTCATGGGCGTGAGCCTGCCTGTGGTCGATACGAAATTCGAGGAGCATCCGCCGTATGCCAGTCCGATGGGCACCACTTTCTGGATCGACAGTGCGTTGGGTTCGTTTAAGGCGGCGCTCGAATTGCTGGGCAAGCTCTCGGAGCTGAAAATCTCCGTGCTCCGGCTGGCCAACGAAGTCAAGCGCACCATCCGAAAGGTGAACGCCCTGGAGAAAATCGCCATCCCTGACCTGAAGGAAACCGTTCACTTCATCGAGGGCCGGCTCGAAGAAAACGAGCGGGACATGTTCGTCCTGATGAAGACGGTCAAGGAGAGACTGGACAGGGAGCGGCTCAGAACGCGGGAGGCCAATCGTGGGTAAACCCCTCAGGAAGATCATGGTCTACATCGACGGCACGGAGCAGGCTGTCACGGCGGCGCAGTACGCCATCTGCCTGGCGTCCTTTTCGGGAGCCGAGCTGATCGCCCAGTACGTGGTCAACACCCGCGCCGTGGAGGACCTGCTGAAGGCCCGCATCTTCCTTCGGGACGAGCGGGTCGAATACGAGCACGACATGGAAGCCGACGCGGACCGATATCTGCGTTACGTCACCGACCTGGCGCAGAAGAAGGGCGTGCCCATCGTGACCAGGCGCAGCCGGGGCAGCGTCCACCAGGAGGTTCTGGACGCCGTCCGCGAGTACGACGTGGACCTCCTTGTCGTGGGGGAGCTGTCGCGCATCCGCAGCCGGAGAGACGAGTTTTACGACGAGGCCGAGCGGGCCATGCGCACGGTGCCCTGTTCCGTTTTGATCGTGAAAGATGAAGAACGGGTCTGGCAGTTGTACGAGTCCCTGGCATAAGCCCGCGCTACCAAGGGCTGGCAGTTGCCTTCACACGTGAACTACGAGGAGAATGTTGGTAATGGCATTGATTGACTTGATGGTACCGGAAGTCGTAAAGACGCCGCTGGTCTCGAAGGACAAGGCGGACGTTTTGCGCGAGCTCGTCCAGATCCTGAAGGATGCGGGCCGGATCGATGATTTTGACACCGTGCTCCAGGCCGTGCAGGAACGGGAGTACAAGCAGAGCACCGGCCTGGAGGAGGGGATCGCCGTGCCCCACGGCAAGACCACCGCCGTTTCGCGCTTGCAGCTCGCCCTGGGCATTGCTCCGCAGGGAATCGAGTTCGACTCGCTGGACGGCCGGCCCACGCAACTCTTCTTTCTTCTGGTGGCCGCGCCCGATCAGTCGGGGCCGCACGTGGAGGCGCTGGCGGAAGTGGCCAAGCTGGCGCGCTCCAAGGCGTTCTGTCGGGCCTTGATCGCGGCCGAAGATTCCCAGCAGGTCGTTGACTTGATCAAAGGGGAGTAATGCACCGCTTGCGAGGATTTATGAGTGCGGACGAGGCGTCGAAGGGGGGCGTTTTCAAGGCATTGTCCCGGCGGATGGCCATGGCCATCCTGGTCGTGTTGTGCCATACCATCGCCTTCGCTGCTGCGGCCGAAAAAACGACCCTGCGTCTGGCAACGGGAAGCAAAACGGGGGTTTATTATCCCATCGGTTGTGGGATCAAGAAGGTCATCGAACAAGCGTTTCCGAACGAGGTCGACGTCGAAGTAGTCGAGACCAGCGGCACGCTCGAGAACCTGCGCCTGGTCGATAAGGAACAGGTCGATCTTGCCCTGGTGCAGAATGATTCAGCCTACTACTTCCGCTATGGCGAGGCCATGTTCAGTCTGCCGTCGAGCAAGGCGCTGGCCATCGCCTCCCTGTACACCGAGCTGATCCAGATTGTCGCGACGCGCGGCAGCGGAATCGAGCATCTCGACCAGTTGAAGGGCCGCAGGATCCGTACGGGCTCTCCGCCCGAGAATATCGGCAACAGCGCCACGCTCATCTTCCGTCTGGACGGCTGGGAAGGTTCGGATCTGACGGATGTCCGCTGCAAGTTTGCCGAGGCCAGGGACAAGCTCTTGTCCAACGAGCTGGACGCCGCGTTTGTCACGGCGGGAATCCCCACGCCTCTCTTCACCAGCAAAGTCGACGGCGTCGCCCTCCAGGATTACGTCACCCTCATTCCCATCGGCGAGGGGCTGGCCAACCGGCTCATGCGGGAGTTTCCCTATTTTGTCTATACGGAAATACCGGCCCATACCTACAGCACGCAGGACAAGGCGGTCAAAACCGTGGGCGTGCGCGCGATTCTCGTGGCGCGCAAGGGTTTTGAGGACACGAAAACACGAGGCCGAAGAGTGCCGGCCGATTTCATCAAGACCTTCACAAGATTGATCTTTGAAAAAGAGAAAGTCATCACCGGCGCGCACGACATCAACGGCGTGGACCTCAGTAAATACCATTTTTCTCTGGACGACGGCCTCTACGGCATCCTCGATCACCGGATGAGACCGATCATCCCCATTCACCCTGAATCCAGGGAGTATTACCTGGAGAAGGGACTCCTCAAGAAGACCTTGTCCGACTATTTGCCCACCATCCTGTGGAGCGGCTTGTGCCTCGTCGTGCTGTTTTACGTCCTCAAGTACCGCGCGGTCCTGCGGCGGGTCACGCAGAGGCACATTCACGTGCGGCTGGTCATCACGTTCGTCTGCCTCTTCGTGGTGGGGGCGCTGGCCATGTTCTTCTGCGAGCGGTACAACAACCGGTCGTTCGAGAGCATCGGCGAGTCGTTCTGGTCGATTACGATCTATATCCTCAGCGGTTTCGAGGACCGCTATCCGGTCACCTGGCCGGGCCGGGTGATTTCGATTTTGATATTCGTTTTGAGTGTGTTCTTCTTTGGTGCCGTGGCGGGCCGGTTTGCCGCCGCCTTTCTACGTAGAGAGGAGATGAAGATGCCCCGGGATATTCACGATCATATTGTCATCTGCAACTGGAATGAGAGGGGCAAAAGAGTGGTCGCGGAATTGCGGCATCCGGAAGGAAGGCCCGATGCCGACGTCGTGATCGTGGACAACAAGCAGCTCGACGAGAAGGAGCTGTTGCGCATGCCGGCGTTCAACAAGGTGCATTTCATCCGCGAAGATCCTATCCGGCACGGCACGTTGAAGAGCGCGCGCGTCAGCTTTGCCGACACCGTGATTGTGCTTGCCGACGGCCAGAGCCCCGACCCGGACGCCAAGAGTGCCATGATCGTCCTGGCGTTGCTGGGCGAGTGCAAACGCCGGCGCCCGCATATCATCGCCGAGGTCGTCAATTCCGACAACAGCCAGCACCTCAGGGATGCCGGCGCCGATGAGACGATCTGCACCACCGAAATCGGCGTGGGTATACTGGCTCACTGCGCCTTGAACAAGCAGCTCTCCGTGGTCTACAAGGACTTGCTCACGTACACCTTCGAAGGAAATGAGATCTACATCATCCCGCGCGAGTCGTTCCCCGACGCGTTCGTGGGAAAGACGTTCGCCGAGTGCGCGCAGATGCTCTACCAGAACCGCGATGACAACAATCCCGTGATCCTGCTGGGCATCCGCCGGCAGGACAAGGTGATCATGAATCCGAGAAAGGGGACCGGGCGATTCGGCGATGCCGAGTGCCGCATTGAAGAGGAGGACGCTCTGATCGCGATGGCCTTCTCCGCCCCCGACTTGAAACCGGCCCTCGGTTCGTCTTGAGGCGCCGGACGACCGACGCGTGCCGACGGAGTTGTCCTCACCGAAGCCATTTGAGCTTGATGATGCCGCCGGTGTCCTGAGCGATGTAGATGAAGCCTTCGTCGTCGACGGTGACCCCCTCCTGGTTGTCTCCGGGAAACGCCCAGACGTTCAGGAGCCTCTCGTCGCGCGTATACTCGAGCATCGTGTTGGTGGCGTCGCTTACCACGAGAATGCGGTCCGTCGTTGCGTCGTGGTTCAAGCCCGACACATCGATGATGCCCGGCTCGAAGTATCCGGTGATTCGCACCGGGCCCGTCTGCGTGCGCAGCGGCAGTTCAAGGCGGAACACGGCGGAAATGTCTTCCGGATTGGAAAGGGTGAAGGCCTGGTTGCCCACGTAGAATACGCCGCCCTCTTTGTGTTTTGCATCCGGGATGAACGTGATCCCTTCCAGTCCCTCGCCGCCGGCTGCCAGGAGCGTTTTTCCTGCGAATGTTCGCGGAACCGAGAACTCGCGCAGGAGCTCGAATGTTTCCGGATGAACCTCAAGGATCGCTTCGGCTTCCTCAATGGCAAGATACAGCAGACCGGTGGAGGGATCATAGGTGATTCCCTCAAAATCAGCCGCGTCCCGCAGGTGTCTTTGTTTGACGAGCGTCCCCTCGGTCGTGATTTCACAGAGATCGCCCTCGTCGCCCACGACAAAAAGCGTTCCTCGCTGCGCGTGCCAGCAGATCCCGGACGGTTCGTTGAACTCGATCTTGTCTATGTTGCCAACCCACTCGTTGGGAAACACGATGGTGTCAAGGACTTGCCGGGGGCCGGCGGTCCGGCCGCAGCCGGTCAAGAACAGGGCCGACAAAATTATGATCAATGCCGCCAATTTCTTGCATACGAGCACTTGTGTCATCTCCTTCAACAACATTGGGAAAATCCCGGCATGGCGATTGAGCCGAACGCCGGATATTCAACGAAAAGACAGCATACGCTGTGCCGGCACGATAATACCGGCGGATGTCGCACTTGTAAACACTTTTGCCCGGCTCCCTCAATTCAGGTTTGCCACCATTTTCTGTTGATGTATATGCTCTGTCGCGATATAGTCTGTGTTTGCTTCTGGAAACAGAATGTGGCTTGATTCGGTTGTGGTCGCGATGAAAAAGTTCTGTGATGATACGCAGAACGGCTAAACGCAGTCAATCGTTTTGTCTTGATTGAGGATAGAAGAATGACGCACGATCAGACGGCCAGGACTTGCGAAGTGACACGCGTGTCGATGGGGGCAAGCAACGGTTCGGTTGGGAGCGTTCTTTTGTCGGCGCCGGTACGTGCGATTTTGCGCCGGGCCGTCGGGGTGTCACCGCCCTGGATCGCGGGGATCCTGGCGTTGTGCCTGATGCTCCTTGCCGGTTGTGCGTCGAAAACCAAGAGCGAGAAGACCGTGACGCTCGAAGAACCGCAGGTGGCCAACGGTGAGATCATCGACGACGACGATCCCCTGAAGTTGAAGGAGTTCTCCGACGCGGTCGATGCCATGGATCTGCAAACGCCGTCGGACGCCCAAGCTCTCGCGCCTGCGGAATCCGCCGCTGGTGCCGAGACGGCCGCGCCGGCGAGAATCGGCGTGGCCGAGGCGGTGAACATGACCGCGGCGAAAGCCGTGCCGCCCGAGTCCACCGCCCTGATCGCTCTGCCCAAGCTCAGCGTAATGGAACTCACCGAAATCGCCGACCACGTCGCGCTGGTCCTGGAGACCGAATTAGGGTATGGCGCCGCGTCGTCGGCGGTGGCCGATGCGCTGCCGACGCCGCCCTCGGCAATTATCGGTGGTCGGACCCTCGCCCGGCCTGGAGAGGGCGGCACCCATGTCCTGCGCTTTGGATACCGGCACTACGTCTCCCAGCCGCCGCAGGCATGGATCATCGGCGTCATTGTCGGTAAGGATGGAACGTTGTCGGCCAACCCCGATCTCGCGCGCATCGAGCCGGAGATCACCAAGACCATCGCGGAACTGAACAAGATGCGTACCGGCTTGACCATCCGCGACCTGGAGGCCAAGCTCATTCAACTGAGCTACGTCGACGCCGAGGCGGCCCTGGGGATGTTGAAGGGCATGGGCGTAACGACCATGAGCAAGCCCACGGAACTGCCCCCGCAAGTGGATTTCTCCAAGCTGCCCTATGTGGTGAATATCGAAGACCCCAAGAAGGAATACACCGGCTTGGTCGGCGCCAAAACACAGACTACGGGAAGCAAGCTTTCGCTCACGCCCGGTGTGGCCGCAGAGATGACCGACAATGCGATTGCCTCGCCGACGAACCAACTGCTGGTGTTGTTCCATCCCGCTCACGCCGAGCAGTTCAGCGAGGTACGTCGCATCCTGGACGACCTCATCGATCGTCCGGCCCGGCAGATCTTTATCGATGCCATGGTTCTGGAGATCAGTGAGACGGGTCTCAGAGATCTGGGGGTCGAGTGGGACTTGGTAGATAATCCGCTTGGTATCGGTCTGACCGCCGGCTCCGAGAAGGTGGGGACCGAGGGGGACGAGGGGGACACACTGCGCCTTGACATTCTGGAAACCTCGAACCTCAGTGATCTCTTCGAGGCCAAAATGAACTGGGATTGGAACGTCCTGATCCGTGCTCTGATTCGTACCGGTAAGGCGGAGGTTCTTTCTCGACCCAGTGTTCTGACGCTTAACAACCGCCAGTCCACGATCCGTGTGGGAAGAGACATCCCGATCGCGAGCAGTCTGCAGGGCAACTTCGGGGGCAAGATTAGCTTCAGCTTCGAATATCTGCCGGTAGGAATCCTGTTGAATATCCGCCCACGGATCAACGAGAGCGGCGCAGAAGTCAGCATGCTCATCGACACGATTGTGTCGGCCAGGGTCCCGAATGCCGATCTGCAACTCAAAGATGTCGATGGCAAGACCGTTCTGGCGGAGGCCCCTACGGTATCGACGCGTCGCGTGCAAACGTACGGGCGGATCCCGAACAACACGCCGCTGATCATCGGGGGTCTGGTCTCGAAAGAGAACACGCTGACGATGGACAAGGTTCCCTTGCTGGGCGACCTGCCGTTGGTCGGCATGTTCTTTCGGGCGGAGCAGCGGGATAACGAGAAGCGGGAAGTGATTATCGTCCTTACGCCTCACGTTCTGCCCAGTGACGAGCACCTGCGACGGTCGCTACCGAAGGACGAGGACGCCTTCGACAACTTCGGCAACAAGCTGTTCCGCGATTCCTACCGCATTCGCGCCGAGGACGTTTTCGATCTGACGTTCCTGCTGCAGAACCGGCGGATCGCTACCTATCGAGACATGGCCCGAGAGGCGGCGACGAAGAACTTCCGACTCGGACAGCAGGAGCCGTTCCGTTCGTTCGTCCGCGACAGCGTGCCGGGCGAGTCGATCTTTGTCACGCGCATGATTTACGAGGTGATCAAACGCCTCAATACCGCTGACATCGTCAAGGACTCGCGCATCATTTACTTCAAGAGCCAGCAGGTCGGCGGCTACAACGTGAAGTTCCTCGAAGGGCTTCTGAAGAACGACGGGGAAGATACCATGAAGGATTTCGGCGACCAGGCTCTAGCGATCACGTACCACTACGACCGCGATTCGCTGGAAGAGGGACGCCTGGGCAGCGAGCCGATTCCCGAGATCAGTATGGTAGATTGTCCGGATCGCGACGCCTGGGGGACCAAGCTGTGGGAATTGAACCAGCCCACCCCCGACGGGCAGGAGCACCATACCATCTTGATTCAGAACGAGGACGACGTTCTCCGCCTGCGGCGGGCGCTCGTGCTCAAGAGAATCGCGGTGCTCAACGGCGGAGACAGTCAGATGCGGCTGCGAAACTTCAGCGTCGGCAAAGTGCTGCTCATGCCCGAGCTTAAGCCCGACCAGATCCACGTGATCGATGCCGACACCGCGCGGTTCTTCTTCCACACCGAGCACTACTATGCCGCCGCACTGGCCGAGATCGAGGAGCAATTGAAAGAGCTGGACCAGAGGCTCCGGCGCCCGGACATCAGCATCCTGCTGGAGTCCGGCCGCCTCGAAGAGAATTCCGTCGGAGAGAATCAATAGACCGTGCTTTGGTACAAAGAACTACATTTTGGTAACAACATCTTTGACTGGCTCCACGCGGCTCTGATTATCGTCACCTCGCTGGTGGTGGGGAAAACCCTGTACTGGCTGATCGGCAAGACGGTCAAGCGGATGGCCGCGAAGACGCGAACGCGACTGGACGACATCCTCGTCGATATGCTGGAGGAGCCGATCATCTTCGCGGTCGTTGTCCTCGGCATCTGGTACGGCGTAAGCGTACTGAGCATGACGGACGCGGCCGCGAAAGTCGTCGGCAACATCATCGAGGCGCTCTTGATCCTTAACGGGGCATGGCTCATCACGCGGGTGTTTGACTCACTGATCAAGGAGTACCTCATCCCCTTTGCCGAGAAGACCGAGAGCGAGCTCGACGACCTCCTGGTTCCCATCATCAGCAAGGGCATCAAGATCTCGGTTTGGACGATTGCCCTGATCATGGCCGTGCACAACGCCGGGTACAACGTCTTCGCGATCCTGGGGGGGCTCGGGATCGGCGGCCTGGCGTTTGCCCTGGCGGCCCAGGATACGGTGGGGAACTTCTTCGGCAGTATCGCCATCTTTCTCGACAAGCCCTTCAAGGTGGGCGACCGGATCCAGGTCCGCGACTATGACGGTGTCGTCACGGCCGTAGGTCTGCGAAGTACGAGAATCCGGACCCGCTATGAAGGACGAATCGTCACGATCCCGAATCAGTTGATCACAAGGGATGACGTGGTCAACGTCGAAACCGAAAACGGCCGGCAGGTCTTCTCCGTCTACCGTTTGACCCCGGACATGGACGACGAGCAAATCGTGCGGGCCATGGAGATTCTCAAGGGGATTGCCGATGCCGACCCGGATACGCGCGAAAAGGTGGTCTCGGGCTTCTTCGCCATCACCGAGTATTCGCGGGACATCATGCTGCTGTATTGGGTCAAGCCCGACGCCTCCAATCTGGGAACGCGGACGCGGATCAACCTGGAGATCGTGCGGCAGTTCAAGGAGAACAACATTGAGCTGGTCAAGGCGAGCCCGGTCCACACGAAAATGGATACAGTGGAATTGTTATAACTTGTAACTATTGCCGCTACATGCCGTAACGGCGCCCTCGCCGGCGAGGGCGTGACGCAACTGGGCCGCCCGCCGCTGGCCCCGTTGCCGTGTCGCTCAGACGCGCATGCCGGAAATGCTGGCTTCGAAGACCAGCGTCCCGGACACCACGCCCTGCACGTCGCAGGCGTACTTCCGGCCGCGACGGGCCTGGGTGATGTGTCCGAGTAGATAGAGGCGGTTGCCCGGCTCGATGACCGAGCGGAACTTGGCCTTGTCGATGCCACCGAAACCGACGAATCCCTCTTCCTGGTAGATCTGCTTGACGAAGAAGCTCAGCAATTGTGCCGCCGCCTCGATCTGGATGACGCCCGGCATCAGGGGCCGGCCCGGAATGTGCCCCCGAACCCAAAACTCCCGATCCGTAATGTCTTTATAACCCAGGATCGACGCCTTCTCGAGGTCGTACCAGAGAATCCCGTCGAGGTGCTGCATCTCGTACCGCTGCGGGTTCACCTTGCAGACCGCCTCCTTGTCGAACACGGGCGGGGCATTCAGGTTGATTTCGGACAGGTCAAACAACAGCGGTGGTGGCATGAAAAACCTCAGTACGGCACTGGCGGGTGCCCGATGCGACGACGCTTTCGGCACGCCAATAGATCATAAGGCCCGGACGGAACGGTTCACCTCGAACGCAGAACCGCACGGAGCACAAAGGGTCGGCGGATGGGCGTATTCTCCGCCTATTCGGTTGATCTGATTTCGAGAATCCGGTTGCGGACGTTCTGAGCGGCTTGCTTGATATCCTGCATCTGCTTGCGCACCCGCGTGCCCGCCGCCTTGTTGCCACCCTCGGCTTTGTTGACGTCCGCTTCGATTTCAGCGACCAACGTTTTCAGATCTTCGTACTCTTGCATCTACGTAATCCTCCCTGAATCTGGGTTGAAACTGCACAAAACGTACTGGTCGGACAATCCTTTGTCAAAGAAAAATGGGCCTTTTGCCGCAAAAAACGCGTATCGCGTTTGGCTCGGACCGGCTACGGAAAGAGCCTGGCGGTGAGTTCGGCGATGCGCTGGCCGCGTCGCTCGCATTGCTGCTGGACCTTCTCGTCCGGCCGCCCGATCGACAGCGGGCCGTAATGAGCCCCCTGCGGGTCCCCCTGGACCACCATCCCGGCGATCAACATCGCCTCCAGGATGCCGATAACGGTCGTTTCGCTGCCACCGCCGACGTTGGCGGAGCTGGAAAAAGCGGCCCCGACCTTGCCGTTGAGCTGCCCGTGCCGGTTGACCAGATCGTCGATCAGTTGCTTGATCGGGGCGGCCATCTGCCCGTAATAGCAGGGCGAGCCGATCACAACCGCGTCATAGCCCGGCAGGTCGTCGGCCTGAACCTTGTTCACCGGCTTGCACTCGGTGCTCAGACCCGCCTCGTTCATCGCCCGCGCGATGATCTCGGCCATCTGCTCGGTGCTGCCGCTGCGCGAATGGTAGACCACGATTCCCTTGGCCATGCTTCACTCCTTTCCAGCGTTCGGCCTTCGCGGCGCGAGCCGCAATGTACGACCTGGGGTGCCATCATCCCATTGATACCTGACTTCATGTATACCGAACACCCGGCAAAACGCAAACACATTCCACCGGCCGCGTAGTCCACCACAGAGTCACGGAGACCGCAGAGCATGACATCTAACCCCTTTCGGCAATTGGAGTTACATCTATTCGGGCGTTCTCGGTGCCTCCGTGGGAGTTTCTGCCCGGCCGCAAATTGGCTTCGTTTGGCATTCCGCTTCTCCGGCATTTTCACGCCCCCGCGACTGCGAATCCCCAATCCCGAATCGTGCCCGTCCCGCCGAATTGGCTTCGTTTGGCATTCTGCGGTCCCGCCGCCCCAATCTCCAATCCCCTGTCTCTCGCCGCCACAGATTGGCTTTGTCTTCCCCCCCCCCCCCCCCTTTT
>JAFGCA010000610.1 GCA_016932895.1 Sedimentisphaerales bacterium | reverse complement strand
GGGCAAGTACGAATGGAAAGATGCCGGCAAGAAGGCCGAAAAGGGCGGGCGCATCACCTGCTCCATCCCGGGCGCGAAAGACACTGCTCGTGAGGTCGGCCGGCTGGTTCAGCGGATCATGAAGGACCTCGAAGCATAACCTCTCTGAAACCGAGGGCATTTCATGACCCATCGTGGGTGGGGGGCACAGGGTGTCGTCTGTGCCCCCCAATAATTTATCCATCGCATCCTCGGGCGAAGTCATGTTGCTCCTGCTGAACGTCGACGACATTTCGGGCGAGCACATGCCCTATCTCATTGACGGGCTGATGGAACGAGGGGCAGCCAGTGTGCATGTGGTGCAGGCCATCACCAAGAAAGGCCGCCTGGAGTTTCTGTTTTTTATCGACGCGCCGCGCGAAGCTGTCAACGAGCTGGCGGGGTTTATGGCGAGCGAGGCCGGCACGCTGGGGGTCCGCGCATTCGAGCCTGATCACATCCGGTTCGAGTATCACCTTCGTCCCGTCAAGCTGACTTTCGAGCCGGAATCCGGAATAGCGCCGGCGACGGTAGCGGTCAAAGAGGTCGTCGGCAAGGACGGCCAAGTCGGATCACTGAAGGCAGAACAAGAAGACTTGCGCCGGGTCGTGGCCCAAATCAGGGCGGCCGGCCAAGAGACCTCTTTGCCGTCGTTGAAACGGCTGGTGGAGCAAGCGGCGGCCGGCAGGGTGCCAATCAGCCTGGGGAATATCCATGCAGAACTTGAGGAAGAAAGATGAAGAACATTCTTTTGTATCTCGACACGAACACGCGTGCCAGCCTGTTCGATATACTTTTCGCCTACGACGTAGGATTTGACATTGTCTATCCTGTCAGCGGCGTTACGGCCGATGAGGTGACGGCGTTGGTCCAGGACGCCATGTTCCCGCGCGGCCCGAAGGGTGCGCAGGCGACGACCTTTTACTTTGGCGGGGATGACCTTGACCTGGTGGAGGCGATCGCCAAGAAGGCGAAGAAGACCATGTTCCCGCCGTTCCAGCTTTCGATCGCCCTAGATCCAAGGGGAGCGTACACGACCTCTTCGGCGGCTGTCGCCAAGGTGATGGAAGCGCTGGCGAGCAAGGGCGAGAGCCTGGAAGGGAAGACAGCGGCGGTTCTTGGCGGCTGCGGCCGGGTAGGGCGGGTTGCGGCGCGCATCCTGGCGGCTGAGGGTGTGCCGGTCAAGCTGTTTGATATTGTCGACAAGGTCCACACTTTTGCCAGCGAGATCGCGGAGGTAAGTGGCGGCCACGTAGAAGGAGTGAAGGCGGCCGGTGCCGACGAGATTGTTGCCGCAGCTAAAGACGCTCACGTTGTGCTGTCGACGGGTCCAGCCGGGATCCAGATCCTGTCGGCTGATGCGTTGGCCCGCCTGGAAAAATGCATGGTTGCCCTGGACATCAACGCCGTGCCCCCGGCCGGCATTGAGGGTCTGAAGGCCAAGTACGATAAAGAGGAAAAGAACGGCGTGCTCTTGATTGGTGCACTGGCTGTAGGCGACCTGCGCAACAAGATCGCGCGGAACATGTTCAAGACGGCGATGGAGTCCGAGGGCGCGTTCCTGGACTATAAAGACGCGTTTGCGTATGCCAGGGCTAAAGTCGGGTTGTAGCGCTAGGCGTGGCACGCTTTTCTCGAGTTGAATGGTTCTGCTAATCGCCGGAGTGAGCACCAGAGCTATCGCGGAATCGGCAGCCGGGCACGGTGCGACAGTCATCACGCTGGACTATTTCGGTGACCGCGATCAAAAGGCGTTGGTCGAGAACCACTCACTCATGCGCGATTTCGGCCTCGACTTTAGCGATGAAGCATTGCTCCAGGTGAGCCGCGGGTTGGCCTACGACGAGTTGGTCTATATCGCAAACCTGGAGAACCATCCCAAAGTAGTGGAAGCGATGAGCAGTGGGCGGGTGCTGCGGGGTAACCCGCCCACCGTTTTACGGCAAGTGCGCGACTGGCGACGCCTGCGTGCATTTGGCGTAGCAAATGATGTTCTGATTCCTATTACTTTGCTTCCGGGAGAGCAGACCGAGCACATTGACCCAGCGGCGGGCTGGCTGGTCAAGCCGATGCGCAGCGGGAGTGGGCACGGCATCCGCTTCTGGAAGGGCGAGCAGCTCGCCGACGACCAGCTTTTGCAGCGTTACGTAAAAGGCACGCCGGCGTCGGCCGCTTTTGTCGCCGACGGCCGGCGTTGTATCGTGTTGGGGATGAGCGAGCAGCTGATTGGAAAGGGCGAACTGGGAGCCAGGGATTTCCGGTGGTGCGGCAACATCCTGCCATTGGCCCAACCACACGACCGGCGCGAAGAACTGCGCCAAGAGGTGGAAGCGATCTGTACTGCGCTGACCCAGGAATTTGGACTGGTAGGTGTGAACGGGATTGACCTGGTGCTTGACGAACAGAACCGGCCTTTTCTCGTCGAAGTCAATCCACGCTACACCGCATCGATGGAACTGATCGGGCAAGTGCAGGGATTGGATATTCTGGCTCTGCATCTGGCGGGGTGCGCCGGCCGGCTGCCGGAGCTCGTGCTCTCCGCACCCGAAAGGAATTACTGCGGCAAGGGGATTGTCTTTGCCCGCCAATCGGTGGTGATGCCAGAGACTGCCGACTGGCATCGCCTCGGCCGGCGTGATATCCCCTT
>JAFGCA010000067.1 GCA_016932895.1 Sedimentisphaerales bacterium | reverse complement strand
GCCATCTCGTTGACCGCCGTGGCCACGCGGACCGGTCCCAGGGCAGTCGTCTTTCGGGCGATGCGTGAATAGACGTTGAACGCCGGGAACGCGGGAATGACGATTCGCAGTCTGTGCCTTCCTATGGTTGAATCCTTCATACGGTGAACTCGCATGTATAGATGTTGCGGTTGACTTCCCTGTTCACGCAGAGAAAGGCTTCAAATGAGAAGGCGCTCATCCACGTGGTGCAGAAACTCGTTTGCTTGCGCCAAGTTGCTCTACGGAGATATACTGCCACAGGTGCGGCCCGGTTTCAACACTGTGTTTCGATTTCTCCGCGACCTGTCGCAGACGGGGCCTGCGGCCGTTGTCGCCGTCGGCAACGATTGTCCGTACGGGTGATGATTTAGCTGCAGGTCGGGTTGATCTCAACGGGCGGTTGCCATGCCGCGCCGTCGGTGGACCATGCGAGGTCTTTTGGCAGCCCGGCGGACGCGGGCGACCCGCCGTTGGGCCTTCAGTTTTTCTTCGGACTGTGCCAATGTTGCCGCGAGGTGGGTGCAGGTGAATCCTTCGTATTCCTCGATGTTGAGTTTACACCCGATGAATCGCTCGATTCGGCGCAGTTGGTCCCGCTCGTCGGGCGAGACCAGTGTGATCGCGTCGCCCGTGGCACAAGCCCTTCCTGTGCGGCCGATGCGGTGGATGTAATCCTGGGCGTACTCGGGAACGTCGAAATTGATCACGTGCGAGATGCCGCGAACGTCGATTCCGCGGGCGGCGATGTCCGTGGCCACCATGACCTGATATTTGCCGTTTTTGAAACCGTCGAGGGCCCGCTGCCGTTGCGGCTGGCTCCGGTCAGAGTGAATCGCCACCGACACGATGCCGGCGGTTTTCAGCCTGCGATTGATCCGGTCCGCCCCGTGTTTCGTGCGCGAGAAGACCAGCACGCTGTCCATAGACCGGCTCTGGAGCATGTGCACGAGCAGGTCGATTTTCTGCCGCTTTTCAACCGGGTGCACGTGCTGGGTGATGGTGTCGATCGGATTGCGCTGCTCGCCGATCTGGATCATCCGGGGTGATTTCTGCACTCCGGTGGCGAGACGCTCGACCTCGGGGGGTATCGTGGCGGAAAAGAGCAGCGTCTGGCGGTTTTCGGGCAGCACATCGATGATTTTTCGCACGTCGCGGATGAAACCCATGTCGAACATGCGGTCGGCTTCGTCCAGGACGAACACTTCGATCGACTTGAAGCTGATGCTGTGTCGTCGCATGTGGTCCATGAGCCGGCCCGGAGTGGCCACGACGAGGTCTACGCCGTGGCGCAGCGTGCTCAATTGCTTCTCAATGCTCACGCCGCCGTAGACGGCCAGCGTCCGGAAGGGGAGGAACCGGCCGTAGTTGCGGATCGATTCCTCGATTTGCACGGCTAGTTCGCGCGTTGGGGTCAGAATCAGCACCCTGATAGCGGGCTTCTTCTTCGCTGGCTGGCTTTCGTGGAGCTGGTGCAGAATGGGCAACACGAATGCGGCGGTTTTTCCCGTTCCCGTCTGGGCACATCCGATAATGTCCTGGCCGCTCAGGACCGCCGGGATCGCCTGGGATTGAATTTCGGTGGGGGTGGTGTAGCCGCTGGCATCAACGCCACGCAGCAGCGGGTCACAAAGACCCATTCTTGCAAAGGGCATCAGAAAGTCCTAAAAAACGTCACTTCAAACAACATCAACACAATGACCGGTAGAGGATCGTGAGAGGCGGCTTCCGAAGATGCATGCGGGATCGCGAAGTGTCGTTCCAGCCGAAAACTTACATCCTGTTGGAGGTGCAAACACCTGCCTCCTTCGGTCTCAATACGGCTATTATACCCGCTATGTTCCGAAAAGCAAGAAATCTTACCGGCCGGCGCAGCCCATTCCAGGAGCCACAGAGGGCGGGCATAGCCTCATTCTACCGGCTCTATCGGCTGAAAGGGGACGCCCGTTCAGAAAAACGCGCAAAATCGGACGTGTCCGGTGTGTAGTGATACCGCCAGACGCTACCTTTGTGTGTCCTTGCGGGCACACTACAAGCGAGTTGGGCTTGGCGCGTGCCTGTCATTTGACGCAGAGGCGGGCGAAACGGCGTTTGCCAACCTGGACGACCATGCCGTCGCGGGGTGTGACCTCGGTGTTGGCATCGGCGGCTTTTTGCCCGTCGATACTGACGCCGCCTTGCTGGACCATGCGCTTGGCCTCGCCCCCGGTGTCGACGAGCTTGCATGTGGTCAGCAGGTTCTTGATGCTGATCGGAACGGCCGACAGGGTGAATTCCGGCATCTCGTCCGGCAGTTGGCCTTTGGCGAACACCTTTTCGAACTCCGTGACGGCGGCCTCAGCGGCCTCCGGGCCGTGAAACTGGGCGACAATTGTCTTGCCCAGCAGCACCTTCGCCTCTTTCGGATGCGTTTTGTGTGGATCAGTCAGCTCGGCGATCCGGTCCATCGGCAGGTCTGTGAGCAGGGTGAAGTAGTTCTCCATCATCTCATCGGAGATGCTCATGATCTTGCCGAACATGTTGGAGGGCTCGTCGGTGACGCCGACGTAGTTGCCCTTCGACTTGCTCATCTTCTCCTTGCCGTCGAGTCCGACGAGGATGGGCGTGGTGATGACGATCTGGGGCAGTTGGTTGTTGAGTCGTTGCAGGTCCCGGCCGACGAGGTTGTTGAACGTCTGGTCGGTGCCGCCCAGCTCGACGTCGCTGTGCACCATGACGGAGTCGTAGCCCTGCATGAGCGGATAGAGGAACTCGTGCACGCCGATGGGGTCGCCCCTCTTGTAGCGGATGTCGAAGGTGTCCCGCTCGAGCATGCGGGCGACGGTCATCGTGCCGGCCAGGCGGATCGTGTCGGCCAAGCGCAAATCGGCCAGCCACTCGCTGTTGTGGCGGACTTCGAGCTTCTCGGGCCGGGTGTCAAGAATTTTGCCCGCCTGCTCGAAGTAGGTCTTTGCGTTGCGCTCGATCTGCTCGGGCGAAAGCATGGGTCGGGTGGTGTTCTGGCCGGTCGGGTCGCCGATGCGGGCGGTGTAGTCGCCGATGATGAGCACGGCCTT
>JAFGCA010000066.1 GCA_016932895.1 Sedimentisphaerales bacterium | reverse complement strand
TCCGATAGTTTGTGTCGCTAACATACCTATCGGCTATGGGAGACCTCTTTCTTTGATATCCTTAACGGACCGCCATTCGGGACAGTCACCAATGGCACTAAGTTAAGCCATTCCGTTTCATAAAACAAGGCCTGCCTTGCCGATGAGATAGGTGCAAACGATCTATCCTACTCATTGGTCAAGGAGGCCTATTATGTGCATTATCGACAAGTCCACGGAAGACCAACAGCTATTTTCTCAACAGATTCCTTTTGCTGTTCTGGAAGAGCTCCTGACAGATGCGGAGATCGAGACGATCTGCAGGCAACTGGGACACGTCTGGCGCGAGCGACGACTGCCACCGCCGATCATGGTTCGCTCTTTGGTGTACCGCAGTCTACATAGGAACCAATCCATAAGAACGTTGCTGACCGACATGGCGGCAGCCAACATCCAGCGTGGGGCGCCTACCGATGCCGCATGGTGTCAGGCCCGATCCAGACTCCCGGTCGCGCTGTGGCCGGAATTGATGCAACGCAGCACCCGACGCCTCGTCGATTTGGTGGGCCATCAGTTTCTCTATTGTGGCCGGCCCGTGTTTCTCGTCGATGGATCGACGGTCTCCATGCCAGACGAGCCGGAGTTGGTCGAAACGTTTGGCTATGCCAATACCAAACACGGCCTGAGCCGTTTCCCCGTCGCACGGGTAACGTTCCTTGTTCGCGCCGGTGTTCGCGCTGTGTGCGACTATCAAATGGGCCCCTATCGCACCAGTGAGGATGCCCAGTTTCATCGCATGTGGCCTGCGATTCCGAATGGAGCTATCTGCTTATGTGATAAGAAGTTCTGTTCCTTTTACAACCTCGCCAAACTCCGACAACGCCAGATCTTTACGATCTGTCCTCTTCACCAGAAACGGGATCCGTACAAATTGATCCAGGCGGGCAAACGCATCGGTCCTAACCAGTGGATTGTCCGGCTGGACCTGGCCCCCCAACTGCGCAAGCGATATGCGGATGATTCGTTGCCTCACACCATACGGGTGCGGCTGATTCGGGCGAAGTTCCGGCGTAACGGTCGCCCCAAGCAAATATGGCTGGTCACCACGTTGTTAGATCCCCAAAAGTACTCGCGATCAAGCATCGTCAAATTGTATCGCCATCGCTGGGAGATTGAAACGCGTATCGGGTCACTCAAAACCACGCTTCAAATGAACGTGCTGCAAGGCAAAAAGGTCGAGAATGTGTACTGCGAAGTCGCCGCCACCGTCTTAGCTCACAATCTCGTCTGGACGGTGATCCATCAAGCCGCCCAACGCACACAAACACACGCCGATCGAATCAGTTTTCTGGGGGCGGTGAGGACGATTCTGGCCTTTTCATTTCAACTGCGAACGTCCCACGTTGCCGACCGGCGTAAGGTGTACACAGCCATGCTGCACCATATAGCCTCTCAGACAAATGCCTATCGACCGAATCGGATCGAGCCACGCCTGATAAAACGGCAAACACGAAAATTCGGCTTCCTAAAAATACCACGTGATAAGGCAAGGTTGACAGCTTAACTTAGTGCCATTGGGGACAGTCACCTGTGTTGTTCACCGATACCTCTCCACGGTGTTGTTGCACCTCAAGGTCGCCAGCACCACCCTGGTGCCTTGACTGATGGCCGACCTTCCTCATTGTCTTTGATGGCATTACTCATGAGGAAAGTTACATGCTTGATTTTGTCCTCACGATCTGACTCCAGGATGGAAACGTAGCTTATGAGCCGAGCAGATTCTGCTTCGGCGCACAGTGATTCCATATCGAGCATAGTCCGCCGCGCGCAAGCCACACCCGCAATCAGGCCCACCACAAAAACTACATTCAGCGCCAACGGGACGATCATTATTGATTTCTTCATGTAAATCACCTTCTGGATAAGAAAGTATATACGCTCTCTTCATAACCCCTGTGCCCAGCACAATCCACCGGGAATGCCGCGGACACCTTACTTATTTCAGTCTTGGATTGAGAGAACCAAAGGGGTCAGGCTTTCTATTTTTTGTTTGTCAGTCTTTTCCAATCCTCTTTTTTCAGCTTGCTTTGCCTGCTGGTTGGCGGAATCATGGTATCCACGACTCCCTGCCGCACACAATCGGCACGGGCTAAAGCCCATTCTACTATTGTACCGTTCCCGGCCGTCGGTCTCACGCCGACGGCTTTGTCCCGTTGCGATCTTCATTCTACCACCTCAATACGGGGATTGCACGCGGAATTCCGTGGCTCGAAACTTTGAATTGATGGAGGATTATTGATAATTGATGATTTCTTCGCCTCGGGGTCGTCCGCGGTTTGAAATCCGTGGTTCGTGGTTCGTGGTCCGGGAGATTGCCGCGTTGCTTTGCTGCTCGCAATGACAAGATCGAATCCGTGTCCATCTCGTGTAGATCTGCGTCAAAAACGAAGTTATCCGCGTTCATCCGCGTTCATCGGTGGTTCCACATAGAATCTCGTCGTTCGTATCTCGTATCTCGTCGTCCATGCCCCGTGGCTCAGGACTCGGGAGATTGCTTTGCTGCGCTGTCAATGACAAGATCGCGTCACACAGGGATCGTAATCCGTGTTATGTGGGGCGGGCGCTGTCGGGCTTGCAGACTTCTCTGAGTGTCACTTCGACCTGCTTGCTGTCCACGAACAGGACGATGGTCCCGCGTTTTCGGCGGATGCGTTCGACGATGCCCTCGCGTTTGAAGGGAATCACGTAGACGCTGTCGCCCCGGCGCAGGGAGGCGACGAACTCGGCGTGGCGCTGGGCCAGGGGGGTTCCGTCGGCGAGCCTGCCCGCTTCGTCGGCCAACTGCTCGGCCTTCTGGCTCCAGATGCGCGGCGCATTGCGCATCTCGGCGGCGAAGGCGTCGATGAGCCGGCGTATCGACTGCATCGAGTCGTCGATCTCGCGGTCCGCCTGCTCGCGCAGGCGCCGGCCTTCGGCGCGGGCATGGCGCAGCTTCTCGGCCGCCTTCGAGCGCACCGCCCCGGCGTCATCGAGCAGCGACTGGGCCTCCGCGCGCTTGCGCTCGGCATTCTCCCGGGTGGCCTGGATCTGGTTGATCAGCTCGGAGCTGCCGTCCGACTCTTTGTCCAGCAAAGACTGGGCCTTGCCAATGACGGCCCGGGGCATCGCGAGCCGCTTGGCGATGACCACGGCGTTGCTGCTGCCGGGCGTGCCGATCATGAGCCGGTACGTCGGCTGAAGGGTCTCGGAATCGAACTGCACGGAGGCGTTCTCGGCCCGCGGCGCGGTATAGGCATAGGCTTTGAGCTGCCCGAGGTGCGTGGTCGCGACCGCCCTGCCGCCCTTCTTGACCAGCTCGTCGAGGATGGCCGTGGCCAGCGCGGCCCCTTCGATCGGGTCGGTCCCGGCGCCGAGCTCGTCGAGGAGGACCAGCGTGCCTTTGCCGGTCCGTTCGATGATTTTGACGATCTGTCGCATGTGGGCCGAGAACGTGCTGAGGCTCTGCTGGATGCTCTGCTCGTCACCGATGTCGGCGTAGATCTGCTTGAAGGTCGAGACGTGCGAGCCGGCGCGGGCCGGGATGTGCATGCCGCTCTGGGCCATCACCGCAAGCAGGCCGAGAGTCTTGAGGACCACGGTTTTGCCCCCGGTGTTGGGACCGGTGATCAGGAGCAGATCGAAGTCGTCGCCCAGCCGCGCGTCGATGGGCACGACCTCGTCGGTCAGCTCCGTCACGTCACAGCCCTTCTGCTGGGCGGTCCACTGCAACAGGAGGGGATGGCGGGCCTGCCGCAGAGACAGGGACGCGTCGGATCGAATCTCCGGCGGCGTCATGCCGTAGGCGACGCTGAATTTCGCCTTGGCGTAGGTCAGATCCACCAGGGCCAGCATCTTGACCGTATCGAGGATTCCGGGCCGTTGATCGAGCACGGCCTTGGTCAGCACCCACAGAATCCGCCCGATCTCCTTCTTCTCTTCGAAGAGCGCGTCCTCCAGGTCGTTGCTCAGCTCCACGAGCGCATCGGGCTCGACGTACAACGTCGCGCCGGTATTGGAGCGATCCAGCACCGTGCCTCTGACGAAGTGACGGTAGTTGGCTTTGACCGCCACGACGGGCCTGCCGTGACGCATGAGGAACTTCTCGTTTTCGATCGCGCGACGCAGCGACGGCGCCGAGACAATGCGCGCGAACTGGCGATGGATCTGGTCGCTGAGCTTGCCGATCTGCCGTCGAATCTCTTTGAGCTTCTCGGAGGCGTCGTCGCGAACCCGCTTGTTGGCGCCCACGCACCGGTTGATCTCGCTTACCAGCGGCTCGAAATCGCCCAGCTTCAGGCCCATGGCCGAGAGATGCACGCTCTGTGCGGGTTCCAGATTGGTCAGGAACAACCTCAGCCTGGCGCCGGCGGCCAGCGTATCGGCCACGTCCAGCAGTTGCTCCGGCTCGAGCACCGTCTGCTTCTTACCGAGCTGCTTGAGCAGCGGGCCAATCTCCCTCAGCCCGGCCAGGGGCACGCGCTCGCCCCGGTCCAGAACCAGCTTCAACTCGCTCGTCTCGGCCACCCGCGTTCGCGTCCAGTGCGCATCGACGGAAGGATACAGCGACCGGGCGGCGTCGCGCCCCAGATCGCTGCTCGCGAACGAGGCCAGGATGCTCTTGACCTCTTCGAACTCGAGGACCTTGAGAGTATGTTCGTCTATTCTTTTGCGTACCATCGCGTCAATCGCATACGCCCACAAACAACGTGCTTCGTGAACCGGTGACGATTACACCTCCTGACTTTCCAGAAACCGAACGAGGTTGTAGACCGCCCGGTTGTGCGGCACGTCGATGCCGTGTCGGTCGGCAAGGTCCATGACGGCGCCGTTGAGGGCACCGATCTCGGTTCGTTTGCCGGCGGCGATGTCCTGCAACATCGAGGATTCATGCTCGGCCGTATCCGGAACGAGCCGGGCGTAGAAGACGTCGAGGAAGTCCCGGGCCGTCGGCCAATGCGTCGTGTAACCGGCCGCCCCCATCACCGCGAACACCTCGGCGACGATCTGGTCCATCAACTGCCGGGTCGTCTCCTGCTCGGCAAGGGCCCCGTACGGCACCCGCAAGACCGCGCCCAACGGGTTGAGAGCGCAGTTGTAGAGCATCTTCGCCCACAGGTCCCTGCCGACGTCGCCGGTGCTCTCGCAGGGGATGCCGCCCCTACCGATCGCCCGGCACAGGGGCTCGATTGCCGCGACGTCTCCCGCAAAGAGGGTCCCGATGTGAATGGCGTCGGCATGGACCGTGATCTCCACTTCGTGCGGGCGGTGACGCTGAAACCCGGTGATGACGCGTCCGCTGTAAATTCGCTCCGGCCCGAAATGACCGGAGAAGACCTCCGCGTTGCCCCAGCCGTTCTGCAGAAGCACGATCTTCGCGTCGGCGCCGAGCTTGTCGCGATGCGCCGCCAGATCTGCCGCCGCCGCGGCCGAATCGAACGACTTCGTGCAGACCAGCACGAAATCGTACGGACCGGTGTGACACTCATCCAGCGAGGCGTGACACTCGAACGTCTCGGCGCCGGCGTGGAAATCGCCGAACAGCCCCCGGCGCAGCAGGCCGTGGGCCCGCAGGCTCGCCACGGTGTCTTCTCGCGCGATGATGTCCACCCGGGCCCGGGCCGCCAGGAGGCAACTGCCGATGCCGAGCCCGACCGCCCCGCCGCCGTATATCAGTACGTCCGTCACAATCTGTCACTCCGTAACCACAGGCAAAAATCCAGCGTTCATACGAATTCACACACGCTCAGGCGACGCCGAGTTTCTTTCGCAGCGTGTGAAGGTTTACAATATCCTCTTGATTGTACGTAAGCAACATCCGCAGCGCCGCCGGGTTGTTATTATTGACATACTGCCACCAGAGCTGCACGGCCATGTATCCGTTCACCTCGGGCAGCTTCCGGCAAATCCCCAGGCGCTTCTCGACCGCCTTGAGCCCTCCTTTGAGCTTCCGGCGCCAGCAGTCGTACATCAGGTCCGTGTGCGCGACCTGGCCCTTCACGTCCAGGCCGAGCTTGTGCCGGATGAAAGGCAGATCGAAGCGGCTTCCGTTGTAGGTGTAGACCTCGTCCACGGGCTCGAGCAACCGGGCGACCGCGGCGGCGGCGATCTGCCCCCCGTAGAGCTGGGCGACTTGCAGCGACGTCCCCGTCACGGTCGCAATCCCCACCACGGTCAGCTCCGCGTACTGCCGGCTCAGCCCCGTCGTCTCGATATCCAGGTATCCGTAACACTTCATCGGCATGGCGCGACCTTAGCGGCCCGGCCCCCGGGTCGTCGCCAGGATGTCCACATGTTCGTCACAAAATTCCTTCCTGTCGCATTCCTTGCAGTGCGACCCGCGCCAGATGCCGTCGAACTGCTCCATGACCTTGTCCACGATGGCCGGATCGGTCGTGATGATACCCGACTCGAAATTGCGCCGGCGCCCGCTCTTGGCCCCGACGCCGGCCCCGGTGAGGTTGGCGCTGCCGGTATAAACCCAGCGGCCGTCGACCACGGCGCACTTGAGATGGACCCGGGGACACAGCATGCGTTCCAGCCCGCGCGCCAGATTGGGATACCGGTCGAAATCCCGGCGAAAGATCGGGCCCGGCTCCTTGGCGTGCAGGAGACGGATTTCCACGTTCCGGGCGATCAAGCCGGACAGGACCTCCAGGAAGGGAACCATCCGACCGGGCGCGTGTACGTGCAAGTCTTTCAAATCCGCCGTCGCCAGCCAGAGCAGCCGTTCGGCCCCCGGAACCGCACCGCAGATGACCTCCTCGTATATTTGCTTGTCCGTAACGAATCGCAACATCCTTCTCGTACCCCGTCTGCGGCTCCTGATCCATACCTAGCCGGCCCGGCACCGAGTCTAACCGCTTCGGCGGCATTCTGCAATACGCCCGCCGCGAAACCGCCGCACAGACGCACCACGCGAGAAAACGGTATGACCTTTTTCGCCCCGCGCATTTGGATTTGGAACGGCTTGGGTTAGACTTTATGTAACATGAACTACAGCAACGCAGAGTTTTCCGATAAAACGCCGCACGAAGACACGGAAACGCATGCGCAAACGGGGGGTCGACGATGGACTTTCAGGATTCGGTAGAGCTAACGCGGGTGATCGCCCTACCTTCAGAACCACACATGGGCCACGAGTTGGAAACCGCCATCAAGAACGCCAACACGCGAAGGCAGAATATCATCCTCGATTTCTCGCTCGTCGAGATCATGTCCTCCGGCACGATTTGCAGCCTGATGATCCTGGAACGACTGCTCAACGGCGTCAACCGCCAACTGATCCTGTGCGCCGTTCCGCCGAGCATCATGGGGATCTTTCGCCTCGTGGGGCTGCAGGGCCTCTTCCTATTTGCCACCGATGAAGGCGCGGCCCGAAACTGGCTCCTGCACCATCCCTGTCCCTGTCTCTGACGGCGGGCGCCTTGCTCAAGGCGAGTCGCTGAGCCACTCATCGATGAGATCATCGACGGCACCGGGCAGAACGCCGACGAGCCACGCCAAATCGACGACGGTGAATCGCCTGCGTATCTCGTGCATGTGCGTCACGGCCTCCCGCAGCCGCCGGCGTGAGCAGCCGACGTCCGCACATGACGTGGCGCCGCCCGCTTGCCGCAGCCAATCGCGCACCCTTCGAGCGGGCTTGACCTCGGCGCTCAGACGCGTCCGAAGCTGCTCCCACGTCTTTTCCTCGGCGATTCGCCGCCGTGCCAACTCCAGGTGGGTTTTCTTCGCCTCGTACTGTTTCGCGACGGCCTCGACGACCGCCGGTACGACCCAGAAATCGCGATCGACGGCGCGCGGCATTTCCGCAAAGGCGGGCCGTTCCATCCCCAGGATTCTCTCGTACAAAGCGGCCGAGAGGATCGTCCCCAGACCCACCTGCCGCCCGTGCAGGTCGTGGCGTTGTCCCTGCACGTCCGCCATCATGTCCAGCGTGTGACTGAGAAGGTGCTCGCCTCCGCTGGCCGGGGCGCTGGTCCCCACGAGCGTCATGGCGATACCTGAATAGAACAGCGCCTCGAACAGCCCCTTGACGGCGCCGCTGGCGCCGTCTCTCAGATCCTCCGGATGCGTCAGATAGAGAGGCTCGAGCGTACCGATGATGCCGGAGCAGAAGCCGCAGTAGTACTCATCGAAGAGCAGGTGGTTCATCACCCAGTCGGCGTTGCTCTGGTACTTCGCGATGGTGTCACCGAATCCGGCGGCGGTCATTTCGCGCGGCGCCTGCTCGATGACGGCCGGCTCGGCCACCACCGCCAAGGGCGGCCGGGCTTCAACCAAGACCTTGACCCCTTCCACTTTGGCGGCGACGTTGGCCGCGGCATAGCCGTTCATCGAAGCTGCCGTGGCCACGACCATGTACGGCCGGTCCAGCTCGAATGCGCTCCACTTGCACAGGTCATTGATCACGCCGCTGCCAACGGCCACGACCATATCCGGGTCCACGGTGCGAAGCTGCCCGGCCAACGCGCCGAACGTGGCCTCGTCGCATGCCGGGCCGCCTTTCTCGTTGTCAGGTACCAGCACCTCGGCAACACTGATCCCGCTTCGTTCCAGGGCGCTGCGAGCGGCGTCTCCGCAGACATTCCGCGTGCGCGCGTCGGCCACAACCGCAACTCGTTGCACCTCCGACGGCGCCGCACATTGCCTCACCACCTCCGGCAATGCCTCGACGGCCTCCGGCTCGTACACGAAGCGGCGCACGGGCACGTCGTGCGTCCTGCCGCACTCGCACGTGAAGCTCTTCCCCAATAACTCTGACAACTCCATGGCGACCCCATCGGATAGAAACTGCGCTCCAAACTAATCGTCCGGGCAGTGTAGAAGGCAGATATCCCGCGGTCAACGGCTTTCTCATCCGGAGAAAAACCATGGCGCCTCATTTGGGGAACCATGCGACTATCGGAAAAAGGAGATTGCCTCGTCGCTGCTCTCCTCGCAATGACAAACGCAATGCACAATATGTCATTGCGAGCGGAGCGAAGCAATCTATGGGCACACGATTTGTGAAACACCGTACCGGGCAGAGGCAGCGGGGGATTCTACAGCTCCGTGGCAAGGCCGACACAGAAGACGGTCCGGCCGGGCTCCCCCGAGCGAATCTCCACGAAGCCGCGGTGCGCCTCGGCGAAACGCTTTACCAGAGCCAGTCCCAGCCCGGTGCCCGTGGTCTGGCAGCCCGGGGCCTCCGAGGCGCCTCGGTAGAACTGCTCGAAAATCTTCGTTCGCTGGCGGTTCGGAACGCCCGGACCGTGGTCCTCCACCTCAATGATCGCGTGCCCGTCGTCGCGCCCGGTGCGGACGTGAATCCGCTTGTCCTCGGCCGACCGCGCGTACTTGACCGCATTGTCCAGCAGATTCACGACGATCTGCGCCACGGCATCCCGGTCGAAGGTGCTCTCTCCCACGTTCCCGAAGTCGGTCTCGATGGAGAAGCCTTGCTCGGCCGCATAGGGTCTCATCATGGCCACGACCTCCGCGATACACTGGTTCACGTCACCGAGGCGGAAGTCGTATCGTTTGCGGCCACGCTGGAGGCGGGAGAAATCGAGGACGTTTTCGATCAGCCGGCTGAGCCGCTCGCTTTCCTGCCGAATGTTGCGATAGTATTCCGTCGTCTTGGCTTTGGACGTGAGCCAGTTGTTCTCCAGCATCTCGGCATACATGCGGATCGACGTCAGCGGCGTACGCAACTCGTGCGAGACCGCCGAGATGAACTCGTCCTTCTTCTGCGCCAGCTTGATCTGGGCCCGGGTCGTCTTCCACAAGCCCGCCAGCGCCAGACTTACGGCCACGAAAACCACAGCGATCGTGCTGAAATACCAGCGCCGCAGAGTGCCGGTCTGCCTGCCGATCCAGGCCGGATCCAGCTCTTGGAGGTATAGAAGCAATTCCCCGAATCCGAAATCGAGAATCGCCGTGTATGCGACGCCCGCCGTAGCAGTGGAGGCACTGTTGGCACCGCTGCGGCCGCACAGATCGAAACCCATGTTCTCCCGCGCGAACCGCTGCGCCGATTCCTTGACCTCGGCGACAAGCTGTTCTTCGTTGAATTGAAAACCCTGTACGATGTGCTCGTCTTCGACCTGGACATGGCGCAGAAGGAAGACCTGCCGCCCGAACAGCGAGCGCGTGCCGTTGGGCTCCGGCACCGCCATGGGGACAAAAGGCTCGATGCGGATCTGGACCGTGTCCGAGAGATCGAGCTCCTCTGCTTGATTTGCCTCCTGAAAACGGAAGTACTGATTTGGGAGCCCTGCCGCTTGAGAGGACGGCTGCTCTTCGCTCGTATCGATCAGCGCTTGTTGCTGCATCTGCGGCTGAGCGGTCGAGCGTTGTCGCGCGCCTGCGAACCCGTCGGCTGCAGGTGCCGTGGCGGACTGCGACACGCGCTGGTCCCGGCGCAGCTCCGACAGTTCCTGTTGCTGTGCTTCGTTCAATGGCGCCGTCCGCGCCCGGTTCGAGGCAACGATGGCGCGCTGCTGTGTCAGGACCTTCGGCGCGACACTCTCGGTCTGCAGGCTCTCGATCGAATACGATTTCCTTCGGCCCGATGCTTGCTTCGAGGCCAATTGCGGCCCGGGCTTCTCCGCCATCTCTTCGCGCTCCACCAACGCGACCTGGTCCTCCACGTCCGCGAGAATCTCCTTGTCGGCGTTGGACCTTTCCGGAAGCAGCGCAGCTCCGGCCGAGGCCATAGCCGGCATGAAATTCGAGACGATGTTGTCGAACTGCATCCGGGCCTCGCGATCAACCTCGTTTTGTACGGGACGTACGGTGTCGGGACTGTACCAGGGAGCGACGATGTCGCCCGTGGGCTCGATCTGGAAATATCCGTAGGCAAAGCTATTGGCCAACTGCCCCGCCAGCGGTGAGCGCAGCAGGGGAAGTTGCTGCTGAACCGCCGTCACGGTGTCCGGCACGTAATACTGCTGATAGTCCGTGTAGGGCCTCTCCTGCTCGGCCTGAATGAATTCGTCCAGCTTGCGTTTGACGTCCTGGCGAATCTGCTCGGCGACCTCGGCGAATTCCCCCAACCGGGCGCCTTCCAGACCCTGGGCCCACTTGTTGACGGCGTGGTATCCCAGGCACGTCACGCCGCACAGCGTGGCCACCACAATGACCGAAAGTATCAACAGTCGCTTATACATCGCTTGCTGCTCTCACGGAACGTACTTGTACCCGGCGCCGCGAACGGTCCGGATGAGTTTCGGATCGCCCGGCTCGATCTCAATCTTGGCCCTGAGCTTGGCGATGTGCATGTCCACCGTGCGCGTCTCGATCTCGGTCAACGTCTCCTTCCAGACCTCGCGGTACAGCTCGTCCCTGCTGATAACCCGGTTGGGATGGGCCGCAAAGTGCTGGAGGATTCCCGCTTCCCGCCGGCTGATTTCGGTTTCTTTTCCGTCGCGGGCCACCTTCAGGGCCTCGGCGTCCACGAGCAGGTCGCCGAAGGCAAACGTCTGCCCCACGGCGCGGGCCGGATCGATCCGCCGCAGCACCGCCCGGATGCGGGCCAGCATCTCTTCCAGCGAGAAAGGCTTGGTGATGTAGTCATCCGCCCCGCTGTCCAGGCCGCGCACCTTGTCGGTCTCCTGGCCCTTGGCGGTGAGCATGATAATGGGCGTCTGGACGCCCTGCCGGCGCCAGTCCGTGCAGAGCTGCTCTCCGCTGATCCCCGGAAGCATCAGGTCCAGCAAGATCAGATCGAACCGCTTGCTCTCGACCCGGTCCTTCGCGGCCGGCCCGTCCGCCGCTTCGCTCACGGTGAAGTGATGGTACTCCAGGAAGTCCTTCAGAGCGGACCGAATCCGCTGTTCGTCTTCCACGATCAGGATGTGAGCTTCGTCGTTCATCGTGTACCTGCCTACTATAGTATAAGCTTCCACGCGGGCAAGGTCTGTAAAACCTGTGTAAAAATGCCGGCCGGTTATTTTACATCCATTTTACTTGGTACTCCAGGGGACGCGCCGGATACTTGAAGTGTCGATACACACAAAAGCGAAACCCTCGTAGAAAGGAACCGGAAATGAAAAAGCACCGCATCACCGCCGTTGTCGCATTGTTTTGTCTGACCCTGTCACAGTCGGCCTTCGGCGCCGATGAGCGTACGACCACCGGGACGATCACACGCGTCGTCGTCTACCGGGGCCAGGCTCTCGTGACGCGCCAGATCGACGCGGCCCTGCCGGCCGACAGCACGGAACTGATCGTGACGGACCTGCCGGCCAACATCATCCCCGAGAGCATGTACGCCCAGGCCAGCGATGGAACCGCCGTCCTGAGCGTACGCTATCGCGAGCAGGCGGTCAAGGAAGATACGCGCGACGAAGTCCGGAAGCTCGACCAGGAAATGGAAGACGTCCAGAACCAGATCAAGTACGCCCAGTCCGAGCTGGAACAGAACGGCAAGCAGTGGCAGATGTTCGAGAAGCTCCAGGAGTTCTCCGTCGCCGCGGCCAACAGCGACCTGAACCGCGGCCTGCTCGCGTTCGAGCCGCTGCAGAATCTGACCGCTCTGATCGAACAGAAAGGCAGCGAGTACCTCGCGAATCGGCTGACGCTGGAGGACACCATCGCCGAACGCAAGAAGGAGCAGGAAGTGCTGACGCGCAAGCGCAACGAGCTGACCGCCGGTCGCTCGCGGACGGAGCGCCAGGCGGTCCTGTTTCTCAACCCGGGGCAGCGGCGCCACGTCGCCCTCGAGCTCAACTACCTGGTCAACGGCGCCAACTGGCAGCAGCAATACAACCTGCGGGCCCGCCCCGACACGTCGGCGGTCACGATCGAGTACAACGCGGTCGTCAACCAGACCAGCGGCGAAGACTGGAGCGGCGTGACCCTGAGTCTCTCGACCGCCGAGCCGACCATGGTCGCCGCCCCGCCGACGCTCGAGCCCATGTTCGTCGGACTGCGGCCACCCGCCCAGGTGCAAAGCGTCCAGCCGCCAAGCGCCGTGTTCGACAACTTCGCCCGGTTCCAGCAGTCTCGCAAGGACTATGCGATGAAGGGCCTGACCGCCAACACCCGGCTCAACGAGCTGTCTGTGGAGAACCAGGCGTTCTTCTTCAACGCGGGCCAGCGGGAGGTGGAGCAGTTCCAGCAGCAGATGGCCGAGGTGATGCGTACGGAGGGAATCAGTGTCACGTACGATCTCCCCGGGCGGCTCACCCTGCCCAGCCGCAGTGACCAGCAGCTCGTGACCATCGCCACAATTGCCGCCAAAGCGGACTTTCGACTGGTTGCGACGCCCTTGCTGACCGATTACGTCTACCTCCAGGCCGACGTGTCGAACCACAGCGAAACGATTCTGCTGCCCGGCTCGGCCGCCATGTTCCGCAACGGCGAGTTCGTGGGCCGCAGCCAACTGCCCCAGGTCACCATCGGCGAGAGATTCACCGCCGGCTTCGGCATCGATTCCCAGGTGCGCCTCCAGCGCGAGCTTGAGGAGAAGAAGAGCCGGATTCAGGGCGGCAACCGCATCGACACCTACCGCTATCGCGTGACTCTGAGCAACTACAAGGACGCGCCTGTGACGTTACGACTGCTCGACCGCCTTCCCCATGCCGGCGATCCCTCGATCAAGATCGAGCTGGAAGAGACGGAACCGGCGCTGAGCGCGGACGCGGAATATCTCCGGACGACGCGTAAGCAGGGCATCCTGCGCTGGGACCTCGATCTCGAACCGCACACTCTCGACCGCAAGGCTACGGTGGTCGCCTACAGCTTCACGATGGAATACGACCGGAACATGCAGATTCAGGCCCGCCGTTCGGCGCAGTGAGCGGAACCGGGGCGGAGTCAGCTCATCTTTTCGAGCCTGCCGTTGTTCAGGTAGACGGTGCGGGTGGCGAACTCTTTCGCGGCCGGGCCGTGGGTCGCAACCACCACGGTCCCGCCGTCGCCCTGGAAATCGCGGAGGTGCTTGAGGACCGAGGCGGCGTTCTCCGGATCGAGATTGCCCGTCGGCTCATCCGCCAGGATGAGCTTGGGCTGATTGAGCAGGGCCCGGGCGATGGCGGCGCGCTGTTTCTCGCCCGCGCTGAGCTCGGCGGGCCGGTGCCAGGCGCGCGGCTGCAAGCCCAGCCGGTCCAAAAGCTGTTCGGCGCGCGCCTTTGCGTCCTTCTTGCGTACGGCGCCGGCGGCCACCAGAACGTTTTCCAGCACGTTCAGATAGGGCACGAGGTGGAACATCTGGAAGACGAAGCCGATATTGTCGGCGCGGAAGGCGGCGCGCCCGCGCCCGGTCATTTCGTAGATGTTGCGCCGGCCGAGGCAGACCGCCCCGCGGGTCGGCCGCAGCATGGCCGCTATCGTCATCAGCAGCGTCGTTTTGCCGCTGCCGCTGGGCCCGCACAGGACGACGAACTCCCCGGGGTCGATTTGCAGGTTGATTTGGCTGAGCGCCTCGACCCGGCCCCCTCGCGTCTGGTACGTCTTGGCAAGATCTTCAACGACGATCATTTCTACTCTTCTCTCAATGTTGCGGCGGGATCATACGTCACGGCAATCATCGTCGGCACGAAACCGGCGACGACGGCGAACAGCGGCGCCAGAACGCAGGACTGCACGAAGATGGACCATTCCGGCCGCAGAATCGTCTGGGCCGTGATCTTGAAGATGTTGGGGCCGAATTCCAGACCCAGGGCCGTCCCCACGGCAAATCCCGCAACCGCGCCCAACACGCCGGTCAGCACGGCCTTGCCCACGAACAGGAACATGATGGGCCCCGCGTTGTAGCCCAGCGCCCGGAGCAGGCCGATCTCCTGCTGACGGTCGCGCACGTTCATGATCGCCAGCACGCCGATCCAGACGCCGCAGGCAATCACCACGAACGGGATCATCACCGCAAAAATCTTGCGGATCATCTGCCTCTGTTTGGCCCGGGCCTCGGCCAGCGATTTGACCTGCAAGACCTGCGCCCCGGGGAGAATCTCGCCGATCTGCTTTCGCAGGATCGCCACGGGATCGCCGTTTTCGAGAAAGCACAGACAATCGACGGCCTGGATTTCGCTGAGCCGACCGGGCAGGTTCAGGATATCCTGCGCGTCGCTGAGGCTGCACTGGATGCGAACGTCATCGACGCCGCCCGATTCGGCCAGGCAGCGCTCGACCTTCAGCGACTTGCCGCCAAGCACGATGGTCTGTCCCTTTTCGACCTGGAACCGCTCGGCGATCTGATGTCCCACGTAGGCCGTGCCCGGCTCGATTTGAAAGACCATCGGCGGCTTCTTTCGACCCGGGGGACACACTTCCGGTGCGATGCCGGTCAGGATGATCTCCATGCCGCGCCACGTCACTTTCCCATCGAGCGTCGCCAGCAGATGGTTGTAGGAAATCTTCTTCTGCGAGGCGAGCTTGTCCAGGTACTCCTGCGGCATGGTCTGGTCGGGAACGCTGGTCAGGAGATACCCCCCGACGTCCGCCTCCCCGGCGATGACGTGCAGGTTGTAGCCCATCGAGAGCATCAGCCGGGCCGTCTCCCGTTCGGAGGCCCGCGCGGCCGTGTGGAACGCCACGAAGAACGCCACGGCGGTCGTTACGGCCAGGACGCCGAGAAGGAAGTTCACCTTCCGATGCCACAGCTCTTTCACAATCAATTTCGCGATAGCCATAACTACTGCCACCAAACCTCGTACGTGTCCAAATGCGGCCGGATGCCGGCGGTTACTTCAGGCTGCTCTGCGGAATGTACGCCAGCGACGTCTGCACGGGAAAACCGCACGTGCAGCCGGAACTCGCCTCCGGGATGAGCACGAGCCCGCCGGCCGGGATCATGTTGATCCAACATCCGGGCCGGCTGACGACATTGAGTCGTTCCGGTCCTCCCCGGGGCCCGAGATCGTACATCCATGGATTTCCGCCCCGCCAGAACAGACACTGCGCCGATGCCGAGACACCGCCGCAGCCGTGCCCGCGACGATCGAACTTCCAATCCTCGATTCTCTTACCGCTGCCCAAAGCGTACGCATAGGGCCAGGCATACACGACGTCGCCCACAATCGTGGGGTGCCGGTTGTATTCTCCGTGCCCGCCATCGATCGCCAGGCCGGAGTCGTGGCCGGCGTGCCACAGCGCGGCCCCGGTTTCCGCGTCAAAGGCATCATAATAATACTCTATCGACTTGCCCGCAAGGCGCGAACCGCTCAACAACAACACGCCCTGTCCGAAGTTCAGATAGACCGGCTCCTCAAAATGCGTCACGTCGATCTTCTTCTTGAAGACCACGCGTCCGGTTCTCTGTTCCAGCGCCACGAGATACTGCCGGTCGCCCTGAAACAGCGTCTTGATCGGCAGGCGGCCGGTCTTGTCGGCCAGGGCCGCGGGGCTCTGCGTTTCCACGAAGTAGACTCGCCCGTCGCCAAGCGTAAGGGTCGTGTTGAGAATCAGGCCGTCCCGATAGGTCCAGAGCGGCGCACCGCCATCTTTGTCCCGGACAAAAAGATAATCGCTCGTCACGACCTTCATATCCCGGTACCACAGGGCCAGGTCGGCATCGTAGCTGGTCTCGGTATACGAAGCGTCCGCCCGGCAGCCGGAGCCGAAAAGAATCGAGTCCTGACAGGCGAGATAGCCCCACTTGTGCAGCTTGCTTCCGGCGGGCCGAGGCAGGGAGAAACTTCGCGCCAATTCGCCGCTGGTGACATCGTACGCATGGCATCGGTCCCCTACGGCCAGATACAGCCAGCGCTCGTCGACGACCATATTGCTGCCGTCCAGGAAGACACCCAAACGCCGAGAATCGGGCACCTCGCGCTTCCAGAGAATCGTGCCGTTGTAGGCGTCCACCGCGAAGACGACGCAGTCGCCCGGGACGAAGAGCCGTCCATCCTTGAAAAGCGGGGGCACGTTGCGGTGATGGCGGTCGATCATGTCCCGGGGGCCCGGCTCGCCGAACCATTGCAGGGTCAGGGGACCTTTGACGATCTCGTCCCCGCTGCATGCGCTGTTGCCCGGCTCGGCGTAGGTATGCGTCCATTCGCCGGCGTTTTCGGGCCGGCCCCGACGATAGATGCCCCAGGTGACGCCCTCGCTGTTCTCAACACGCCAGCCCGGCAAAACACTCTCGGCCCATCGCTGCATATCGCTTTCGGAGTCGGATCTCGCGGCTTCGCCCAGCAGGAGCACCCCTCCATACGGACGCACGAGGCGGGCAATGTCACTCAGGCGATCCGGGCGCTTGCCCGCGCCGAGCATGCCGTCGGAGACCACCACGTTGGCAAAGAAGCTTGTGTAAGGCAGTTCCGAAACGGTGCCATGATGGATGGCCACGCGGCCGGAGAGACCGGCTTTATCAAGCAGCCGGCGCGCCTTCTCGACCTTCTCGGCATCCGATTCGACCCCGACGACCTTGAGCTGCGTCCGACGTGCCAATTCATACGCCAGGCGGCCCTGGCCGCAATCCAGCACGAGGCAATATCCGAGCTCGCAGGGCAAGCGACCCGCGATGTAGTCCGCAACCTCTTCATATCGTTTCGTCAAGGCATCCTGTGGATAGGGACATCCGGGCGCAGACGTCTCGGCAATCGTCCCCGACGCACCGCTCTCGGAATCGCTAAAGCAGTGGATGCGCCCCGTATCCGTGCTGACCAGCAGCGATCCGCTGACAACGGCCAGTCCGCACGCCTTGCCTTTCACGTCGGCGGTCCAGACCACCGCGCCGCTGCCGCTGTCGATGGCGGCGATGCGGTCCTGCCCCCCCACGAAGAGCGTCTTTCCCGCCGCGATCATCGCGTGCGGATACTCGCAGCCGACCGTCCAGAGATAGCAATCCTTCAACTGTCCGTCCAGGCGCGCAATCCCGGCGTCGAAGTCCGCTATCTGCGACTGCACGCGCTTCGCTTCGGGCGTGCCCGCCTTCATTTTCTTGAGCGACTGCTGGGCGGCGTCGCGCCGGCGCTGCAGGTCCCGACGCTCCCGCGAGAGCTGAAAATACCGGCCTCGATCGAACGCGGCCAACTGCCTCTCCGACTGCATGTACGCCACCGACTCCGAAACCAGCATGCGCAGGCCGCCGAACGTAGCGATGGTGTCTTTTGCCTGTGGATCGTCGGCATACAGCTCCTTGGCGCCGCGCCCCGGACCGGTCACCAGGACGTCGTCCGTCAACAGGGCATAGGCGCCTCCGGCACTGGAGAGCTGCCCCTCCTGGCCGCCGGTGTCGCGCGTGAAGATGACGGGATGGGTGCGACCGGTCGGGACATACAGGCGCCGGGCGGAAGCGAGAACGTAACCTTGCGGGGAGATGTCGATCTTTCGTCTGAATTGCACCGCTCCGGTCCGCGCCTCGAGCGCAGCCAAATACGTTCCCTGGACCGGGAAGAGACCGGCGGTGCAGTACAGGACCCCGTCGTCCACCACGATCCCCGTGCGCACCGGCCACAACGAGATCATGCGTCCGTTGCCCGGGATCAAGCGATGCTCCGGCGCGATCCTGCGTTTCCACTTCAAGGAACCGTCGGCGGCGGCAAGGCAGTACACGCAGCCATCGTCCGAACCGACGTAGAGGTTCTGGCCCCACAGGACCGGCGCGAAACGCACGGGACCTTCCGTGAAGAACGTCCAGCGGACCTGTCCCGTTGCCCCATCCAGCGCATAGACTTTGTCCTGCGCCGACGAGGCGAAGTAGATGGATTCGCCCGCCCCCACGACGTGGAAGGCCCGGTCGTAGGCCACCGTGGCCCGCAGGTCGTAGTGACGGTGGTAGTAGTCCTGCTTCGCCGGACCGGGCCAGGCCGGCGCGGGCGGCTCTTGCGGCTCGAACGTCCACGCCGAACGCAACGGCAATGCGAGCGGTGTCTCTGAGACCCCGCTCCTGGCATTGTCGTGCATATAGGTGGGCCAGTCCTGGCAAAAGGCAGGGCCGACCAAAACCACCAGCAAACAGAGCAACTGCGTCAAAGAGAATCGCATCATGCCTTCTTCGCCCTCAAAATGATCACACATGATGCGACGGCAACCAGCACCAGCAT
>JAFGCA010000609.1 GCA_016932895.1 Sedimentisphaerales bacterium | reverse complement strand
TCGATGCGGTCGGGCGTCACCTCATAGTAGATGCTCTTGAGGGCGATGAGCTTCCAGGTAAGGGCCAGCAGCGCCGCCGTCATCAGCCCCAGCGCCGCCCAGTCGATCCAGCCCTCGACGCGCGCCAACATCTCCAGATTCACGTCCTGGTTCGGCATGAGGGTGATCAGCCCGGTTACGGGGTACCGGAAGACCGCCCCGCACACGGCGACAAAGAGGCCCATCTTGAGGATCGTTCCGGTCAGCGCAAAAACACTGGGCCGGCCGAACCAGAGGACCGCACTTTCCTCCTCATCCTCGATCTCTTCGTCCAATTCCTCATCCTGCTCCTGCCACTCGGCATCGGGGTCCGGCGGCCCGAATTTGGCCTGCGTTTCCCGGCGGTCGCCATGGAGAAACTCGCCACAATAGCGGCATTTCACTGCCTCAAATCGAATGTCCTCGGCGCAGAAAGGGCAGGATTTCGTACGCGTACGCGTCCGTATCAGTTGCCGTAGGGGATCGGCGTGCTGCGGCATAGCTGTATCTTCCCAACGCATTTCAAAACGAGGCCGGACAGCGGCCCACATATTCATATCGGCCACACGGCGCAAATCCGGCCAATTCTGCCGCGTCCAGACCACCGTTTATCTTATAGGACCTGCCTCGATGACGCAGAGAGCCTCGTTTTCCCGCGTCGCCGCCTGACGCGAGAAAGCTCGCCGGAATAAGTGCCGATAACACCACTCCAGCCTGGGAAGTGACATACGCAATTCTACGTAATTTTGGGCAATCTGAACAGGCTGGGCAGGGATGCGTCATCAAACTCTTCCCCAATGCCGATAGATACGGTGCGTGAGACTGCCCGGTCGCCAACAGAGGGCTCCAACGACGGGCAGGATGACGGGAGGCCATGCCGTAGGCAGTCTGGACTGCCGGCTTTCGCCCCTGATCCCATGCGCTAGATGTGGTGTACGAACGATTGAGCGGACCTGAGAGTTTGTTTTTAGGGGTCGTAAGCATGAAAATTGGTGATAGGAAACTCAAGCACACCGTGTTCCGGGAGCTCTCGCGAATCCGGCCGGGCCTTATCCCACTGATGGTCTTCACCGTTCTGCTGGGCCTGATGAACGTCCTGCTCGTCAACCAGAAGATTGTGCTGTATGTCTTCTACATTCCGGTGGTCATTGCGGCCTGGACGCTGCGAAAGCGGCATGCCATCGGGGTCGCCGGCCTGGCTTCGGCGCTGGTCGCGGCATACGCCTTTTTCCTGCCCCAGTACCTCATCTACTCCGGCCAACAGCGTCTGCTCTGGGCCGAACTGGCGATCTGGGCGGGCATTCTCATCGTTACCGCCTACATGGTCTCCACGCTCCGCGCGTGGACGGAAGAGGCGATGCACAACCTGGAGCGGGCCTACAGCGGCGTTCTGGCAATCCTCTCCCGGTTCATCCAGACCATCGACGCCGACACGGAGGCCCACTGCGTCCGAGTGGCGGCCTGGGGCATCAGCATCGGACGAGAGCTCGACATGGACAGAGCCATGATCGAGAAAATTCGCATCGCCGGACTGCTGCATGACGTGGGCAAGGTGGATATCAGCGTCGATATCCTCCGCAAGGCCGCGGCCCTGTCCAAAGACGAACAGGAAAATATCCGCGAGCACACCGTTCGAGGCGCCGCCATGGTCAGGCCCGTGGGAGGCATCCTGGCCGATATCGCCGACGCCATCGAAGCACACCACGAAAACTTTGACGGTACGGGATACAAAGGACTCAAGGGCGAGGAGATCCCGATCATCGCGCGGATCATCGCGGTGGCGGACGTCTTCGATGCTCTGCTGTCGGACCGGCCTTACCGAAAGAGCATTGGGGTCTTCAACGCCCTGGACAACGTCATGAACTCCTCCGGGTCCCGGTTCGATCCGCGCGTCGCCGCGGCGTTACGGAGCATCATCGACCATGGCGGTGAAGAAGCCGTCGCGGAGGTTCTTCAGGCGGCGGAAAAGATGGAGACGGTGGGCATCTGATTGAGCCGGTCGAACGGGCACCCCGTTTCCCCCCGGCCGTGCGTATCGGTGCGAATATCCTGGCATAGAGGAGCCGTGCGGATTCCCGCAGGGGCAGGCTTATACGGCCCTGTGCAGCCCAAATGGGCAGCGCCCGAAAATCTCCCGGCGCAGGCGCTGGAATTTCACGTTGCCAAACCACAGAGGCATGCTATAATGGCTGCGGTTTCGCAAGCATCATTTGTTTCTCAGAGCCTTCCCTTGGGGGATCCCGATGGCCGGTATGACGACAGGGGTACTAAAACGCATTAACAAAGGGCAGTATGCCCTCCGCACCGCCGAGCGGTCTTACCGCCGCGGGCCGGTCGAAACCATGGTCCACCCGAATCTCGTAAACCGCCTGGCCCTGGTCGAGGGGGTCGCCGTCACCGGAAAAACCGAAAAGAAGAACGGCAAACCCAGACTCGCGTCCATCGAATCGGTGGGCGGCCTGAAGCCCGAAGCCTTCCGCCGGCGACAACGATTCACCGACCTCGTCGCCGTCGATCCGCATGAACGCTTCGATCTCGGCGCCTCGGGGCAAGAGAGCATGCGCATCGTGGATCTGATCGCCCCCATCGGCAAGGGCACGCGCCAGTTGATCGTCTCGCCTCCGAAGGCAGGGAAAACCATCCTGCTCGAACAGACCGTCCAGGCCATCCGCCACTGCTCGCCCAAGAGCCGCATCATCGTGCTCCTGCTGGACGAGCGGCCCGAAGAGGTCACGCATTTTAGCCGGGCCACGGAGGGCGCCGAGGTAGTAGCCAGCACGAGCGACCACAGCGCCGACGAACACGTGGAGCTGGCCGAGCTGGTCCTGGCCCACGTGCAGACCGAGCTGGAGTGCGGGCGGGAGATCGTGCTGATGATCGACAGCCTGACCCGGCTCGGGCGCGCGTTCAACAACAAGACCCGACGGCGCGGCGCGCCGCGCGGCCATACCATGAGCGGCGGACTGGAGGCCGGCATACTCGAAGTTCCCCGCCGCCTCTTCGGCCTGGCCCGCAACATCGAGAACGGCGGCTCGGTCACCATCATCGCCACCTGCCTGATCGACACCGGCTCGCGCATGGATCAGTTGATCTTCGAGGAGTTCAAGGGCACCGGCAACAGCGAACTCGTGCTCGACCGCTCCCTGGCCGAAGCCCGCATCTTTCCCGCCATCGACATTCCCGCCAGCGGCACGCGTAAGGAAGCCAAGCTCTACAGCGACAGCGACGCCCGCGGCCTGACCACCTTGAGGCGGGTCCTTGCCAATTACAACACGCGCGGCGCCACCGAGTCCCTGTTCAAACTGCTCAAGAAATACCCCACCAACGCCGAGTTTCTCGACGCCATGTCCCGCGGCGGCTGATCGTTTCGCCAACCTACCGGCGTCGTGACGGAACCGGAGCCAACAGCTCTTCGTCGGGCATCGTACACGAGAGTGGGTTGCCGATGTAGTCCTCGATGGCGGGAATGATGAAGGACTCATCTTCGCAGGCAAAGGAGACGGCGGTGCCGGCGACCCCGGCCCGGCCGGTGCGGCCGATGCGATGCACGTAATCCTCCGGCTCGTACGGAAACTCGTAGTTGACTACCAGGCCGATGTCCTTGACGTGCAGCCCTCGACCGGCCACGTCGGTAGCCACGACCACCTTGACCGTACCCTTGCGAAAGTCGTCGAGAATCTTGAGCCGCTTCTTCTGACGCACCGCGCCGGAGAGAAGCTCGCACGCCACACCGTGTTTCGCCAGCTTCGAGGCCAGCGAATTCGCATGATCGCGCCGGTTGCAGAAGATCAACGTGCGGTCATCCTGACGCTTCTTCAGAATGTTGTAGAGCAGCCTGAATTTGTGGCGTGAAGTGACGATGTAGACGATCTGCTCGACCGTCTCGACGGCCACCTGCTCGGGCTCGACCTCGCAAATGATCGGATCGGGCATCCACTGCGCCGCCAAACGCAGGACATCCTCGGTCAGCGTGGCGCTAAAGAGCATGGTGCGCCGCTTCTTCTTGGGCGGGGTCCGGCGGATGATCCGCTTGACGTCGGGAATGAACCCCATATCCAGCATGCGGTCGGCCTCGTCGATGACCAGGTCCTCGACGTGCTTGAGGTCGATGACCTCCCGCCGGATGAAATCCAGCAGCCGCCCCGGCGTGGCCACGATCAGATCGACCGGACGCTTGTCGATCCGGTTCTTCTGCTTCTTGACCTCCAGCCCGCCGTAGACGGCGATGCTGTTGACGTGGCAGTACTTGCCCAGATCCTCGGCGTCCTTGACGATCTGGATCACCAGCTCGCGCGTCGGCGCCAGCACCAGGGCGCGCGGAGTCCCCTTGGGCCAGTCCGGGCCGGCCGGTTCCTCCAGGAAGCGGCTCAGGATCGCGATGAGAAAGGCTGCGGTTTTGCCCGTCCCCGTCTGCGCCCGGCCCGAGATGTTCTGACCGGCGCTGGCGTGCACCAAGGTCTTGGCCTGGATCGGCGTGCAATACTGAAAACCCAGGTCCGCGATAGCGTGCATGATCTTCTCGGGAAGATCCAGGTCGTGAAACCGCATCTCGCCCGCCTTCTCAGGCACCTGGAATTGCTCGAGGCTCCATTTGGGTCCGCCGCTCCCCTTTTTGCGGGGGCGCCGCGAGCGTCTTCTGCGGCCGCTGCGACCCGCCGCCGAACCCTGCGAATCATCGCCACCCGGTTGTTTCTTCTCGTCCGTTTTCTTCTTTCGACCGTCCAAATCCGGCCGATTCTTATCCAATCGTTCCGTCATAGCCCTCATTGAACACCAAACGCACTCCAAAAGCGAGTAAAAAGCATCCCCGGCCACAATATGCAGACGTCATCCCGGCCCTGGGTTCCGTCCCGGGCCGATCTGCTTGCCCTGGGCCTTGAAGAATGGCCGGGGGGACGCCTGAAACCCTTGAAACTCGATGTAACGAGGCCGTATCATGAGACATGTTACATGCAGGACCAACATCTTGGGCCGACAAGCAGAAACCCGGATCTTACAAAGGGAGTGTGCGAGATGAGCGGATGCATGAGGATGGCGGGAACATTATGTGTCTTGGCTATCGCGACCTTGGGCCTGGCCAGCGGTGCGACACGCTACACGGCTGAAGGAATCGTACTGGGACCCGACGGAGAGACGCTCAATGGGGCGCAAGTTTCTCTGTATGTCGTGGATCACACGAGAGGTTTCGACCGAGACGGAATCCGCGCACACAAACAACTGACAACAAGCGCGAACGGCAAGTATGCCTTTGCCATCGAGGTGGAGGCGGAATACCGGTACGGACTGATCGCCGCGCAAAAAGCCGGGCTGGCCTGGAATTGCCGCAGATGGTCCCTGCTGGCCGACCTGAGGGCCGATATCCGTCTGGCTCGACCAGCGGAACTTGCCGGCCTCGTGATCGACGAACGGGGTCAGCCGGTAGCCGGCGCCAAAGTGTCGCTGCAAGCGCTGCGATGCGATCATCTGCGCTCGTATGAAATACCACAGGCATTGACCCAGACGCTCTTTACAACGCAAACAAATGCCCGCGGACGATTCCGATTCACGACGCTGTCTGCCGACTGGCGGACGGATTTCCTGATCGAGGCGACAGGCTACGGCACGGTCCGCAGTCAAGACTTGCTCGATTACCCATATGCGGTCTACGGACCGGGGACATCGGACATCCAGTTCACACTGAAGCCGGAAGCGCAGATTCAGGGCACAATCGTACGCGCGGCGGATTCGGAGCCCCTTGAGGGGATTGCGGTCAACGTCGGGCGGACCGAGACAGGTGCGGCCTACGGTTTTGAGTCTACTATCTCCGATCGCGCGGGAGCCTTCTCCTTTCGCGGTATCCCCGCAGGCAATCTCTGGGTGGGCGTGGCAACTTCGCACGCGCCCGACGCCGGCTGGGTGGGATGGCCGATCCCCATCCGGGCGAAAGCGGGAGAAACCACGGAGGGCGTCAAGCTGGAACTGACGCGAGGCGGCATCTTCGAAGCAGAGGTCGTGGACCCCGCCGGCACGTCGGTCGAGGGCGCGGGGCTGACCGTCTTTACGCGCGAAGGCAACCGACTGGCGCAGGGGCGGACGGACGCTGCAGGTCTGTGCCGAATACGATTGCCGCCCGGGGCCTACAAGCTCGTTGAGGTTGGCAAGAGCGGGTTTCATACGCATGATCCGTTTGTCTTCTTCGACATCGAGGCGGGCCAGACCGTGTATCGCGAAGTGACGCTCAAGAAAGCCCCTCGCGTTGAGGGGATCGTCGTCGACGCCGACGGGCGGCCTGTTTGTGACGTTCGAGTGGTTCTCATGCCGAGTCCGACGAGTGCCGCATATACCGACCAGCGCGGACGGTTCGCGATGGTTTGGGATAAGTGGCTCGATGACGATAGCGAGCCCAGAGGCAGGCAGTTCGAACTAATTGCGCTGGACGTGAAGGGCAACAGGGCCGGCTCAGTGAAGCTGAAGGAAGCAACGGGCGCTATTCGACTCGTCCTGCGGCCGGCCGTTCGCATCACAGGAACCGTCGTCGGCTCCGAGGGAAAACCCCTCGAGCACGCCCTCGTCAGTTCGTGGCTCAAGGGACAAACGTGGGGCATGTCTCTCAGGCCCAACAAGCTCATCTTCACCGACCGCTTGGGCCGGTTTTCCATCTTTCCGGTACTGCCGGAGCGGACCTGCGAGCTGTCCGTTCGCGCCCCAAACTATGACACTCGGAAAAAGGAGTTGCAGACGCCCGCCGACACGACGCAGCCGCTCGAGACAGGCATAATCAAGCTCACGCCAATACCGGTCACGAGCAAGGCGAATTGACATGCAAGACAACAGCCGGCCGATTACAGTCGTCCTGCTGCGCGGCAATGACATGGTCTGGTCGAAGGTGGATTCCGTGCAGGATCGGCAAAAGCACACGGGGGGCTTTGCATGGGGCCGAATCGGTGCTATGCTGTAGTACGCTTCGGCCGGCGTCGCGTGACGCTCGGGTCGGACACCAAACGAATGCGGTAAGCGCTACAGGAGGCTGTCATGAGTGGATCGCACACCAATCCGTCGGCCGGCTCGAAATCACGCCGGGACTTCCTGAAACTTTCCGGAAACGTCGCCGCTGCTTCCGTTCTCGCGGGGATCGGTCCGCGTCTTCATGCGGGCGAGAGCAATACGATCAAGCTGGCGCTGGTCGGCTGCGGGGGTCGCGGCACCGGGGCCGTCGCCGATGCCTTTGCCGCCCAGGGCGGGCCCGTGAAGCTCTACGCCATGGCCGATTTGTTCGAGCCGCGTCTGAAGAACAGCCTCACCAATCTCAAGAACATTGCCGCCGAGAAGATCGATGTCCCGCCGGAGCGGCAGTTCGTCGGCTTCGACGC
>JAFGCA010000608.1 GCA_016932895.1 Sedimentisphaerales bacterium | reverse complement strand
GAGCGAGTTCCTGTCGGCCGGGGTGAACCTCCAGGCGGTCAGGACGATGGCCCTCGGCGTGGGCGCCCCGACGAATCCGCAGGTCGACGGCGCCGGCATGGTCCTGATCGACGACATCCGGATCATGGAGGGCGCCCCGGAAGAGCCCAATGACGTGCCATAGTCAGGCCCGGTTGTGCCCGGCTTGACGTGTCTTTTGCGTACAAGTGCCGATGGCTCCGACGAACCCGCCGGAGCCATCGGCCTTTTTGCTTCTTCGGCGGATCACCGGCTTCCTGTCGGTCGCCCTCAGAATTGTGCCTTCGTGGGAAACTCGCCCGCGTCCCACGGCCTCGACGGGGGCATCTCTTCGGCCGGCCGCGAGAGACGCTGCTGCGCTGCGTCGACCGATGGAGGGGTTTCGCCGGAGAAAGACGCCTGAAGATAGGTCGTCAGGTTGATGCGGCGGTTTCTCAGGCCGAGCTTGCGCCGAATGTTCTCCCGATGGCGGCGCACCGTCGCAGCCGAGATGCAGCGAAGCTGGGCGATCTCCTTCGTCGAAAGCCCGTTGCGGATCATGGTGCTGATCGCGATCTCCACCGGCGTCAGTTGCATGTGCTCCTTCGACATCTGCGTGAGGAAGGGGGAGGCGATTTCCTGGAGGCTTTGGCGCAGGAGCGTTACGTACGAGCGCTGCCGGCCGGTGACTTCGAGCTCGAGCTCGAAGACGATCGGCATGATGATCTTCTGGATATTTGCCAGAATGGACGCCTTGATCTGGCGTTTTTCCTCTTCCAGCCGCGACAGCACGGCACGCAGCGCGATGTTGGCTTCCTGCAGCGCCTGGTGTTCCTGCTGGATGGCCCGGTGGGCGACGCGCAGATCGGCCTCCGCTTTCATGTGCATCAGAACGCTGCCGACACGTTCGGCTACGGCCCGGATCAGGGCGTACTCCTCCTTGAGAAAGGGGCCCGTCGCGGTCGTCGGGATGACCTGGCGATAGAAAACCTCTACCACCCCCGCAGACTGCCCGTCGGTCATGATCTCCGACGCCATCCGCCACCGGGTTTCGGAGAACCTTCCCGTGACGTAGTCCCTGTTGTTATGCCGAATCCGCGCACAGGCGTGCTCGGGGAATTGCCAGCTCTTGGGCAGGCAGTCAGCAACGCTCTGCAGAAAGCGGTCCGGGGCGTGAAAGTGCATCTCCTGAAGCGTGGCGATGGTGTAGAGGCAATCCAGCTCCTTGATCCGTTCGCGCAGAGCCGTCTCCAGCTCCGATTGCGACTGGCCCTCGGGCCGAGCCGGTTCCAGCGCAACAAGGCGCCCCTGCAGCGCCTCGACTTGCTTGAGCAACTCGGCCCGCGTCGGCGTTTTGGCCATCGGTAGTCCCCATCAAATACACACAGATTTCCACCAGTTCCGCAAATATCTGTATGATATTAGTGAATTAGGTCGAATGCAAGTGTCTTTTCGTATTTTTGATGCGAGTTCTAAGTGCTTTGATGGAAGAGTGTTACACTTTTTTAGTCCGGGCCCCCGGCCTCATGGGTTCGCATACATATACGCGAAATGTGGGCATAAGGTGCGTCATACGAGGCGCATATAACATGTGCTATACATATGCGATATGCTCGCATCATGATAGTGTGCCGACTCTGTTAAAATCGCCGATGGTTGGAGTGTCGTTCGTCCGCAATTGTACCTGACATCGGCGGCGTTGACGGCTGCCGGTTATGTAGGAGGCCCCTGTGATTGGACAACAGAAAGAGTCGGTCTTGTCGGCTGGGATGCCGTCGGAAGAACCGAATATTTTGCCGTTTACTCCGTTGAAAGAGATCGAGCATTTGCTCAAGGTCTCCGGCTCGGTCTGCGAAGACGCCAACAAGGTGTGGGCGGAAATCTGGGGCGAGTTGAAAGGGATGGCCACGGGAGGCGGCATGGTCGTCCCGGAGGCGGCCGAAGGCTTCGTCCCCAGTTGTGGGTGGCCGGAGTTTTTGGAGAAGGTCTGGCTGCTGAAACACTATCTGGACTCGATCCAACGGATCTGTGCGCGAAAGCACTGAGCACCGACCGTAGAGAAACGCGCTTGAGTCCACCGAGGCTCCGGAAGCTCAAACACAGGGGCCGTGGAATTTAGAGAGAAAGGTACGAGGAAAACAAATGTCTATTTCATTGTCCAGCGATGTACGGGATCAGTCGGCAATCGAACCTCTGGTTGATGCGTTCATGGCGCGGGTTGTCCAGGAATCTCCGGGTGAGACGGAGTTCCACCAGGCGGTCCACGAGGTTGCCCGCACGGTCATGCCGGTGGTGCAGGCCAAGCAGGCCTATCGGGACGCCCGGGTGCTGGAGCGGTTGGTGGTGCCCGAGAGCGTCATTATGTTTCGGGTGGTATGGGCCGACGACAACGGAAAGGTGCACGTGAACCGTGGCTACCGGGTGCGGATGAACAGTCTCATTGGCCCCTACAAGGGCGGCTTGCGGTTTCATCCTTCCGTGAACCTGGGGGTGCTGAAGTTTCTGGCGTTCGAGCAGGTATTCAAGAACAGTCTGACGACGCTGCCGCTGGGCGGCGCCAAGGGCGGCTCTGATTTCGACCCGAAAGGCCGCAGTGATGCGGAAGTGATGCGCTTCTGCCAGGCGTTCATGTGCGATCTGTTCCACCACATCGGGCCGGATACGGATGTCCCCGCCGGCGACATCGGCGTCGGCGCGCGAGAGATCGGTTATCTGTTCGGTCAGTATCGTCGTCTGAGCGGCCGTTTTCACGGGGCGATGACGGGCAAAAGCCCGAATTCCGGCGGCTCGCAGCTTCGGCCGGAGGCGACCGGGTACGGCTCGGTGTATTTTGCCAACGAAATGCTGGCCACTCGGGGCGAGAGCGTCGAGGGCAAGACGGCGACGGTGTCCGGGGCCGGCAACGTGGCGCAATTCACGGTCGAGAAACTCAACGCGCTGGGCGCAAAGGTCGTGACCCTTTCGGATTCGGGCGGCACCGTCGTCGATCCCAACGGGATTGACGCCGAAAAGCTCGCCTGGGTGCAGGAGCTGAAAAACGTTCGGCGGGGTCGCATCAGCGAATACGCCGAACACTTCGGAGGCGTCCAGTACTTGCCTGGCAAGCGTCCCTGGAGCATTCCCTGCGACCTGGCGTTCCCCAGTGCCACGCAGAACGAGATCAGCGAGGACGATGCCAGGGAACTGGTCCAGAACGGCTGTTACTGCGTCAGCGAGGGCGCAAACATGCCGAGTTGCCCGGAGGCCGTCGAGGTCTTTCAGAGGGCCGAGATTCTTTACGGCCCCGGTAAAGCGGCCAACGCCGGCGGGGTGGCCGTCTCGGGTTTGGAGATGAATCAGAACGCCGGCTGCATGCGGCGCTCGCGGGAGGCCGTGGACGAGCAGTTGCAAGGCATCATGCGTTCGATCCACGCCAACTGCGTCAAGTACGGCCGGGAGAACGGCTCGTATGTGGACTACGTGCGCGGGGCCAACATTGCCGGGTTCATCAAGGTCGCCGACGCCATGCTTCAGCAGGGATACGTATAGCGGTGCGGAGCGAGTCGCTTGTGGCTCGCAGACTTTTTTGGGCATTGGGTGTTGCAGGGGGGGGAGTGAGGTTTGGCTGTACCGATTGAGGCCTGGGACGTTTGGCGTTCTATCGGTCGGTCAAATCCGCCCCCCTTCACACCTTTCCGCGTCGCCGCTTCAACCAGTCGCGATGGATGGCCCTGCCTCCAAGTCATTCCCTTGAGCGAAGACTGTGGTTATGGAAGCTTGCTCAGGAGGGACTTCATCGCGGCCGTCATGGCCGAGGGGTAGTTTTCCCTGTCACGAACGTGGAAGATGAAGCGCTTCGTCGAGTTTCGATCGAGACGCCACGTTGTTACCCCGTCATCGCTACAGGTCACGCTGATCGGCTCGAAGGCGAACACCACGCCGGCCTTCGCTTTCTCGCGCGGCAGAGTCGCGCCGCTGGTGGTGACAGTTGAGCCGGCACAGTGGAGAAAGCCCCCGGTGCACCACATGTGCCGGTCCTTGCCGCTGAACTGGGCGAGCAGTTGATTGTCCGGTTCCTGCTCCAGATACCGCAGCCAGTGCTGGTCGAGGCGGCGGTCAAACATGTAGAGGAAGAAATTCTGCGTCCGGGCCGATAGTTGGGGGAGAATCTCGCTCTGGCGGAACGCGTAGTGCGTGCCATACCCTCGTTTCTCGGGCTGGTCTTCGGGTACGGCCCCTTCGAAGCAGGGCATCCAGTAGACGGGGCAGGGCAGATCGAAGATGGCGGCGTAGGCAGCTCTGCCGAGCGTGACGTTGTACTCGAGCTTGGCGCCGGAGACGCCGGCGCCGGCATTAAGATAGATCGCCGCGCATTTGCGGGCGAAGAGGTCGGGTGCCTTCTTGCCGGCGATGGCGACGTCCCGGCAGCAGCCGGTGATGTGGATGACCACGGGCCGGTCCGCTCGCTGCAGCACGTCCAGCACCGTCCGCACGCCCTGATGATCGGACGGCGACGCGTAGGGCTGGACGTCGTCGCGTGACTTCAGGGGATGCGGCGAGCCCGCCGCGACGGGCACGGCCAGGCCCGTGATGCGGTTCATCTGGGCGACCGCCGCGACGTCGGGATTGCGGTCCTTCAACCGTGCCGGCGGGTAGTCGATCACGACGGCCCTGAGGTCGATCGCGCCTGCATGTGCAAGGGCAAAAACGCACGCCAGGTCCCAGTGATCGTCCGGGTCCACGTGCGGGCGATGAAGGTCGGTTACGTGAATCACCGGAACCGGCGCCTCGTCTGCGTCTGCAGCGACCGCGATGCCGGTCGAGATCAGACCGAAGGAAATCAGCGTGACCCATCGAATCCATCCGCGTTGGCTTCTCATTGTTGCTGCCTCCCATGTCAAAGGCAATCACTTCTTGCTATTCGTTCCTGTCACGTACCATATTAGGGCAAAAGCCGAAACCGCTCAATGGTTCTTGGCCCGGGATGATCCTCAAGAGGTAGACCGATGCACGTACTTTCGCGACGGCAGTTTGTCAAAAGAACGCTTTCGGCCGCGGCGCTTCTGCCGCTGGGCAACGTCACCGGGGGCTCTGGTTCCCCGACTTCGCCGGCGGCAGGGTGATCGACGGCATCGTGCAGGAAATCGACCTCTTGCCGGCTTCGGTCTTCAGTCCGTCTTGAAGGACACGACGGGCAACGTGATGTGCGATGGGTGCTCGGAGTTGAGATAGATCGTATTGGTCGCGACCTGGGTCTTGTCGTCGGTGCCGGAAGGGCGGCCTGTGTTCGGGTTGGGCTCGAAACGCGGCGCGTTGCTGGAGGAAATGGCGACGCGGACGCGGTGTCCCGGGCTGATGACCAGGCTGGTCGACCAGAGATCGATCTCCATCTCGTAGATTTTCCCCGGTTCCATGGGCTCGTATCTCTCCATCGAGTTGCGGTGGGCGGCCCGGATGATGCCGTCGAGGACGATCATGCTGCGGCCGTCCGGGTAGACGTCGCAGAGTTTGGCCGTGAAGTCCGTATCCGGGGCCGTCGAGGACGCCCACAGCTTGACCTTGACCGGCCCGGTGATCTCCACGCGGTGTCTCAGGGGCGGTGAGGTGAACAGCAGCACGTCCTTGCGGCTCTCGACGGGACGCTGATCGCGCGGGCCCTTGGAGATCGTGAGGTTGGCTCCGCCGATGGTGGGGACGGGGTCCTTCGGGTTGTACTCGAACGAGAGTGAGCCAAAGAGCTCCTGGGGCGGGCTCAGCCGCAGCTTGTTGTCCGTGTGAAAATGGATCTTCCGGGGGGTGGCCGGGACGGGCCAGTCGTCGGCGGTTCGCCAGTGGTTGCCCGGCGTCTCGGCGTCGTTGGGATCGCCCATCACGAAGTACTGCACGACGGGGATTTTCTCGATTCCCTTGCCGTCGTTCTTCATCCAGACGTCGAACCAGTTCCACATGCTCGCGGCCGCCGGATGGCCGGTGTTGGGAAAGACGAGGTCTTCGGAGCGGCCGTGCCCGTACGGTTCCATCACGAGGCGGCACTTGTCACGGGCGCCCGTGTCGCCTTGCTTGTGGATCGTCACGAAGCTGTTGATCGTGCCGGCGGTGAAAATGTCGTACCAGCCGCCTAAGAACATCGTCGGGACATTCACGCGCGCGGCCACGCGTTCGGCGTCCATCGCCTTCCAGAAGTCGTCGTAGTTCGGGTGGGCCCGAATCAGCTCAAGGTTTTTCGGATTGAACTTGTTGCCGTTGAGCCAGTTTTCCAGCAGGCTCTTTCGGAACGCTCCTCCCTGGTAGGCGGACTGATGGTACATGCTGGAAAAAGCGACGCCGACGTAGCAGCAGACCAGATGGGGCGGGCGGCTCGGGGCCATCATGTTCAGCGCGATGCCCGGGGCGCTGATGCCGAAGCCGCCGACTTTCCCGTTGGACCACGTCTGTTTGGCGATCCACTCCACGGTATCGTAGCCGTCTTGATGTTCGCTCCAGCCGCCGTGCACGAAGACGGGCCAGTCGTCTCCTTCGGAGTCGAACCGGCCGCGAAAGTCCTGGACGACCAGGGCGTAGCCGCGCTCGTGGGCGCCGGAGGCGAAGGCGGCGGCGCCGCCTTTGCCGTACGGGGTGCGAATCAGGATCGTCGGCCACGGGCCGTCGCCGTCCGGGAGATAGACGGAGGTCGCGAGCTTGACGTTGTCCCGCATGGGGACCATGACCGTTTCCGTGGTGCCGGCCGGGCAGAGCGAGGATGCGAAGACGGCCACGGCGGCCAGTACGACCACGTGCGTTGCGAATCTCATCAAAGACCTCCATTCGCCTGATACAGCAGTATTCATATGCCCGGCCGAAGCCCGGGTGACCGCCATTGTAAGGACTCCGACGCCACAGTGCAATGCCGGCTTTCACGCCGGCTTCAAGGGGGCAGGTGACCACAGGGCCGGCTCGGAAGGAATCTGGTGCGCGACGCATCCTTTTTGTTGTTGCCGGGGCGGGGTTCGGGTATTGTGTATTGCCCTTGACAAAAGTCCTGATGTGTCGGTCGGAGGCCCTGTATGATCGCAAGAGCTTGTGTGACAGTATGTTGGCTCCTGGTGTCTTCGAGTCTGGGCCGGGCCGCCGTGGTTCCGTTGCCCCACGCTCACGCCCACAACGACTATCGACACGATCCGCCGCTGCTGGCGGCGTTGGGGCACGGCTTCACGAGCGTCGAGGCGGACGTGTTTTTGGTGGGACAGAAGCTCTGCGTCGCCCATGATGCCGACGAGATCAAGCCGGAGCGGACGCTGCGATCCCTGTATTTAGAGCCGTTGCGCCGGCGCGCGAAGCAGAACGGCGGGCACGTCTACGCGACCAGGTCGAGGTTCCTTCTGCTGGTGGATTTGAAATCGGCCGCCGAGCCGACGTATCTGCGACTGCACGAGATTCTCGCGGAGTATCGCGACGTCGTCACCTCGTTCGGCCCGCAGGGCCGCCGGGAGAAGGCGGTTCTGGTCATCATTTCGGGAAACCGGCCGCTGGAGCTGATGAAGTCCCAGACCGTGCGCTATGCAGGCTGTGACGGCCGGCTGAGCGATTTGGAGTCGGATTTGCCTGCGGACCTGATGCCGCTGATCAGCGATCGCTGGGGCGCGCATTTCACCTGGCGCGGCACCGGGCCAATGCCCGCTGCCGAGCGGGAGAAACTGGATGCTGTCGTGAGGGCCGCGCACGCCAAGGGCCGGCTCGTGCGATTCTGGGCCACGCCCGACGCCCGTTCGGCCACGCGGCAGACCCTCTGGCGCGGGCTGCTGTCGGCCGGCGTCGACCTGATCAACACGGACGATCTCGAAGGACTGAAGACTTTTCTTCTCGAGCATGGACGCTGACGCTTTCATCCAGACCGAAGGGCTGACCCGGGTCTATGCCTCGGGGCCGGTGGAGGTCACGGCGCTGCGGGACGTGACGCTCTCGATCGACCGCGGGAACTTCGTCGGCGTCACGGGCGCCTCCGGGTCGGGCAAGTCCACGCTGATGAACCTGCTGGGCGGGCTGGACACGCCTTCGGCAGGGCGGCTCTCGGTCGCGGGCCGGCGCATTTCGGACCTGGACAACGACGATCTGGCCCTGTTTCGCCGCACCACCGTTGGCATGATCTTCCAGTCGTTCAATCTCGTCGGCTCGCACACGGCGCTGGAGAATGTCGCGCTGCCGCTGTTGTTCGCCGGCGTGGTCAAGAAGGAGCGGCTGCGCCGGGCCGGCGAGCTGTTGAGCACGGTCGGGTTGGAAGGGCGTGCGAGTCACAGACCGAGCGAGCTGTCCGGCGGCGAGCAGCAGCGGGTCGCCATCGCCCGGGCCCTCGTGAATCGTCCGCACATCCTGCTGGCCGACGAGCCCACCGGCAATCTGGACAGCCACACGTCCCGGCAGATCGTCGAGTCCCTCGTCGAGTTGCGGCGGGCCCAATCCCTGACCGTCGTGATGATCTCGCACGAGCAGGCCCTGCTGCGGGAGTTCGCCGATGAGGTGATCTGTCTGAAAGACGGAGTCGTGACGCAGCGGGAGGGGTTGCGATAGCCCATGAGGATGTCCGACTACATCGAGCAGGCGTGTGGTAACTTGTGGAAGAAGAAGCTGCGCACGTTTCTCACCACCGGCGGGGTGGTGATCGGCGTCGGGGCGCTGGTCTGCATGTTCGCCTTCGGCCAGGGCGTCCAGCGGAACATCAGGGGCCAATTCGAGGAGATGGACCTGCTCAACTACATCAATGTCTCCCCGAAGCACGACGCCCGTCGCAATCCGTCCAAGCACGATCCGGATGCGCCTCAGGCGAACGACGAAGCGAGCGAGCCTGTCGGCGACGCCTCCGGGCGGGTCGAGGTGCTGGACGACGACTTCATCGATGAGGTGATGCAGATCGAAGGGGTCGAGGCGGCCTTTCCCGAGATGCGTTTCCCCGCGCAGATTCGCCTGGGCGACAGGGAGCAGTTCACGCTTGTCCAGGTCGTCACGGCGCGGGCGTGCGGATCGGAGCTGGTCCAGTTGCGCGCCGGGCAGCCCTACGTCGGCGACGAGCCGAACGAAGCGATGATCAGCGACTCGCTGTTGCGGCGGCTGGGCAACAGGAAGCCGGAAACCGCGGTCGGTGAAGAGGTGGAAATTCGCACGATCACGCTGGACTTCGGCCTGGCCAGCCTGATGCGGATGGCCTTCGGCCGGGGCGACCAGCGACTGCCCGTTTCGAGCAAGCGGTATCCCTTCAAGATCGCCGGTGTGATCGAGCGGATGGGCTTCGGCGGCGCGGTGCCGATTCGCAGTGACGTGTTCATTCCGCCCGGGGCGGCCGGCCGCATGAGGAAGCTGGTGTTGACCGGCGTCTCGGATTTGTTCCAGCCCGCCGAGAAGATGGCCGGCTATTCTACGGTTACGGTTCGGGTCGCCTCGCCCCGGCTTGTAGCGGACGTCAAGGCCAGGCTCGAAGAACGCGGGCTGCGGACCTTCGCGCTGATGGACCAGTTGGACGAGATGAAGAAGGGCTTCGTCATCATGGACATGTTCCTGCTGGCGGTCGGCATGATCGGCATGACGGTGGCGTCGCTGGGGATCGTCAATACGATGGTGATGTCGATCCTGGAGCGGTATCGCGAGATCGGCATTATGAAAGCGGTGGGCGCCACCGACGCCGATGTGCGGAATATCTTTCTCTTCGAGTCCGGCGTGATCGGCTTCATGGGCGGCCTCTTCGGCCTGGCGCTGGGCTGGCTCGTCAGCGGCATCATCAACGTCGTAGTCAACGGCCTCTCGGCCCGCGAGGGCGTCCCGCACATTCACTACTTCAGCTTCCCCTGGTGGCTCTGTCTCGGCGCCATCGCTTTCTCCATCCTTGTCAGCCTGATCGCCGGCATCTTCCCGACGATTCGCGCCGCCGCCGTCGATCCCGTCGTCGCCCTGCGCCACGACTGATGCGGATTCTGGTCAATCTCTGCTGAGTGTGTCATCCTGAACGAAGCGCAGCGCAGTGAAGGATCTGGGCTGCGGCTGTGAAACACTTCTCGTTCTCAGGCCAGATCCTTCGCCTGCGGCTCAGAATGACAGGGCCAAATTGCTTTTCCTTCGTATGAGCTTGACGCAACGGAGCTATTCGCGACGGAAGGGCTCCTCGATGCGCTTCTGTACCCATTGGCGGTCGAGTTTCATCCCGTATTGGTCGTGTCGCATGTTCAGGTCGGCCGATTGGCCCAGAGCCTCGTTGTAGCAGCGCAGGGCCTCGTCCCGTCGTTCGAGCAAATCGAGCAGATGTCCCTGCCAGACGAGAGCCGCACACGCCCGAGACGGATCGTCTTGCGCCTGGCGCTGCGAGGTTCGAAACGCAGTCAGGGCTTGCTCGTAGTACTTGCCGTCGTACAACGCCATGCCGAGCTTGAACCAGCGGCCTGCATCTGACATCTGCGCTTGCTGCGCTTTCTCGAAGACCTCCAGAGCTTTTTCTCCCGCGCCGACCCAGGGAAGCTCTTGCATGGTCCTGGCAAGCTCCTGGTCGTGGGCCGACGGCGGCGGAACGACCAGGGGCAGGGCCTTTTCCGGATCCAACTGAACGTCTTTGAGGGGCGCGCGGCTCTTGAACCGCAGGACGTCTACGTCGTGGAGCCGCTCCGTGGCGGCCTGCTGCGAGGTGCCGTCCTCAAAACGCGCCGTCACGGGCACGGGCATCTTGAGTGTCCCGAGGCAGCGGACTTCCACCTCGGTGACGTAGGCGTCGTCCTTCTTCTCGGAGGTCTGCGAGGCAATCTCGTACGAGAGGACCTTGTTGGAGTTGACCCACTGCTCGAAAAACCATCCCAGGTCCTGTCCGGTCTCCCGCTCGCAGAACGCCCGGAATTCTTGCAGGCCCATCGGACGTCCGGCGAATTCGTGGAGGCAGCGTCGGTAAATCTGTTCGAACGTCGCCTTGCCCAGCATGCAGTCGAGGGCGCTGATGATGCTGAACCCCTTGCCGTGTATGACGACGTTGTTGAAATCGAACTTGATGTTGGACCGCTCTTCCTGCGATCGGCTCACCGTCGTATCCAATCCCTCGCGCACACCTCTGATGTATCGCTCCATGAGCTGCTCGTGCTTGTCAGAGCCGAGGTTCCGGGCCCGGCAGTACTGTCGGTCGGCGTAGATGCCCAGGCCGATCCACAGCCAGCCGGGATCGTCCTTCTCCATGACGTGCCTGCCCCAGTACTGATGGCCGATCTCGTGGGCGGTGATCCAGCGCCAGTGCAGTTCGGGCATGTCGTCCATGCGGCCCATGCCGTGGATGACGATGATATTGGTGGCCGCCGGGTAGCCGCCGGCGGGCCGGTCCATGCCCGGAATGATATTCAGGACGCGATAGGGATAGAAACCAAGCCAGTCGCGGTAGAAGTCGATGACGTCCACCGCTGTCTCCAGGAGCAGCTTGGCGCACTTGACGTCTTCCGGCTTGTACAGGCAGCGCACGACGACGTCCCCTGTCCGGTCTTCGAGGACCTCATGTCCCTTCAAGAGCACCAGGCCGAACGAGGGGATTGACCGGGCGCGATACGAGCCGGTTTCGGGGTCGAGCCGGCCGCTCGTGACCACGGCGTAGCCGTCCGGGGCGTCGAGCTTCAGCTCGTAGTCATCCTGCGTGGGCATACCCCACCAGAGGCCGGGCCACTTGTCGATCGGCCCCATCCTGTTCATCTCCTGCGGCGGGGCGGGCACCGAAAGTGCGAACTCGACCTCCAGCGTCAGCGGCTGCCCCGGACGTACGGGCTCGGGCAGCACGAAATCCTGCGGGAACGCTCGAATGGGGGCCGGCAGGTCCACCGGCTTGCCGTTGGCCTCGATACGCAGGGTCTGCTCGCCAAACTTCATCCAGTCGATGGCAAGCGTTTGCAGCGGCCCGGGCGTCGTGTTGACCAGATGAATCGTAACCTGGCCCTCCAGCGACACCTTGTCGGCCAACTCGATAGTGCAGTCGATCTGGTAGCGGGCCCGGGGCGGGTGCTGCGGGACCCAGAACGCTACTTTCTCGCTGGTGGTCTCGGCGGGCTCGGTAAGACCTGCGGACGTCAGCAGGGCAGTCAGGGCCAGTACAAAGGACAGTTGCGAAGACGATCGAGTCATTTTGACACCTCCTTAAGCATGAGCCGCCATGTATGCTCTTGTTGTGGAAACGGTTGGGACACACGTCGCTTTTTCAGCATCAGTTGCTTCTTTCGTCCAGAACCACCGCGCCGGGAGGGATCGGGCAGTCGAAGATTCCCTCCGGCAGCACCGGATTGTACACGATCTTGCGGATGTCAAAGTAAGGCTGTCCGGCGAAATCGTTGTTGTGCCAGACTTTGCCCCGGACCGGCAGCTTGGTCCGGACGTCGAAATAGTACTCGTAGGATTGACCGTCGTGGAGGTTCCGGGCCCTGACGATCACACACCGCCGGTCCGTCAGCTCGTCCGTTGCATATTCCTGTTCCCAGTGCTCACACCATCCCTTCATGTCCCGGAAGTAATCACCGTCGATCCAGGGATCGCAGTACAGCCCTCTCCCGCTCTGAATCCGCACGACGTTGCGGACTGGGTCGTACGTATGCGTCACATTCTGCGCCTCGTTCACGACGACCAGATAGCCGGATGCCGTCTCCATCCGGAGATCCCCGGAGCCCGTGCCCTCGTGGTTGGGCCGGGCCCAACTCCGGGCCTGCTCCGTCTCGGTGCCATCCAGGGAGAGGATTCCCGAGCCATACAATGCTTCGAACCCTTCGATGGCGGCAATGGTCTGCTCGATGGCCCAAGCCGGCTTTGTCAGCCTTTCCAGCGTTACGACAGACAACCCGATCGTCAGGATCACGACCGCCGCGGCGGGCAGTCTCATTCCCTTGCCTCGGATGATTCGCCATTTGCGTGCCCCTTGGGATTGCCGCTCTTTGTACTCGCCGTGCGCCGCCAGGACGTCGTCGAGTACTTGGCGGTCCTTCTCGCCGTGCGTGTCGAGTTGCGTGGCTGCAACGAACCGCTCGATTTCTCGTTCGGGTTTCATATCAGACTTCGCCATTCAACAAGGACCGCAGCTTGCCCAGTCCGTATCGGTAGCGGCTCATGGCCGTGTTGATGGAGACACCCTGGGACGCCGCAATGTTGCGGAACTTCAGTCCACCCTGCAAATGCAGGACTACGACCTCTCGCTGCTCGTACGGGAGCTGCGCCAGGGCATCGTTGAGCTTCGTCAGACGTTCGTTGTCGATGATCCACCGCTCGGGCTCCGGCTGATCGGCCGCGAGCCGACCGGCGTCTTCCATACCCGTTGTCTGTCGTTGCCGCATCGCTCTGTTGGCGTCGCGCGCCCGATTGACGACGCACGTGGTCAGAAAGCTGCGCAGGTTTCCCCTGAGCCTCAGCCTCCGGGGCGACTGAGCGAGTTGGACGAAGACATCGTGCACGATGTCCTCGGCGACGCTCGCCTGGTTCACCAAGCCCGCCGCGATTCGCAGCAGATTCTTGCGATGATCCTCATAGATCTTCGCCAGAGCGGCGCTGTCGCCGGACCGGAACTTCCAGATCAGCAACATGTCTTCGATCATGGACGTCTGGGAGCCTCCCGAGACGATCGTTTTTCACTCGTAACACGATTGGACGCCGTGTTTTCGTCTAAGGAAAAAAGTGACGGCGCGAGTTTTTTTTAGGCGGGGCGGACGCCCCTGTAGGGCGGATGCCCCGCGGCGAGCAACCGGCCCATTTCGAACGAGCGTGTCCGCATACGACGTTCTCCCTCAGACTGCGCTATTCGGAGTTACTTCACTTGATTATCCCCAGACGGACTCCGGGCACCGCCCCTTGCGGATAGCAGTGCCTCTCGATGGCCGGACTGTCAGCCGGCAGGCGGAGGTCCAGGCTGGAGAATCCTTCCACGCGGAACTCTGCTATTCGGCTCTCCGCAGCCAGCGACAGCTCCTCTTGCACCTGCTTGAGACTCTCATAGCGTTTGTGTCTCTTCCAGGGGACGCCCCAGTGGAAGAGGCCGTGACCCGGGCCCGGCCAATAGAGGTTGTTCTCCAGAGTGAGGTTGAGCTCTTCGAGGAGGGTGGGGCTTGCCCCACCGTTGCCTTGTTGCCCGGCTGGAGCCCGCTCTTCTTTCTCCTGCATGGATCGGGGCCAGTGGCGCTGGTCATCGACGTCGAACCAGCCCCAGACCTGGGCGTCGCGGTTGTAGGCCAGCACGTTGTGACGCACGATTTGGTCGTGGTTCCAGACCGGCTCGGAGCCGCCTTCGATGCGCGGCGTCGTGCGGCGCTGCTCGCGGAAGTTGAAGCCTTCCTTGTTTCCGATCAGCAGGTTTCGCTCGATGAGGCAACCGGGCGAGCTGGAGAGGCTGATCCCACTGCTGGCGCCCCAGGCGCCGGGAGTATGCGCGAAGCCGTTGCCGATGATGACGTTGTCGTGGGCGTGCAGGCCATACGATATCTCGTAGAAGATGCCGGCGTCCTCGTTGCAGGCGATCAGGCAGTTGCGGACTTCGCAGTTGTCGTTGCCGATGTCGAACCAGATGCCGTTGCCGCGATTCTCGACGAACGTGCTTCTCTCGAGGACGGCGCCGCGCGTCAGGCAGATTTTGTTGCCGCCGGCCTCCCAGCCTCGATTGAAGCCCTTGACGTTGTTGTTGCGCACCGTGCAGTCGGTCATCCGCAGCCCGTGGGCGCCGCCGGCGCTGAAGCCGAGCTGGCCGTTGTGCTGGAAAACGCAGTTGCGGACCGTGATGTTCTCGCCGGTGAATTGGGCTCCGCTGCTGTTGGCGTACTCGAAGAGACAGTCTTCGACGGTCAGGTGGTCGCCCGAAAACGCGACGGCTCCCTGTTGGGCGCGGTTGGCGGCGTAGCGAAAGCGCAGGCCCTTGATCGTGACGTGGCTGCCCTTGACGTGGAGAATCCGGTCGCGGACGGAGGCCTCGACCATGGCCTTGGCGAGGTCCTGGTCGTTCGCAGGGCGGATGTAGAGACGCTGCGTGTCCATATCCGCGAAGAAAGTCCCCCGGCCGAGCCTGCCGCGCTGCAGGACCTGGCCGAGCGGGTAGCCGTTGATGAAGACCTGCTCGCAACGTCCGATGAGCCGGTGATACTCGTCGTCGGGGTGCGTGTAGTGCTCGTTCCAGCCGACGAATTGGTGAGGCCAGGGCGTGCTGTAGATCCGCTCGTCGGTTTCGAGCTTCGTCCAGTTCGTCAGGTGGTCCGCGCCCGTGAGGACCACGTACTCGCCGTCGGCCGCTTCCAGCGAGATCGGAGTATCCGCCGATCCGCTCTGCTCGACGGTCAATCTCTCGCGGTACAGCCCGCCGTGGATGATGATCCGGTCTCCGGCCCGCGCGTCGGCAAGGGCCGCCGCGATCGTCCGCTCCTGGCTGCCCGGCTCTATCCCCGGAAGCTCTCGCTGTGAGACGTGCCGGACGCGGGCCCGGCCGGCGGCGCCCGTTACCAGGAAAAGCGACAGCAGCAACAGACCGAGTCTGGCTGCGCCGGATCGTCCCGGGTCATTCGAGCGACGCGCGAAAGCGGCGTCTTCCGGCGTTCCGTTGCCCCTGAGCAGGTTGCGAAAGCTCACGAATGTAAGACCGTCACTGCGCCGTTTCACGATCGTTGCTCCCATGTTCTTTTGGCACCGGTATTGAATACACTGGCTCCGAGCATATCCGTTTCTGGGGTCCGTCGCAACGTGGCGTCCGACTCCCGAAGACGATTTCGTGCCCGCCGCCGGCGTGGTGGGGGGCTCACAGGAACAGTGGTTGAGCCTGCACTGCGTATTGTGCTACAATGGTGTGGGTACGACTCGCGAGAGAGAACCTGCCGGTCGCGGGTCCGTAACGTTGTTGCTTCGTTGGGGCTTTGACATGTCGGGCAAGCATCGGAACTTCGTACGTTTTCTGGGGTATGTGCGGCCCTACACGAAGTATCTCCTGCTGGCGGTCCTCGGGGGCGTCGTGAAGTTCACGGTCCCGCTGCTGGTGCCTCAGGTGACGCGTCATTTGCTGGATAACGTCCTGCTCAGCGAGTCGTTGCCGTCGGCCGAGAAGCTGCGTGAGCTGTTCTTCTATGCCGGCGGAATGGTAGCGATCTTCCTCTTCGTATACGGCCCGTTCGTGTACATCCGGCACCTCTACGCCGACAAGGTCAGTCATCGGGCCGTGTTCAACCTGCGGTGCGACCTGTACTACCGCATCCTGCGCATGTCCGCCTCGTTCTTCCAGCGCCACAAGACCGGAGCGATCCTTACGCGGCTGATCAGTGACATTCAGTTGGCTCAGAATCTCGTCGGTACGGCTCTGACCAACATCTGGATGGACGCCATTGCCCTGCTGATCGTGCTGTATTTCCTGCTGCGCATCGACGTTCTAACCACGCTGGTGGCCCTCTCGACTTTTCCACTGTATCTATTCTTCTTTCGGCGCTTCAGCGACGATCTTCGCACGACAACCCGCCGGGTCCAGGATGAGCTCTCGGCCATGAGCAGCACGGCCCAGGAGCGCATTAGCGGAAGTCTGGTCATCCGCGCCTTTGCCCAGGAGCGCAGCGAATGGAAACGCTTCGAGAGTGACTCGGAGCGGTTGTTTTCCACCCACATGCGGCGGGTGTTCGTCCAGAGCCTGAACCAGGCCATCACCGGGACCCTGATGGGCGTCTCACCGTTGATCGTGATTTGTTTCGGCGGCTATCGGGTGATCACCGGCCTCATGACCGTGGGGGAGCTGATTGCGGCGACGATGTATCTCGGACCGCTCTATCTGCCCCTCCAGCGGTTCTCGGAGCTCAACGTTGTGTACGCCAACGCCATGGCGGCGCTGGACCGAATCTACGAGATTCTGGACGAGAAACCGGAGATTGTCAGTCCGCCGGGAGCCATCGAGCTGACGGACGTACGCGGGGAAGTGGAGTTCGACGACGTGAGCTTCTCGTACCATGATAGCTGCCCCGTTCTCCAGAACGTGACGTTCCGTGTGTCGCCCGGGCAGCACGTGGCCCTGGTCGGCCCGAGCGGCTCGGGAAAGACGACGATCGTCAGCCTGATTCCGCGCTTCTACGACGTTACGGCCGGCCGGATCAGGATCGACGGACGCGACGTGCGCGACGTCAAGATCAAATCGCTCCGGCGTCACATTGGCATGGTGCTCCAGGACCCGATCCTGTTCAGCGGATCGATCCGGGAGAACCTCCTCTACGGCAATCCCGGAGCCACCGACGCCGAGGTCATCGAAGCCAGCCAGGCGGCCAACGCCTTCGATTTCATCATGTCCCTGCCCGGCCGTTTCGAAACCGACGTGGGCGAGCGCGGCACCTTCCTGTCGGGCGGGCAGCGACAGCGCATCACGATTGCCCGGGCGTTTTTGAAGAATCCCCGCATCCTGATTCTGGACGAGGCCACAGCGGGGTTGGACGCCGAGTCTGAGCATCTTATTCGTACCGCCATGGAACGTCTCGTCGTGGGACGGACCGTCATCGTCATTGCGCACCGGCTCTCCACCGTTACCCATGCCGATCGAATTCTGGTCCTCTCCGACGGGGCCATCGTTGAGTCCGGCACGCACCAGGAACTCCTGGCTCAGGGGGGGCTCTATCGTGGCTTGTGCCGCCGGCAGTTCAGCTCCGTGGAGCTCGGCGCCGATTGATTCGCGTTCCGGTTCCCGTGTGGTGACGCCACCGGCCTTCGCCAAGGCTCTCTCTAACTGGTGCGGCCGTGGCGGTCCTTGGTGATCTCGGCGATCAGGCACGTGGCGTAGCAGCCGGAATCGAGGTCGAAACGAAGCTCGATGTAGGGGCCCAGGTCGTCCTCACCGGTGGCGAGATCGACGTTGCGCGGCTGGAAGCGCAGCGGCCGCCGGCCCCCCCGCGAGCCGAGACGCTTCATCTGGCGCAGCGCGTCGTCACTGAGCTTCTCGGCCTCAAGGAGGGGATTCTCGATCTCGCCCGCCGGCCCCGTCAATCGCGTCGTGCGGGGCCCGAACAGCGGGCCGGTCGGACTGATCTGGAACGCGTCACAGCGCGGCTGCTCGACGTCGGGCTCTTCGACGGCGAAACAGGCGCCGTTGTCGTGCTTGTACGCCATGTCCCCCAGCAGAACCACGTCGATCCGCGGCATGCGGGCGGCCAGCACCCGGTTGAACAGCTCGGACTGATAGGCCGAGATGAAGAAGCCCTGCAGGTGTTTGTCCACCGAGAGGTACGCCTGTCTCTTGTCGCCGCCGCTGTGGACCAGAGCCTTGAGGGCACGCCGGTGTTCGTGGAACCGGCGGGGCCACACCCCCACGGCCTCCTGATAGCTGCCCTGCTCGAACAGGGTCCGGGCCTGCAGGGTGCTGGGGCTGTCGACGCCTTCCCGGGGCCGCCCGAGAAACATGTGGACGAAGCCGTCGATGTCGTCGTCGATAAGGGCTTTGCCCAGCAGGTGGTTGCTCTGGCGGTCGCCGAATCGCTGCGGGCCGAAGTAGTTGGGGACGCCTTTACGCGTGAGGATCGCGAGCACCTGCTCGGCGATGCGGGTCGCTTCCGTTAGCGGCAGTTTCATCCTCCGCAGGCGAATGACGAAGCGGTTGCCGGCCAGGTGGCCCGGCTTGAGTTTGTTGGTGTGCCGGGAGGTGCGCAGGATGCGCACGTTCGACAGCGACAGATTCGCCAGCCGCTCGGGATCGGCGTGCTCGACCGAAATCCACTGCCGCGTGACGGCGCGGGCGTCCTTCAGGCCCGCCGAGCCGACGAATCGCAGCGAGACCTTCAGGGCCCGCGCGATGTGTCCGAGGGCCTCGCGCGTGCTGATGCCTCTCTTTTCGATGAACGCGTAGGCGTGGCTGCCGGAGCCGCTCGGCTCATAGAGAGGCAGCTCCTCGACGATGAAATCCTCGCCGCGCGTCTTGATGATGCCGCCGATGCCGGCGAAGTCCGTAGTGAGAAACGGAAGCGTTTCGTCCATAGGCCATTCGATCCTTTGCGCTCGGAAATCGTGAGCCGTCCGGCTGCTGTCTGTGAATCCCAGCGGACCGACGTTAGGCATGGCGCCGTGCCACCCATACACCATTAGTACACGCCCGCCGTGGCAGCGTCAAGGCCGCAGGCCCTGGCGATGGCGGAAAGGCGGTTCCCGTTTATCGGCATACGAAGCCGAGTTGACGCTGCGACGCGCAGGCCAGGATCCTCTCGCAGCCACAGCGAAGACGGGGTTTCCCGGAGTTCTGCAATAAGGCGTTGCGGCCGGCCGTCTACTGTATTACCCTCGGCCGTGCAGGCGGCGGACACCCGGGTGGTGCGGCAGGAGAAGAAAGACGTTTCCTACCGAACCAGGCGGTGATTTTGAGTGTATAGAGGGGGAAAGATTTTTGCGCGGCTTTGTGCAAGTGTCTGTTTTGTAATGGCTTATACGGATTGAGGAGAATTTCTGTGCGATGAGATGTTGTCAGCCTGGGCCGTAGGCGAAGGATCTGGCCTCCGAGCAGGAGGCGTTTCAAATCCGCAGCCCGGATCCTTCACTCCGCTACGCTGCGTTCAGGATGACATACCGAGCAACAGTGAATCAGAATCCGTATTGGATGAGAAATCGCAATGAACCCGGCGCGGGGGGCAATGGAAAGGATGATAGTCCATGCAGAATCTCAAGAGAACCCTGGTTGTTTGGCTGGCCCTTCTGACGACGATCCCGGCGGTCCGCGCCGCCGATTGGCCGCAGTTTCGCGGTCCCGAGCGTGACGGGGCGTCACCCGAGACCGGCCTGCTGAAGCAATGGCCCGCCGATGGCCCGAAGGAGATCTGGTCCTACGACAGCCTGGGCGAGGGGTATTCGTCCGTCGCCGTTGCCGAAGGAGTCGTCTATACGTGCGGGATGATCGACAAGGAAGGCCATCTGTTCGCCTTCGATCTGAACGGCAACCTCAAGTACAACGTCACCTACGGTCCCGAGTGGACCCAATCCGGCAACTATCCCGGCACGCGCACCACCCCAACCATCGACGGCGACCGTCTCTATCTCATGAGCGGGCAGGGCCGCATCGCCTGCTACAACGCCAAGACCGGCGATCCGATCTGGCACGTGGACACGTTCGACAAATTCGGCGGTAAGAACATCCGCTGGGGCGTCTCCGAATCGGTGCTCATCGACGGTGACAAAGCCATCTGCACCCCCGGCGGCAAAGACGCCACCGTCGTGGCCCTGAACAAGATGACCGGCGAGACCCTTTGGACGAGCAAGGGCCTCAGCGAGCTGTCGGCCTACTGTTCGCCGATGGTGGTCGACAGGGGCGGCAATCGCGTGGTTCTGACGATGGTGGAGAAGTCCATCGCCGGCCTCGACGCCGCCACGGGCAAGGTCTATTGGACCGTGCCGCACGAGGTCAGCTACGATATCCAGGCCGTCAGTCCGCTCTATGCGGACGGCATGATGTTCGTCACCAACGGATACCGAAAGGGCAGCCACGGTTTCGCGCTCTCGCCCGACGGCACGGGTATTGAGAAGAAATGGTCGGAGAGGTCGCTCGACGTCCATCACGGCGGCGTCGTCCTGGTCGACGGCAACATCCACGGCGCCAGCACGCGCGGCCAGTGGATCTGCCTGGAACTGGCGACCGGCAAGGTCAAGTTCTCCGACAAGCTGGTCGGCAAGGGCTCGGTGATCTACGTCGATGGCATGCTCTACGGCTACGGCGAGAAGGGCCAGGCCGGACTGATCGAAATCAAGCCCGACGGTTACAAGCTCGTCAGCTCGTTCCGCGTCACCAAGGGCGGCGGACCCCACTGGGCCCACCCGGCCATCAGCGACGGACGCCTCTACCTCCGCCACGGCCAGGTCCTCATGTCCTACGACATCAAAGCCAAATAGCCGCGAATGCGTACACGTGAAGCGCGAGGCGAGCCGGCAGGATGGGCTTCAGCCCATGCGGAGTAGGCTCGATGGCCGCCGTGTAGCTCCCGTTCGCAGCCCGGATTCTCCGCCCGCGGTTCAGGGTGGCAGCGTAGAGTCCGCAGGACCTGGCGATGGTCCCACGCTTACGGCCCGATGCAGTACAGCGCCTCGTCCGAGCGCAGAAACATGTGTCCCTGCGAGATCGCCGGACTGGCGCAAAATCTCCCGTCGAGCTGGTTCTCGGCCAGGACCTTGAACTCCGCTCCGGCCGCAACCACCGTCATCGTTCCCTTCTCGGCCAGGAAGTAGACCCTCCCTTCGGCCCAGACCGGCGAAGCGGAGAACTTGCCCGCCAGCCGCTCTCGCCAGACCACCTTTCCCGTCGCCGCCTGCAGGCAGCGGGCCACGCCGCTCTCGGTCAGCACGTACAGGTGCGGCGCGACGTACAGCATCGAAGGCACCCGCGGCACATCGTCCTGCGACTGCCACGCCAGGTGCGTCTCGCTCACGTCGCCGCGCCCGCCGAGCCGGACGGCGCGGATCGTCGAATCCCCGAACCCCGACGCCGTAAACGCCAGCCCCTCGCCGACGACCACCGACGGCACCACGCCCTCGCCCGGGCTCGAGACGGTCCACAGCCGCTCGCCCGTGGCCGGGTCGAAACCCTGAATGACGTTGCCCGCCGCACTGACCATCTCGGTCCCGCTCTCGGTCTCGGCGATCTGGGGCACGACGTGGGCGATGCACGACAGCCCGCGCTTGCCCCGCCAGCGCGTCCGCCCGGTCTCCCGCTCGATCCCCAGGATCACCGCCTTGTCCCACGGGATTTGCCAGCCGACCTTCGTGTCCGGGCCCGGGCTGCTCCAGTCGTACGGCACGATCACAAGGTCCTCGTACAGCACCGGAGAGACCGCGATCCCGTGCTCGCTGTAGTAGTAGTCGAACTCCTTGTTGACCCACGCGATTTGCCCGTCCATCGTTACGGCCGTAAGCCGCCCGTCGAACGCCAGCACGTACACCCGCTGCCCGTCGGTCGCCGGCGTGGACGTCGCGTAGGAATTGAATCGCTGCTTGTGGCCCGCCTCCTGCTTGACCACCTCCCGGTCCCACCGGACCGTGCCCGTCTTGCGGTCCAGGCACAGCAGGTGCAGCGAGGTCCCGTTCTGGGTCGCCGTCGTAACAAACACGCGCTCGCCGCATACGATAGGCGACGACCACCCCGCCCCCGCAATCGCCGTCTTCCAAGCGACATTCGTCTCCTCCCCCCACCTAAGCGGAACGTCGGTCTCCAGCGAAATCCCCTGCCTCCCCGCCCCCCGAAAGCAAGGCCAATCCTCCCCCAGCGCCACGGAAACCACCCCCAGCACCATAACCAAAACCACCCCCCAAACCCAAACCCGCCG
>JAFGCA010000607.1 GCA_016932895.1 Sedimentisphaerales bacterium | reverse complement strand
GGGCAAGTCCAAGGTGGTGTGGGCAGCACGAGGGCTGGCCTGGCCTGATGCTGGACAGATCGTGAACTCGCTACCCAAGGGGCGGTCCCCGGTTCTGTTCTATCTCGGTCAGGCGTTGGATGATGAACTCTTGGACATTCCGCGTGAATCGATCATTGAACTACGCACGGTCGTTCACTTCGATGACGATCTGGTTGTGGACCGCGACGTGATTGACGCTCAGTTGGCCGATGTTGACGCACCTCCGGACAAAAAGCAGTCGAAGAAACAGAGCCAACGCGACGCCACGATCGGGGCGCTGAAGCGAGAGCTACACCAGCGGATTCTGTCGATGAAGAGCGCCATCCGGCAGGCGGACGACGCCGATAGGACTTGTGACCTGCCCCGTGTGACGCAGAAGGAACTGGCCGCCGCGATCAAGGTGAGCGAGTCCTCCATCTCGCGGGCGATTGCCGAGAGCAAGGACATGGAGCTGAAGATCATGCTCCAGACCGTTGAGAACCAAGACATGATCCGCAGTTACAGTCGGCAGTGATTCGGAAATTGCAGTTGCCGTCGTTTGCTGCAACTGCAATTCGGAAATCTCCATCCGTAAACAGCTTTATGGCAGCCAGTTACGGATGACAGAGCATTTCCCGCCATCGTTTCCTGCAATTTCCCCCCAGGGTGTCGAGCAACGCACCGGGCGCTGCTCACGAGTGACACCCGTGTTGGAGAAGTTGCTATGCAGGAAACCCGTTCCATTCCCACCAAGTCTTGTCTGTCTGACACGCAGGTCCGGCTCATCGAGCTGATGCAGCGGATCAACTTTGGCCGCATCGAAGGGCTGTCGGTACGCCACGGTGAGCCGGTCATGGACCCGCCACCGCGCGTTGTCCGCGAGATCAAGTTCGGCGGCGACAACGGGCCGCGTCCCGAGGCCGCCAAGGTTGACTTCGCCCTCAAGGCCCAGGTCCGCGATCTGTTTGCCCAGTTAGAGGCGCTGGGCGATGGTGTGATCTCGTGCATTGAGGTTCAGCGCGGTCTTCCGTTCCGGATGACCGTCGAGGAGGTGTGCGCCTGACTGATGGGGGCCGGCTCCCCGCATGTGATCTGAATCAAACATCGAATCGAGTACCTGACAACTAACCGGCCACAAAGTGGAGGCGTTGTGGGTGCCGCAGAAGCGGCAATCCTGCAACGCCTCCACTGTATGTGGTCGTCGCTTCGGTTGGCATCCACGCGACGCCTCCCGGCCCACGGGAGGTCCAAATGGACACCAACAAGAAGCGAATCGAACTGACTGACTATGCACTCGAGCTCGTCCATCACAAGGCCCGGCAGATCATTGGCAAGGCGGGTTACACGCAGGACGACCTGGACGACATCAAGCAGGACCTGATCATGGACCTGCTGGAACGATTGCCGAAATTCGATCCTGCCAAGGCGACCTACAACACGTTCGTCGCCCGCGTAGTCGAACGGAAGATCTGCAATCTACTGCGTGACCGTCAGGCGGAGATGCGTGATCACCGCCGCAACGTCTGCTCGCTGAACGAGGACATCGACACCGGCGAAGGCGAACCCGTTCAGCGGGTGACGATGATCAGCCAGGACGATCATGACCTCCGCACCGGCAAGTACCGACGGCCCGCCGAAGAACGTGCCCATCTGCACCTTGACCTGGAAACGGTGCTGGCCGATCTGTCGCCCGAGTTGCGCCAGGCGGCGGTGCTGCTTCAGACCATGTCCGTGTCGCAAGCGGCGCGTGAGATGGACGTGCCTCGACGCACATTCCGCGAGAAACACCTGGTCCAACTGCACGAGGCGCTCACTGCCAAGGGCCTGAATCTTTACTTGTCGTGACCTTTCTACCGCCAGTTTGCCCCTGCGCCGGGTAAGTAACCAATGTCGGCCAGGGGCAGACTGCTGCGGCCCTAACAGAAGCGAGTGCAGATCATGGATGTGAACATCGACCTGAACATTTTGGAAATCGAATCGGCGGAGCAATACCACGCCAAGGCGAGCGAGTACCTGTCAAGCAGCATGCTTAAGGACTTCCTCAAATCCCCAGACTACTACCGCCGCAAAGAGCTGGGGATGGTCAAGGAAGTCGAGTCACCGAGCACCTTGCTTGGCACCGCAGCACACACGCGAATTCTGGAGGGGAAGATGGCCTATGAATCGCGGTTCGCCTTCATAGGTCCCATCAATCCTCAGACCGGGAAGCCATACGGCAGCACAACCAAGGCCTGGATGCAGTGGACCAACGCTCAGGGCAAGCCGGTCTTATCCGAATCCATGATGGAGCAAGTTGAGGCGATAGCCAGGGGCGTCTCCATCAATGAAGATGCCGCAGCGTTACTCCTATGGGGTCGGAGCGAAGGGGTCGCAAGAGCTACCTACCACGGTATGCCGTGCCAGATTCGTATCGATTGGCTGCACCCAGAGCACGGCATCGTCGACCTCAAGACAACCGGCCGCCCCATTGAGGGCATCGCTCATCAGATTCGCGAGTATCGCTATCACAACCAACTCGCGTTCTATCAGGCCGTGTTGGCTGAAGTCATCGGTGCACGGGTTCCTGTTCATCTGGTGGTCGTCGAAGCGAACGAGCCACATCGGTGCCAGGTAATCCAACTTACCACCGAATCCCTGGAGAGGGCTGGTCGCAGGAATGAAGCGGCGATTGACCAGATTCGGAAATGTCGCTGCACCGATCACTGGCCTTCTATCCACGAGAATGTTCGCATTCTCGATGTTCCATGATAATTTCTCGCGCCCGTGCGGCTTGTGGCGAGTCCACCAAACGCGACGGCCACCCCTCGGGCGCCTCTGGCAGGGCCGGGCTGCCGGGGCCCCGTAAGCTTCGTCATGCGAGTTCGACTCCCGCACCTGCCATTTGCCGGCCGGCAAGACGGATAGAAAATCGCAACTGACAAACGCATGCAGAAAGGAACATCGCATGTCATTACTGGAACACATTCACACTGGCCGACGCCCTTCGCCGCCGAGGCTGTTGATCTACGGCACGGAGGGGATCGGCAAGTCGACAACCGCGGCCCAGGCCCCCAATCCGATCTTTATCCCCACCGAGGACGGCCTCGATCAGATCGACTGTGCCAGCTTCCCCCTGGCCGACAGGCTGGCCGACGTCGAAGCGGCGTTACAGGCCCTGATGCATGAAAAGCATGAGTTTGAGACCGTCGTGCTGGATTCGGTCGACTGGCTGGAGCGGTTGATTTGGGACGTGCTCTGCGAGCAGTACGGCGTGACCAGCATCGAGAAGGTCGATGGCGGCTATGCCAAGGGCTACACGCACGCCCTGACCCACTGGCGCAAGGTACTCAATGACCTCAATACGCTGCGCAACCAATGTGGCATGTGCGTGATTCTGCTGGCACACGCGAAGGTCGAGAAGTTCGAGGACCCCGAGCACGCGGCCTATGACCGTTACTCGCCGCGTCTGCACAAGCACGCCACGGCGCTGATCACCGAGTGGGCGGACGCCGTGCTGTTCGCCACCCGCAGGATCATCACCAAAACCGAGGACGGTGGCTTCGGGCGAGACCGCACCATTGCGGCCGGGCTCGGCCAGGACGGCGGCGAGCGTGTGCTTCGCACCGTCGGTAGTCCGGCCTGCGTGGCGAAAAACCGCTACGACCTGCCTGGCGAGCTTGATCTCTCGTGGCCTGCGTTGATGCAGGCGCTGACAGCCAACGCCAACCCCGTCCAGCACTCCCAGCCGGCGGATAACGAGACACCAACAAACCCCAACCCCCAGGAGAACTGATCCATGGCGAATCTTAATGGTTTCAACGCAAACGAAGTCGAACCGACCACCGTTTTGGAGCCGGTTCCCGCCGGTAAATACCTGGCGGCCATCACTGAATCAGAAATGAAGGCCACCAAGAAGGGGGACGGCAGCTACCTGCAGCTGGAGTTCACGGTTCTCGAAGGCGACTGCAAGGGCCGCAAGGTTTGGGACCGGTTGTGCATCAACCATCCCAACGACCTGACGCAGAAGATCGCGCGGGGCAACCTCTCGGCGATCTGTCGGGCCGTCGGCGTGATGCAGCCCCGGGACAGCGTCGAGCTGCACAATATTCCGCTGCTCATCACGGTCAAGGTCAAGAAACGCAGCGACAACGATGAACTGACCAACGAAATCAAGGGCTACGAGTCCAAGGCCGTCGCGGCCGGCCGGCCGCCGCAGGCCCCGATGAGCGACACTACCCCGCCATGGAAACGCTGACAGAAAGGAAACCATTATGATTACCATCCTCTGCTGTATCTGGATTTTCTGTGCCCCTCTGGGATACGTCCTGTATCGCTGGGCCCATAGAGCTACGAACAGCCGCTGGACCCGTAATGACCGGCTCTACGCCATCGTCTTTTCGATTGTCTACGGGCCGTTGGCGCCGGCGATGATAGTCGTGGCGTTCCTGCTGCACAAAATGATGATCTCGGAATGGGGCAACCAGGAGGCCAAGTGGTGATAGCGAAGCTCCTTTTGCCCTATCCGCCCAGCGTGAACCACTACTGGCGACGGGTCGGGCCGCGCACGTTGCTCAGCCGGGAGGGCCGTACGTTCCGCCGGAATGTCTGCGCCCTCTTGGGTGGGGGCGGGCCGCGGCAGCCGCCGTACGGTGGACGTATCGCTCTGGCGATGGACGCGTTTCCGCCCGATCGGTCCAATTACGCTTTACGTATTACGGCACTATGGAGGATGAATTGACGAGGGAACTGATCTGTGCAGATTGTGGCAGAACCGCCCCCAGGACCGGCACCGTGCAGAAGTATTGCGCCGCTTGCTCGGAGAAACGTGACCTCAAGCGTAAAAAGCTCTGGGCCCGTAATCATCCACTTTCCAAAGAACAAGTCCAGCGCCGCATCAAGGTGACACGGCGTCGGAAAGAACTGGCCAAGGAGGCAGGAGCTCTGATGAGCCAGTCGACGGCCAGTGACATTACTTGGTTTGACTCAGGGGAACCCAACTTGTTGTGGAACGTCAGGATTGCTATCCCCTTTAGCTACGCAGCATCGAAAAACCATATCTACACCATGCGTGCGACGGGCCATCTCGCCTTGCGCCGTAAGGCCAGGAAGATGCGAGAGGCCATCATATTCGCTTTGCGCGGGGGCCTACACGGTAGACACGTCGTCCACAACAAGGTTTGGCTCGACATCCTGGTGCAGAAACCCAACCACAAGGGCGATGCGGTGAACGTTGTCGACCTGGTCTGCGATTCGGTCAAGGAAGCTGTCGGTATCGACGACCGCTGGTTTTCCATCCGGCGGCTCGATTGGCAGATTGTCAAAAAGACTCCCAGACTTTTTATCGGTGTTGGCCAGGACAGTGATATGGATTGCCAGGTCTGCTCTTATTGCGGCCTAATCAAACCCCTTGCTGAATTCAATCGATGCAAGCACAGTCCCCTGGGGGTGGGTCGGGAATGCAAAGACTGTCGTCGCCAGGGGCGCATCTTGGCCAAACGGAAACACCGTCATCATCCGGATCCTATCCGGCCGGAACACGCCCCAGCAGGTATATAAGGAAAAAGATCAAGGCATGAGTAACCGTAGGCGCATTTACGTTTCCGGTCCGATGACCGGCTTGCCGGACTACAACTTTCCTGCGTTCCATGCCGCAGCCGAGCGACTGCGGCAGGCCGGCTGGGAGGTGATCAACCCGGCGGAGAATTTTGACGGCCGGACCGATCTGCC
>JAFGCA010000065.1 GCA_016932895.1 Sedimentisphaerales bacterium | reverse complement strand
GCAAAATCGTCGAGACCCAGGATGAGATCAAACAACAGGCCCATGCAAAGATCACCCGCGCCCGCCTGGCCCTCGAGAAGAGCACGCCGTATCCGGATGCGACCTTCACGCTGCGCCTGGCGTTTGGCACGGTGAAAGGCTACGAGGAGAACGGCCGCTCGATTCCGTTCCAGACGATCTTCACCGGCCTCTACGAGCGGGCGGCCGCGCATCAGTACCAGCCTCCGTTCGACCTGACGCAGCGCTGGCTCGACCGCAAGGACCGGCTGGACCTCAATACGCCGCTGAATTTCGTTTGCACCGCCGATATCATCGGAGGCAATTCGGGAAGTCCCGTCGTCAACCGCCAGGGCCAGTTCGTCGGCGTCATCTTCGACGGAAATATCCAGTCGCTCGTGCTCGATTTCGCCTACACGGACGTCCGGGCCCGCGCCGTCTCGGTCAATTGCCAGGCGGTCATCGAGGCCCTGCGAAAGATCTACGACGCCGATGCCGTGGCTGACGAGCTGCTCGGCACGCCAAGCCGGCAGTAGCCCCCCATTTCGCAAGTCATGCCACTACCGCGGAAGTCAGATGGTTTCCGCCACGGCGAGGGCAGGTTTGCACCGCTGCCGGCAAGGACAAACACGAGGCAGGATATGTCATTGCGAGCGGAGCGAAGCAATCTACAGTCGCACGATTCCTGAAACGCCGCCGGGGCTCGTATCCCGGATACCGCCGGCGCCGGGTGTCTCTGAATTGTCCCGGGCCGTATTATCGGGCCGCGAGGAAGCGGTCGAAGGCGCGCTTGGCTTTGCGGCAGGCGTCGTAGGGGTCGGGGATTTCCCAGGCGTCGACGTTCATCCAGCCGCGGAAGCCCCCTTGCCACAGCGTCGCTAATGAAGCCTGTACGTCGATATGTCCATCGCCGCAGGGCAGGTGTTTGGACGTGCCGTTGTCGCGGCGCGTGCCGTCGGTGTCGGTGAAGTGCGCGTAGCCGATGTTCTGGACGGCGATCCGCTTGAGCATTTCGTGGGGGCGTCCGGTGGACCCGTTCATCAGATCGAAATGGCTGGGGTCGTAGATCGTCTTGAGGCCGGAATGATCCGCAGCCTGCAGGATGCTTCGAAGGTGGTCTTCCGTGTTGAAAACGAACACGGGCTCGATCTCGAAGGCGAGAATCAGGTCCAGGTCGCCGGCGATGTTGGCCGCTTCGCGAAACGAGGCGCCGAGCCGTTCGATCGCCTCGTCGATGGTCTGGCCCCGCAGGCCGCCTCCCGGCCACGTGCCGATACAGTCGCAGCCGACCGCGCGGGCGAATCGGGCCTGGTCGCGAAACTCGGCCAGCCATCGTTTCCTCTCGGCCGCCTCGGGAGCGAACGCGCCTCCGGCGCCGGTCTGGATCGAGAAGACCTGGAGGCCGTAGGCGTCGTAGAGGCGCTTCAGTGCATCGATTCGCTCGCCCTCATCGGGTTTCGGATAGCCGCCCATCGGCCACGTGGCGTGCAGCTCGATCCCGTCGAATCCCATCCGCGCCGCAAAGTCGAGGACTTCCCAGATGGGAAAGGCGTGGTTGTACTTGCGGGACGAGGAGGCAAAGCCGTTCAGGCCGAACGACGTGCGCCAGCCGGCCGGTTTGGGCGGCTCGCCCCGAAGAAGCGAAGACCCCGCCGAAGCAATCAACGTAGCCCCTACGGCTTTCAGTGCATCGCGTCGCTGCATTGCAATTCCTCCCAGCCTGCCACGACTTCCGTGGCGGTCCTGATTGACGTTCGGACGGCAATTGTACCGCGTGACCGCCTGGCGGACAACGCCTCCTTCCGTTCCGACGCTTCCTTCTCCGCTGCGTTGGAGCGTCTCAGGACGGTAATGAACGGCCGGCTCGGTCGATCCCTTGCGTACGGGTGTCCCAAGTGGTATTACTCGATAGATGGTTGCCTTTGCATATGTCGAGAGACGTGAGACAGCATTTCCCAAGCGCAGGGCGGCTGCAATAGGATGATTCCTGAGGCCAGGGAGAAGTAAGATGACAGGCAGAAGAGATTTCCTGAAAGCGGGTTTGGCCGCGGCCGTCGCGTCGGTTGTCGGTGGCAAGTTGTCCGCAGCCCGGGGTCTTGGAACCGCCCCGACGAGACGAAAGCCCAACATCCTCTTCATCTTTGCTGATGACTGGGGATGGGGCGATCTGGGCTGTCACGGGCATCCGTATGTCAAAACGCCAAACATCGACCGGCTGGCTGCGGAGGGCACGGATTTCCATCATTTCACCGTTGCCTGCGGGGTTTGTTCTCCGAGCCGCACCGCCGTGATGACAGGCCATTTCCCCGCCCGTTACAACATTGACGGCCACTTCGCCTGGGTTCCCAGCAACGAGAAGCGCAATATGCCCGACTGGCTGGACCCTCAAGCGCCGCTGCTGCCGAGGTTTCTCAAAGAGGGCGGGTACGCCACCGCCCACTTCGGCAAGTGGCACCTCTCCAACAACATGATTCCGGACTCGCCTCTGCCGAGTGAATATGGCTACGACGCCTACGGCGCCTTCAATTGTGCCGGCGAGCAGATGCCCGTGCACGAAGACGCGCGCCACACGATCGCGTTCATCGAGCAAAGCCATCGCCAGCGAAAGCCCTTTTTCATCAACCTCTGGGTCCACGAACCCCACACGCCGTTCCATACGCTGCCCAAGTACCGCTGGCGTTTCCGCGATCTGGAAGAGGCCGACAACATCTACGCGTCGGTCCTGTCGCACGCAGACGAGAGGATCGGGGAAGTATTGGACGCGCTGGATCGTTTGGGTCTGACCGAGAACACCCTGGTCATCTTCAGTTCCGACAATGGTCCGGCACGGGCCGCTACTCCCACCGAACCGGAACTGATGTACGACACGGCCACCGGCGCCGGTTTTGGGATCGGAGCGTCCAAAGGAACCACCGGAGGGAGAAAGGGTTACAAAGCCGCGCTTTTCGAAGGCGGTATCGGCGTCCCGTTCATTGCGCGGTGGCCGGGGAAGATCGCGGCCGGAAAGGTGGACGATACCTCCCTCATCTCGGCGGTGGATCTGCTGCCCACTTTTTGCGAGGTCGCCGGTGTGGAACTGCCGCCATCCTATGCACCGGACGGCGTCAGTCAGGTCTCTACCCTGTTGGGCAAGGGCAGTCCCAGGCGTGAGAAGCCCCTGTTCTGGAAATATGACTCGCCGTGGCCGGCTCCCAAGAACAGGCCCGACCATTGGGTCTCCTACGCCGTTGTCGATCAACGCTGGAAGCTGGTGACCAATAGGGATTGCAGCTACGTGGAACTCTATGACATCTCGGCGGATGTTTATGAGAAAAACGACTTGAAAGAGCGGCATCCGGAAGTCGTCAAGGCGCTGCGGAAGAAGCTGCTGGCGTGGAAGACGTCCTTGCCTGCAAAGCCGCCGGCCCGCTGCTTCTCGAAATTACGAACGGAACCACGCAAGTAAGCCGGGACGAACGCGCGGCTCCCGCCGTGTCCTGCAACACAGCCACGGATACCGGCAACGTCGATGTCGAACCTCGCGGCCGGGCCGCTGGATGTGAGCATCCCGTGCCGATGGGACCGCTCAGGGCGCCTGGAAGGTCACGCTCCATTGGACGATGGCGTTTTCGGCGCGTGTGAGCGTGAGTTTCGCCAGACCGTCATCGGCGCCGGCAATGCTTGCCCCGGTCTGGGAGTCGTTGACCCGGGCATCCCGAGGAACGTAGCGGTTTGCGGCAATCGTCACCAGGTAGGGATCGCCGCCAACGATTTTGCTGATGCCCCGGAGCATGTTTCGACCGGGCAGCCACTCGACGCGGACGAGATCGAGATAGCCCTGCATGACATGGCGATTCGTGGCAATGAACTGTGGATAAGCAGTGGCCTCATGCACGGACATCATGCGCGCTTCCGACGGGCGCAATTGCTGCGACAAGACACCCGCGCCGGCAACTCTTCCGACATAGGCATCGTTCCAGAAATCATAGACGTGATAGTCCTTGTCCGGATCGAGTCCCAGGGCGCCCTCGGCGGTGTCACCGGCCAGCGCCACGGCGACGTCGGCACCGGCCTGGTTGTCGCTGTTGTAAAACGTCAGTTGATGCCAACGCGGCGATACGGCGAAGTCGTAGATTCGGGGATAGGTCGCGGTAAAGGCATCTACCGGGCGAGCGGTCTGTTGCGTCGTATGGAAAGGACAAATGCGAGTCAGGTCGTGGAGCATCTCGGCAGACAACTGCGTGAAGCTGTTGGCCAACAGCAGCCGTCCGGTCGTGACATACGACATGGTCAGCAGGCTGCGCACCACATCGCGGTTTTCGCGCAGTCGATAGATGTTCTTGGAATCGGTGTCATAATTGACTACCACCCGATTCTTGTACCAGCGCAAGCCGCAGCGGGTGACGACCTGGGGCGTGATCCGGTCGGTGTCGTTTTCCGTCCGTTGCGAGGCCACCAGGCCCAGGGTGATGTCCGAGCCGCGTTCCATATTGCGCTCGTGAAGGTAGCATTCCGAGCCCAGGCCTTCCCGGGCGAATCGGAAGATGTCCCGATAGGCCCGCGCCGTGGTCGCGTATTTATCTTCCATACCCCCGCCGGATGCCCAGCCCCGGGCCGGATAGTCGAACATCAAGCCCTTGATCCCCCCCGACCGAAAGGCGGCATACACTTCACGCATGTGCGCGACGAAACCAGGGTCCGTGTAGTCATAACTCCACACGCGAAAGCTCTTGCGCCAGGCGTTGCCCCAGAATTCGTCGTCATCCAGGGGACGCTGGTACGATTCATGCATCCAGGCGGTGGGATTGTTGAACAGCATGTGTTCGGGGAAGGCATGGCAGTAGTCCTCGGAGCGAAAACCGGTTTGACAGTAGGTCAGGGGGATGCCGCCGCGTTCGGTAATCCCCTTGCCCCATTTCTCGGAGGTCTCGTAGGGGGCTTTGTACGTGCCGCCTTCGAATTCCCCGAGATTCGTGCTGCCGTGTTTTTGGAAATGCTCGTCGTCCCACCATCCCTGCTGGTTGTTTTTGGTGTAGCAGTCGGGCACGAGGCGCACCGCGGCCCGGGAGTATTTCAGAAAACCGGAGTCGCGAATCGCTTCCATTTCGGCCACGGCGCCGACGGTGTCGTTGGTGGCCTTGCCCCCGCCGTAGCCGCCGTGATGGGCGTACCAGAGACAGACCGTGGGCAAGTCATACATATTCAATTCGATCTTCTGGGCCAGGCGGACACTGCGGCCGTATTGCTCCAGATTCTCAAAGGGATTGTCCGTGATGAAATCCACATAGAAACGATCGTCGGGCAGATAGCGCACGCCCGGATCGACACGTTTGCCCACGGGATCTTCCGCATACAAAGTCCCGATGAGCCGGTGACGCGGTCTGGCGGTCTGGTTGACAGGCGTCAGTCGCCCCGGCAGCAGCGGTACCGATCCCTGGCGCAACCACACCTCATTGACCAGGGCCCCGGCCTTGTCCGTCCGGCTTTCAAAGAGAATCCGCATGCGACCCGAGGCATAGACCTCCCTGGGCACGCGCAGTTCCACCTGGCGAGGATCTTCCTTTTTCTGGTTATGCCAGAGGGGCACGTTTTGCTGATCCAGGAGCACGTGTTGCGCCGTGCCCGCGCCGCTGTCTACGGTAACCGATTGCACCCGTTCCTCCCGGTCCGTATGCCACCAGGAAAAACCCAGATAGTACGGCACGCCGGCTTGCAGGCCGGCGGCGTCCAGGACAACGCCTTCCTTGCCGGCGGCAGCGGAAGCGATCTCGTCGCCCCACAGCGCGCGGTAACTAAAACTCCGTTTGTCTGCGCCTTGAGTCAAACGCAGGGACTCGCCTCCCGAACCCCGGTCATTGACGTCATCCGGCAGATTCAGATAACACACCAGCGATGCCTCGCCCCGGGGGCCTTTCGACAACTCCAGCTTGCGGGGCTGACGGACCGTGGCAAACTTCTCAAAATCGTGATAGGTCAATCCCCCCATCACCAGAGAACGACGGGTTTCATTGGCACCGAAGGTCAGCAACAGATTGTTACGCGAATACGCGTAATTGCCCTCGTACACCGCGGTGTATTTCTTGACGCCCCATTCCAGGGGTTCGCCGCCGCCATTGCCGTCCAACAGGCGGAAGTTCCGGGCCGTGTCAAAACCCTTGAACAGCGTGCCCTCGGCGACAGGCTTGATGCGCTTCAGTTGTATGGGGCGATTCGTAGTATTCTCGAGGCCCCCACCCATCACGATGCAAGGCCTGCCTTCGTAAAGGGTAATTTCAAACAGGAGCACTGCCTCGCCGGGCTTGCTGCTCTTGATGAGAACGGATTTCGCCCGGCCCAGTTCATCCGCTACGTCCCGGCTCTCCCAGGTATGTTTGAGCCCCGGTGTGTTCGTAGTGACGTCGTCGATCTGCACATAGCCGTCCTGAATGCAGCGGGCGCCGTCCCGTTTATCGATGGCAACATAGGTGCCTTGAGACAGATCGTATACGAAGCGAACCTGCTCATTTTCCAACGTCAGGTGCCGGCCGGATTCTACAATCCCCACACGGGCGTGAACCGCCGGGTTGATGAAAATCGCCAGAAGCAGCAGACAATGTCTCTTCACGTTATTTCTCCTTTGCTGATACGTCGGGGTCCGTAGAATGACCGAGCGGCGCTCCATGAGTGATCGTATCGACCATGGCCCAGAAATTCTCCAGGGGTGTGTCCAGTTGCACGTGATGGGTGGGCCCCAGAATCAAGCCACCGTTTGTGCCCAGGACCTTCTCCCGTGCGGCGACCTCCTGTCGAACATCCTCCGGCGTGCCAAAGGGCAGCGTCTGCTGTTCGTCAATCGATCCCCAAAAGCACAGCTTGTCACCATAGGCTTCCTTGAGATGCGCCAGATTCAGACAGGCCGGCTGGATAGGGTTGAGAACGTCCAGACCGATCTCGACCAGATCTCCCACAATCGCGGCAATGTCACCACAACTGTGGTAAGCGACTTTGACGTCGCGATTGATCTCCTTCAACGTGCGAATAAACGCCGCCAGGCGCGGCTTGAAAACGTCGCGCCACATGGCAGGCGAAATCACCATCCCCTTTTGCGTGCCCATGTCATCCCCGATCCAGATCATGTCCACGCCCATCGCCACCAGTTTTTTCGCGGCCGTCAGGTGGTAATGATAAGGAATATCCAAAATCCGATCGGCGAGTTCCGGATTTTCGATCAGGTCCATCATCATCCGTTCCAGACCGCGCAAGGCCCAGGCCGTTTCCCAGATCGTCGTCACGGTGACACCGACAATCCAGTACTCGTCTTTGTAGTTGCCCAGGAGAGATGCCGCGTCCCGGTAAAGGGCGGGGTCCGTCGGATCGGGCGGTGTGTACCTGTCGATGGCCCGGGCGTCGGCCAGGGGATGGGAGGCAAACTCCGTGTAGATACCGCGGCCGAAACGCGTCTCATACGGAACCGCCCGCCAGCCTACGCCCCAGTCGTCCGTATACTCGGCGCCCGGCTCGAATGTCTGGTAGTAGTTGTTGGCCCACCCCACGGAGGTCAACAGCAAATCTTCGCCCAGATAACGCTCCAACCGGTAGGTATTGCCGCCGCCATGAGGGTTGTGCGTTGTACCGCTCTTGCCGTCAATGGTCTGCCGGAGGCGCTCGGCAAATTCGGGGGTAAAACTGATTTGCATCGGACACCGGTCCGTTTCTTCGTGGGCCAGGGCCATTGCGACACGATCACGATGCTTCACGGAGTCGACCTCCCCATACATTTCATTGGCGTCTGTTTCAATTTCAGTTGAAGCTGGACTTTTGCAAAACTCCTGTTGAAGCTTTGACAACGGTTTCTGAGTACGACTTTACGCGATTCGCTCGCCGGCGGCAATGGCTTCTTCGCGCCGCTCGGGAGGGGGGAGATTGCTGCACTGCGCCGGCGGTGACAATCCTCCGTCGACGCGCAGCCGGGCGATTACGTCTCCGGCCGAGAAAAGACTTGCGGGGGAAATGCGCATTCTTTAGCATGCAACGCGCCGGCCGCCTTGGCGTTGCGGACGGCTTTGTTTTCCTGCCGCCTTCCGGCTGGTGTGTCAGGGAGGATGGGCACGATCGTTCGTTTTTGTCTATTGTACGCCCATGCCAAGGAGAGGTGGACGTGACGGAATCTCAAGGTAGCGGGGGCAAGGTGCTCCGGCGGGGCCCGTATCCCGAGCTGACGTGGACGGCGGTGATCGTCGGCTACGGCCTGGGCATCCTCATCACCATCAGCATGGGCTACGCCTGCCTGATCCTGGGCTTTTCGCACGAGGGCTCGGAACTGGCCGCCATTCTGGGCTTCGGTGTGCTCCGCGGCATCCTGCGCCGCAACAGCATCATCGAGAACAACATCAGCCAGACGGTCGCCAGCAGCGTCAATGGCGCCTCGGCGGGCATCATGTTCTCGGTCCCGGCGCTGTTTATCCTGGGCCGGACCGATTTCAATCCGTACCTGCTGACCTTCGGCTGCATCGCCGGCGGCGTCCTCGGCATCGCCTTCATCATTCCGCTGCGAAAGCAGATGATCGACTTCGAACGGCTCACCTACCCCGGCGGCGTCGCCGTGGCGACCGTCCTCAAATCGCCCGGCGCCGGCGTCCACAAAGCCATGCTCCTGCTCATCGGAGTCGCCTTGAGCGCCACGGTAAGCATCATCAGCCACGCGACCGGCTTCGAGCACTGGCACCTGGGCCAGCACATCGGCATGCCGGATTACATGAACGGTGTCTGGTTCGTCTCCCTGCTGACGGTCGGGATCGCTTTCATCGCCGGCAAGGGCGGCCTGTGCTTCGTCATCGGAGGCTACGCCTGCTACTGGGTGCTGGCGCCCATACTGGCGCGGATGGGCCTGCTGCCAACGCCCGAGCAATTGCAGATGATCGCCGCGGGGCTGGGCGAAGAAAGCATCACGACGCCCAAATACCTCAACCAGTTCCTGTTCAGGCCTGTGGGAATCGGGATGCTGGTCGGCGGGGCGCTGACCGGGATCGCCCTGGCGCTGCCGCTGATTATCAGCGCCGTGCGCAGCATGCAATCGGCGGCCAAGACCGGTGCGGCGATGTCGAAGGACGAAATGCCCATCAAGCTGCTCTACATCGGCATCATCGGCGCGGTCATCGTCCTGGGCGCCGTCGCGGTCTCGTCCGTAGAGGAGATGGGTCTCGGTCGCGGCATCCTCATGGCGGTGCTGGGGACGATCTGGATCTGGATGGCCGGCGTGATCCTCTCGGAATGCATCGGCCGGACCAACTGGTCGCCCATGAGCGGCATGACCCTCATCGCCGTGACCATCCTCATCGTCATTACCAGCGGTCTGGGCGACAGAGCGGCGGTCATTTCTTCCGTCATGGTCGGCGCCGCCACCTGCATGGCCATGTCCCAGGCGACGGACCTGATGCTCGACCTCAAGACCGGCTATCTCGTCGGCGCCATCCCG
>JAFGCA010000606.1 GCA_016932895.1 Sedimentisphaerales bacterium | reverse complement strand
GAGCTGCCTGCTGAGCAAGCAGGCGCTGCTGCGCAACGTCACGCAAGCGCATCCCGAGACGTTCTACGCGCAACTGGAACGCGACCTGCTCGCGCAGATCAACGCGCTGGGCGTGGGACCGCAGGGCCTCGGCGGAGACACCACCGCCCTGGGCGTGATGATCGAGACCGCCCCCTGCCACATCGCCTCCCTGCCGGTGGCCGTCAACATCGAATGTCACAGCCACCGCCACAAAACCGCCATCCTGTAACGACACCCCAGCCCATGTCACCCCATCGGCAAGCTGCGCTTGCCGCTGCCACCCACCAGCGACACGTATCACAGGCTATTGCGAAGAATTCTCGTGCGACACAACTCTGTCATCCTGAGCCGCAGGCGAATCCCGGCGCGCCGGGATGGCCTGCGAACGGGAAGGACTTCAAAGCCGTAGCCCGGATCCTTCACTCCGCTGCGCTTCGTTCGGGATGACACGTCTGCGCGAGAGGGAATCCAGATCAGTGGGTTGGCGTGTAGCCCAGGCGGCCGAACGTGGCTCGCTGGAGGCGGTAGAGGTCCTGGTAGCCTTCGGGAGTTTCGGGCTGGAACTGGCCCGGGTGGGAGCGGTCGCGGCTCTTGCCCTGCTGGCGCGTGTCGATGCCCTTCCACTTCCAATACTCCGCGTGACCGTCGGCGAAGTTGATCGTCGTGCCGTCGCCGTGACGGACCATCGGATCGTCCCACCACTGCTCCAGCTCGTAGTGGACCGCGTAGCTAAAGGAGGTGGCCCAGCCCTCGTCGATGAAGACGCAGCGCTCGGCGGGCGCGGGGTTGTGGATCTGGTTGCGGTTCTTGACCCAGAGGACGACGCCGTCCTCGATCAGCGGGCGGTGCCGGCCGCCACTGGTGAGAAACGTGCCGGCCGGCGGGTTGCCGTTCATCCCGTGCACGATGGCGTAGGTGAGCATCTCGCCCCGGTAGGCGGTGGGGCAGCGGTACAGCTTCAACTGGCGGCAGTACGGCCACAGGGCCCCGGAGGCAATGGCGATCTCCTGGTCGGCCTCGGGCAACTGCTCGCCCTGGCTGTAGTTCGCGTGCCAGCACTGCCCGACCCAGGCCTCTTCGTTGGGATGACGGCTGTCGTTGGCGCTGGTCTGGTAGCCGGCGGCGCCGTTGACGATGAAACCGTCGTTGTCGTCGGCGTAGAGCACCCACGCCAGGCCAAGCTGCTTAAGATTGCTCAGGCAGGCGGCCCGTCTGCCCTGCTCGCGGGCCCGGTGCAGCGTCGGCATCAGAATCGCCATCAATACGGCGATGATAGCGATCACGACCAGCAGCTCGATCAACGTAAAGCCGCAGACAGGGTCGAGCGCCGACCGGCGACGCGACCGACCCGCTCGCGCGTCGGTGCAGCGTGACGCCGATGACGGTCGCTGCACGAATGTCATAGGCATCCTCCGTCGTTCGGGACCCGCAAGCCCGACCGAATCCCGCTTTGGCTACGGATCTTTGAAGTGGGCCATCCAGGGGGCTTCGCTGGCCCAGTCGGGCTGGGGGCCGTTGACGGTGAAGCGCTTGCTCCAGCGCTGCCGCCAGAGGCCCTTGAGCCAGAGCTTGCTCACCGAATAATCCAGGTAGATGCAGTTGACCGCCTGGTTGTGCCGGTCCATGCAGAAACGGTGCATCGAGTCGGTGTCTCCGGACCAGTGCTCGCCGGAGAAGCTCGGAGGCCTGTCCGTCTCGTCGGGCCAGGCGCACCAGAACACCGCGTCCAGGAACAGCGGAATTTGCGAGGCCTGCCTGACGTTGGGCGTCTTCCAGAAGAACTGGGCGGGCTTGCCGTAGAGGTCCCCGCCCGGCTCGTCGTTTACGTAGACCCAGCCGTTGATGCCATAGCTGCCCCACGTGCCTCTCGGTCGCCCGCCGCTCTCGCTGAGCCGGCCCCAGGACGTCTCGAAATTACCCGCGATGTCGTCGAACGACGACGCCCCGGGCGGATACTGATCGAAGGCGATCTTCTTGGCCACCGGGCACGTCCGCATCTTGTCGTTGCGGTAGTAGTAGTCGAAGAGAACGTCGATCCAGCGCCCCGAGCTGGCCCTGCGTTTGGGGAAAAAGCCGTTGTTGTCGTCGGTGTACATCACCCAGATCGTGCCCCATTGCTTGAGGTTCGACTGGCAGACCACCCCCCGCGCCTGCTTGCGCACCCTCGACAGCGCCGGCATCAGAATGGACATCAGCAGCGCGATGATCGCGATGACCACCAGCAGCTCGATCAAGGTAAAGGCCTTTGACCTACGCATACACACACTCCTTATCACCGCGGCATCGGGGACTCCCTCTGCCGGTGCACGTAACCGGACGAAACTTCGCTCTGCCCGGCGGCTTCGCTTCACAAGCCGGCTCAATACTCCCTGAACGGCCTGAGCCAGTCGGGCCAATCGCCCGGCATAACGCCGCCGGCCTTAGTCCAGGGCCCGGACTCCAAATAGGATCGGTGCCACTTGAGAGTCCACAGTTCCTTGAGCCCCACCTTGCGGGCCGAATAATCCATGAACAGAGTGTTGTTGAAGCCGTCGTGACGGTTCATGCAGTAGCGTCCCATCTGGGCGTCGTCGTTCCACTGCGTGCCGTCGGCCGGGGGCGGAAAATCCGTGTGCAAGGGCACACCGTTATAGCGCAGCGCCCCAAGAAAGAGCGGGACGTAGGAAGCGCGGGACCCACCGGCCTTGCGCCAGAAATCCCCCTTGGGCCGACTGTGTGGCTCGCTCCCGTCCGGGACATCCATGCAATAGGTGTTTATGCCAAAGCTGCCCTTCATCGGCTTGAGCCAATTACTTCGGTCGTACCAACCCCAGGCGCTGGTCGAGCCGCGGAACGTACCTTCCAGCCCCGTGGGGTTTCCGTACTCATCCTGCCAGGGCTTGGTGGCATTTGGACAACAGGTCAGTTCGCTGTCCCACTTGTGATATTCGCCCATGGCGCTGACCCAGCGATTCGCGGGATTGGCCGTGAAACCTCTCATGAAGGAACCGTCATAGGCGTCGGTGTACATGGAGAAGAACAGGCTCCACTGTTTGAGCAGGCCCAGGCACGCCACGGTGCGCGCCTGCTTCTTGACTCGCGTCAAAGCCGGCATGAGGATGGACATCAGCAGCGCGATGATGGCGATGACGACGAGCAACTCGATCAGAGTAAAACCCTTTGCCTTGCGCATAAAGCAACTCCTTACTCTATCGCCGGGATCGCCAGGTCAATACTCCTTGAAACCGCGCATCCATTCCGGCCAGTCGCTCGAAAGAACGCCGCCGGCCTTGGTCCAGGGCCCCGATTGCAGGTACGCCTTATGCCACCGGAGCGTCCAGAGCTCCTTCAAACCGACCTTGCGGACCGACCAGTCCAGAAAAGCCATGTTGATGAATCCGTCGTGGCGGTCGATGCAGGCTCGTCTCATGTGCTGCGTGCCCTCCCAGGCGGTATCCTGAAAATCAGGCGGATTGTCCGTGTGCCTCGGGAACACATTGAACCGCAGCGCGTCCATGAACAGAGGGACATAGGGCGCCTCGGGCACGTTGGGAGTGCGCCAGTTGTTCACCGTTTCAAAATTCTCGTAGACCGTAGCACGATCCGGCGGCGGGTTCTCCACCCACCCGTTGATGCCATAGCTGCCGTAATCCCCCTCTTCGGAATATCCCTCGCCCCAAAACCGGCCCCAGGCCGAGAAGACGTTCCACTCCGGCGCCGTCTGCCCGAACTCATCGACCAGCGGCTTCATGGCGGTCGGGCAGCAGCGAACCTTGGGATCGTCGCGGTAATAGGGGCGCAGCGCATTCATCCAGTGGTACGTGTGCCCGCTGCCGACGCCCGCCTCAAAATAGCCGTCGTAATCCTGCGTGTACATGTTGAAGAAAAGGGTCCATTGCTTCATGTTCGCGCGACAAGAGATCGTCTTGGCCTGTTGCTTGACCCGGGACATGGCGGGCATGAGGATGGACATCAGCAGGGCGATGATGGCGATGACGACGAGCAGTTCGATCAGGGTGAAAGCTTTCCGCTTGCCCATAAGTTGCACTCCTCAGTGAATAAGGACACATCAGCGTACCGCTCGCGGGTCGTGGACGCCACGACCCGGTTCTTCCCAGTATACCATATGTCACGCCATTTTAGCGTGACTTCTACCTGCGTCGCCCGGCCTCAGCGCGAAATATGAATCTGCGTTTCTTTCCGTCCCCAGACGGCCACCGAGGCCCAGTACAGGTCTTCGTTGTTAGGCTGGGCATCGGATCGCGCCGTGGCAGGCAGGCGTTTGCCGAACTCGATGGTGCGCAGGTCTTCCCACTTGTGGTAGTCGCTGTGCCCGTCGGCGAAGGAAAAGGTCGTGCCGTCGCCGTGACGAACCGGCGGGGGATCCCACCATGTCCACTGGTTGGTGTAGACGGTCCAGCCGCCCAGGGCCGAGGGACAGGTGCCCCCGTCGTCGAGGAACACCGCCCGAAACGCCGGACCCTCGATCTGCATCCGCCGCTTGAGCATCGAAGCGCCCATGTCGTCCCAGTTCCTGCAGTTCATGGAATCGGTAATCGAATACGTCCGCACGGGGGAGGTGATGTGTCCGTAGGCCTCCAGGACCTTGTTCTCCACCACAGGGCACTTGTAGATCTTCAGCGTCTGGACGTACGGAAAGAGGGCTCCCTCCTGGATCGCGATCTGTTTGGCCTCCTCGGTCATGTTGCGTTCCCAGTCCCTGTAGACCCAGGGCTCCTCCCGGTAATGGGACTTGTTGAAGGGCAGACTGGCGTTGTTCATGCCGCGGTACTCGTCGGAGTCGCCGTTGACAATCTTGTCGTCGTTGTCGTCGGCGTAGAGCGTCCAGGCCAAGGTGAGCTGTTTGAGATTGCTCAGGCACGTGGCCCGCTTGCCCTGCTCGCGGACGCGCTGCAGCGCCGGCATCAGGATTCCCATCAAAATGGCGATGATGGCGATAACCACCAGCAACTCGATCAGCGTAAAACCGCCCCTGGCGCTCCTGCTTCTCTCAGCCATAGTCCTTTACCTCGTACAAGAGTTTTGCAAAATGGAGATTAGGCTTATATTCTTCAAGGAAATCGTTGGTGTGATTTCCTTGAAGAAGAGGCTTACATGCCCATGTGCAAGGCGCTTGCCTTCTCGGGAGGAAAAATCACGAAGAAGATTTTTCCTCCCTAAAGCAAGCCTAATCTCCATTTTGCAGAACCTCAACTCTTACCAATACGACAGAAGTCGACACGGGACTTCTGCGTACACAAGGAAAGGGCCGGCCCACCCGGCCGGCCGCTTTGTCCATTCTTCCCTGCTAATAATCCTTGAACGGCCTGATCCAGGTCGGCCAGTCGCTGCTTTGCACGCCACCGGCAACCGTCCACGGCCCCCGAATGTTGTAATTGCGATGCCACTTCAAGGTGTAGATCTCTTTCACACCAATCTTCCGGACCGACCAGTCCAGGAAAGCGGCGGTGAGATGTCCTTGATGCCGATTGATGCAGCAGCGCGCGGTGTTATTGCCGCTCCAGGCGGCAATCTCACTCTCAGCGGGCCGGTCCGTGTCTTTGGGCCAAAGATCAAAACGCAGCGCCTCGATCCACCACGGGATGTTGTTGGCGCCTTTGGCGTTGGTCGTCTTGTAGCCGGCCGAAACCGGGACACTGCCCTCGTAGCTGGTGGCCGGGCTGCTTCCTTGCGGGATCAGGCAATAACCGTTGATACCATAGCTGCCCGAGATGCCGTTGGGCCCGAGATTCGCACCGGTGAATATGCCCCACGCGTTGTAGATGTTCAGCGTCGGCGTGCTGACCCCGCGTTCATCCTGGATCGGCTTGGTCGCCGACGGACAGAACCAGGTCTCGTTGGTCTTCCAGTCCTTGACCTTGTCGTCCATATACTTCGGGAACCAATAGCCCGGCGTGCCGTCGTCGGATTTCCAGAACTTGGCGTCATTGGCCTCGGTGAACATGGCCGCCGTGAGGTTCCACTGCCTCTGGTTCGCCAGGCAGTTGATCATGTTCGCCTGCTGTTTGACCTTACGCATGGCCGGCATGAGGATTGACATCAGAAGTGCGATGATGGCGATGACCACCAACAACTCGATCAAGGTAAAACCACGCTTCTTGTGCATTGAGAACTCCTTCACCCAGGAACGAATAGACACACACCCGTTTTAAGATGCGATACGGGGCCTGCATGTTCCGCCCAATCGCACCTTTCTTGGCCTAAAAGCACACACGTTTACCACCGACCCTTATTATAACCCGATCCCAACGCTCACGCAACCCAAACCTCACAAATACCCTAACCCTCCGAAAACGCAAGACTTGCACGTCTCGGCAGGGACACCGAAGCGTTCAGGCCCAGTGCTCCGTCTCAGCTCATTAGAGGGCTGTCATGCTGAACGAAGTGGAAGCATCTCGGCAGAGAGAGAGAAGTCGGCATCGCACCAGAAGACACGTGCGATGGCCAGGTCCTTCGCTTCCGCTTGGGACGACAATCATCCTATGCCAGGCGACGGAGCACTAAGCCCAACCGGTCCCGCCGCCGCAGAGGTTGGCCAGCTCCACATACTGCTCGGGCGCCAGCTCGGCGGGGCGCTGGGTCGGGTCGATGCCGCAGCGCTCGAAGATCGCCATCCAGCGCCGGCGATCGCCGCGCTCGGGCGGGATCGACTTGACACAGGCCCGCAGCATCTTGCGGCGATGCCCGATAAAACAACCGATGACATTGTTGAGAAGCTCCATGTCAGTGATGCGGCGGCACCTGGCTTGGTCTCGGGTGAAGGCGACCAGGGCCGAATCGACTTTGGGCGGGGGCCAGAAGACGCCGGGGCCCAGCGTCCGAAGGGTGTGAGCGTGACCGGTGGCGCCTAAGAGAATGCTCACCGAGCCATAATGCCTGCCGCCGGGCGCGGCGGTCATCCGCTCGGCCACTTCCTTCTGCACGGTAACGAACATCGCATCGGCCACGAGCGGGCCTTTGACGAGATGCACGATCACGGGACAGGCCACGTCGTAAGGCAGGTTGGCCACGAGCAGCAGCCGGCCGTCTCTGCCGGCCCGCGCCCGACGCACCGCCTCGACGACCGCCGGATTCATCGTCCCCTTGCTCGACAGGACGTCACCGGTGACAAGCTCGACGTTGTCGCGGTCCGCCAGCCGGGACGAGACGATCGACGCCAGCGTGCGGTCGATCTCCACCGCCACCACCGCCCCGGCCCGCTCGGCCAGCGCCTCGGTCAACGAGCCGGTCCCACAGCCCACTTCCAGGACCACCTCCCCCGGGCCCGGCTGCGCCGAATCGAGCAGCAGGCGCATCAGGTTCAGATCGACGAGGAAATGCTGCCCCAGACGCCGGTTGGGCGACACGCCCGCGGAGGCGAGCAACTGCGCGATTTGACGTTTGGTCTGCATGGTCTGCGCGAGCCCCTCGACTTACGACAGGGACGCGGCCGCCTCGGCGCAACGTTGAAGCCGCGAGCGAGTCATTTCGAGTGCGTCTCGGCGCCAACGGCCGCGAGCTGGCATGAGCGCTTGACCTTGGCCATTCGGATCGCGGTCAGGATGGCCGACTTCATGCTCGACGGGTTGGCCTGGTTGCGGCCGGCGATGTCGAACGCCGTCCCGTGCGCCGGCGACGTCCGGATGATCGGAAGGCCGATGGTGATGTTGACCGCGTGCTCCCGGTCGAGCAGCTTGATCGGGATCATGCCCTGGTCGTGATACATGGCGACGACGCCGTCGAACTCGCCCTGCACGGCCCGCACGAACAGCGAATCGGCCGGGATCGGGCCCACACAGTTGATCCCCTGCTCCTGGGCCAACAAAAGCGCCGGACTGATGATCCGCTGCTCCTCGTCGCCGAACTGCCCGTTCTCGCCGGCGTGCGGATTCAGCGCCGCTACGCCGATGCGCGGATTCTCGATCGAAAAGTACTCCCGCAACGCGTCGTTGAGCAAATCGATGGGCTCGAAGACGCAGCCGATGGTGAACTTGTTGCGGACGTCGAACAGCGCCTCGTGGATCGTCGCCAGCGCGACCTTCAACGGCCCGCTGACGAACATCATCGCCTTGCAGGGGCTCTTGCACTTCTCGGCCAGCATCTCGGTGTGCCCGGGCCAGGCGGCGTCGGCCATCTTCCAGCTCTCTTTGCTGATCGGACCGGTCACCATCGCGTCGAGCACGCCGGCCCGGACCGCGGCGATCGCGTCGAGGCAGAACCGCATCGAGGCCTCCCCCGCCACGCGGCTGGGGCCCTTGAGCCAGGGCGGAACGCTGTACTCGTCGTAATCAGCCACGACGACCTTGTGCGGATAGTCCCGGCTGAGCTTCTCGTGCTGATGCCGGCCCCAGAACGGCTCGATCTCCGCCCGGTCGGCCGCGTAGCAGAGCTGCTCGTTCATCCCGAAGACGATGAACTTCGCCGCCCGCCGGACTTGCGGGTCCGCCAGCGCCTTGACCACCACCTCCGGACCGATGCCCGCAGGATCGCCCATGGTCACGCCGATGACCATCTGTTCCGAGATCGAGTTGTGACAACTGCCTTTGTCCATTGCGTTGATTCAGTTTTAAGAGTTTTGCAGAATGGGAATTAGGCTTACATTCTTCAAGGAAATCGTTGGTTTGATTTCCTTGAAGAATCAGTCTACGTTACTCTGGCCCATACCTACTGCTTGAGAAGGAAAAATCACGCAGAAGATTTTTCCTTCCAAAAACAAGCCTAATTCCCATTCTGCAAAACCTCATTCAATACCCCATCTCATGCAACCGTTCGACCGTCAGCGGCCGCTGGCCGGGCAACATGGCCTCCAACTGCCGCCGGATGATCTTCACCACGATATCCACTTCGATATTGACCCGCTGACCTGTACGAGCGGCACCGAGCGTCGTTCTGGCCAGAGTTTCGGGAATTGCGGCCACGCGAAAGCTCTCCGGCGCCACCGACGCGACGGTCAGACTGACCCCGTCGATCGCGACCGAGCCCTTCGGCACCATCTGGGTCAACAACTCCTGCTCGACGTCAAATTCCATATCGGCAAATTCGCCCAGCGTCTTCACCGCCCGCACGGTTCCCGTTCCGTCCACGTGGCCCTGGACGATATGGCCGCCGAAGCGGTCGGTGGCCTTCATCGCCCGCTCGACGTTGACCTTGGCCGGCGGTCGCAGTGTCGCCAGCGTCGATTTGGCCAGCGTTTCCGGGCTCAGGGCGAAGGTCACCGCCG
>JAFGCA010000605.1 GCA_016932895.1 Sedimentisphaerales bacterium | reverse complement strand
GTCGAATGCATCGCTTTCCTACGCAGGCCTGTTCGCCCGCCGCGACGTCCCGACTTCGGGCCGACGGGTGTTTTGTCCTGATCAGGTTCCGAGGGTCTTTTCTCAGGCCCGCTCCAGGCGGGCCACCCCTAGCGACCGATCTGATTGTATCGCCTCGAATCGTTTAATCAAGTAAATCTTGAGCCGCTCAATCGTTCGTGGACATGCACGTCTTTCGAAATCCTGGGTGGCAGGGTTCTTTCAGGGGTACAACCGGGCGTGCCGGTTTTGGGCGCTTGCGTTTGGCAGGCGGTCCGTGTACATTTCTACGCCTGGAACGTGTTTTCCCGTTTAGCGAGCAAGAAAATGGCGTGTAAATGGTACCACATGTGTCCGCTGAGACGCTTTGAGCGCGCCGGCCTGCTTACGGACCGGTGGGCCGAGCAGTACTGCCGGTCCGCCTCCCATTGGGCGAATTGCCGGCGCTACCAGTTGGAGCAGCAGGGCTTGGCCCACCCGGACAACCTGCTGCCCGATGGAAGCACGGACGAAAGCCTCGGTTGAGGTATCCGCCCGCACGAACCCGCCCACCGTGTGCCTTCTTCGCGCCTCACAGACACGCGTTGAGAGCGCCGAAGAGCGCTTCAAACCGCTTCATGCTCTCGTCGATGCCGGGCAGCTTCTGGAGCTTCTTGTTGGCGCTGCGGAAGAGGAACTCGGCCGGGATCGTCCGGTCGAAGTTGCCGGCAGCGGGGTGGTTCGACGCAAATGCCTCCTGCATCGCATTGAGCACGGGCTCGCCCGGTGCGATCTGGACCGCGCGCGACAGCCTCTGTTTGCGCGGTATCTTGTACGCCATGTCGACCAGCGTGGTGTACATCTGCGGTCCGACCAGGTCCTCGATGGTGCTTTCGGTCGGTTCGGCGTACCGGCTCAGCGGAAAGACGTGGCACTTCTCCAGCATGCGGGCCAGCGTGCGGTGCTTCATCACGTCGGGATGTTCCTTCGAGAGGCCCAGCAGCACGGCAAAGCCCGAGGCCTCGTTGGCCAGCAGCCCGGCCAGGGTGGCCAAGCGAACGATGTCGCCGCAGGGAACGACGGTCCAGCCCGGGTGCAATCCGGAACGACCTCGTTCGTTGAGCCGGGCCGAGAACCACTCCAAATAGAACACGTCGGCCGGTTTCTCCACCAGCAGCAGTCTCTTGCTGCCGGACAGATCCCGCATGATCCGGTATCCCAGCGACGCCTGCAAAGGCAGGAGGGTGTCGTGGTCGGTGCTGAGAACCTCGTCGCCGACCTTGGTGCCGAGATACTTGGGCCGGCCATCCGGCGTGTGCTCGACAATGTCCTCTACGGTGCGCACCCACGCGATCTTCTCGGGGTCAATCATGAACGGCGAGTGGGTCGTGTAAATCAACGGGTACTGGGTCGCCAGCTTGTCGTACACGTAGCGCAGCAGGTCCCACTGGGCCTTGGCGTGCAGGCCCAGGCCCGGGTCGTCCAGGAGGACCAGGAGGTTGTCCCCGTTGCGCTTGCGCACGTCGGAGTACCACACGAGGAAAGAGAAGAACCAGACGAAGCCCGTGCTGCGTTCCTCGAAATTGAGGGACAGATTGGTTCGCATGTTGACGATACGCGTCTCGAACACCAGCCCGCGGTCGAAGGGGCTCAGGTCTCCCGGTCGGCCGGGATAGAGGTGGAAGCTGACCCTCAGGTCGCGTTCCTGGCTCCAGTACGTGCCGATTTCCTCGGTGATGGGTCGAGCGGCGTCTTCCAGGTCAGCGATGAGTTCCTCGGATCGCTCGATGCTGGTCAGGGCCTCCACGGACGTACCGCCTAATTCGAGCAGCGCGAGAAAGACCCGGTCCGGACCGGTCAGCTCGCCCTTTTGCTTTCTTTGCAGCAGGGCGTCGATCGAGATGCGTCCCTGCATCATGTGCCACTCGGAGAAGTACAGCAGCTTGGGCAGCAGCTTGCCCAAGTGCCTTTCCATAAGGGCGTTGTCGCCGGCGGTTGACGCGGCGGGGGGCGTTTGTACCGGATCACCGGGCTGGGCAGGGGCCTCCGGGCCGGTCGGTTGGGGCGGGGCGGGCACGGCCGGGCTGCCCGGGCCGCCGAGGGCGCCGGACCACTTGCGCCCGCGATAGTAGCCCTTCTTGATGACCACGGTGCGCGACGCGACGGCCCCGGGACCCAGGACGTTTTCCAGGTGTGCCACGTCCTCGTCTTCGAGCTCCCACGTTGTGATCAACGCGTCATCGGGCTCGCCGCCTTCTCTCTTTTGATACTCCCGCCGGCGGGCCCGCGGATATTCCATGAGCACGTCGAAATCGGCCAGCTCTTCCACGTCGGGATTCAGCTTGTAGATAGCTTCGAGGTGTGAGGTTTTGCCCGCCCCGTTCTTGCCGACCAGGCAGGTCACCGGGCAAATCGAAAATTCGTTGGAATCCTCGATGCAGCGAAAGTTTTTCACTTGCACGCGTCGCAGCTTCATTCTCGTCATTCCTCCCATGACACGGGTTTCCGGCCGGTATCCCGACCGACGATTGTACAGTGCGTATCGTAGCAGAATCGCTACGCCCCGTCAAACAACCCGTGGTTCAATATGTACCACGGGTACGCCGAGTCCGAGATCAGGTCTGTGTGAATATCCTGCCACCCGAGAGGTCGTCGATTTTGGCTTGCAGCGATTCCGGGTCGGGACTATTTTCGACCAGTGCAACGAAGATCGGATCGTTCAAGATACACTGGGCGTAAGGAGATCATCGTGATGATACGTTTCCTGCTGTTGCTGGGGCTGCTGTCGGCGGGCCGGGCGAATCCGGGCAGAGCCGCTGCCGCGCGTTGTCAAGAAGCCGATATCGTGATCTACGGGGGCACCAGTGCCGCCGTGACCGCCGCCGTGCAGGCCCGACGCATGGGCAAATCGGTCGTTCTGGTGTGCCCGGAGCGACATCTGGGCGGTCTGAGCAGCGGGGGGCTCGGCTTCACCGACATGGGGGACAAATCCGTGATCGGGGGGCTGGCCCGCGAGTTCTACCATCGCATCTGGCGACACTATCAAAGGCCCGAGGCATGGCGGTGGCAGCAGCGCGAGGCATTCGGCAACCGGGGCCAGGGGGCGCCGGCCATCGACCGGGACAAGCGGACGATGTGGGTCTTCGAGCCGCACGTGGCCGAGGCGGTCTTCGAGGACCTGATCGCCGAGCACAACGTCCCGGTCTTTCGCGACGAGTGGCTCGACCGCACGGGCGGCGTGCAAAAAGACGGGAGCCGAGTCGCCGCGATCTCCACCCTCAGCGGCAAGACCTTCCGGGGCCGGGTCTTCATCGACGCCACGTACGAGGGCGATCTGATGGCTGCCTCGGGCGTTAGCTTCCATGTGGGCCGCGAGGCGAACGCACTCTACGGCGAGCACTGGAACGGCGTGCAAACTGAGGCGCGACATCACGGGCACTATTTCAAGGAGCCGGTCGATCCCTACGTCGTACCGGGCGACCCTGCAAGTGGATTGTTGCCTCGCATCAGTCGCGAGCCTCCCGGCCCCGACGGAGAGGGCGACCGCCGGATTCAGGCGTACTGCTTTCGGATGTGCCTGACGAAGGTGGCGGGAAACCGGGTTCCGTTTGCGAAACCGCCAGGCTACGACCGGCGCCAGTACGAGCTACTGCTGCGCGTTTTTGCCACGGGCTGGCGCGAGACCTTCAACAAGTTCGACGCCATCCCCAACGGCAAAACCGACACGAACAACCACGGGCCCTTCAGCACCGACAACATCGGCACGAACTTTGATTATCCGGAGGCGTCCTACGAGCGCCGCGGCGCGATCATCGCTGAGCACGAGACGTATCAGAAGGGCCTGATGTACTTTCTGGCCAGCGACCCGCGCGTGCCTTCGGACGTTCGCGAGCGAATGAGCCAGTGGGGTCTGGCCAAAGACGAGTTTGTCGACAACGGGCACTGGCCGCACCAGTTGTACATTCGCGAGGCTCGGCGGATGATCGGTCGCTACGTCATGACCGAGCACGATTGCTTGGGCCGGCGGGCCACGCCCGAGCCGGTCGGCATGGGCTCCTACACGATGGATTCGCACCACGTGCAGCGCTACGTCACCGACGAGGGCCTCGTCCAGAACGAGGGCGACGTCGGGGTCAAGGCGCCGCGGCCCTATGCGGTTGCGTACGGGGCGCTCGTGCCGAAGCCGGGGCAGTGCAGCAACCTGCTCGTCCCGGTCTGCGTCTCCTCGTCCCACATCGCGTACGGATCGATTCGCATGGAGCCGGTGTTCATGATCCTCGGTCAGAGCGCCGCTGCGGCGGCCTCGCTGGCGATGGATTCGGGCCGGGGCGTGCAGGACGTGGACTACGGGAAACTCCGAGCCCAATTGCTCCGGGACGGACAGATCCTGGAGAAGTGACGTGGGCCGGCGCGTTCGTCAGGGATTGTCCGGCGTGTCTATCGGAAACTCAGCCAGGGCCGCCATCGCCCGCCAGATCTGGACCGGGTTCTCGCTGACCCTGTCGTTGACGCTCATGCGGGCCGGGACGAGAACCTTCTCCGCGTCCATCAGCTCGGCGAGCTCCGGATCATCGGCGTCGAGCGACAGGTAGCGCAGGTGCAGGGAAATGCGGTGCTCGCCGTTCCCGTCGCGGTCTCGCGTGACCGTGACGACGATCTGGTCCTGCTCTTCGACGATGCCGATCTGAGCCGGTGCGTTCGGCGTCTTCCTCTCCAGGACGCGATACACGTCCTCCAGCCACTGTCCCAGCGACAGCCCCAGGGCAACCGTTCGCCCGCCCCGGTTCTGGGCCAATTGCCAGTTTCGAAACTGGTCGACGTCTATCGTGCGGCTGCGTCCGCCTTGCTCGGGGACTGGAGCGATGCCGGGCAGGCCGAACTGCGTTTTGACCAGGACCTTGTCGTCCCGGAAGACGACGCAGATATGGGAGTCGTCCGCGTTCGTCCACGCATAGACCTCGTTGGCGGCCCCCTCGAAGTAGGAGCTGCTCAACCGGTCGCCCGCGGCGCCGAGCAGATCGACTATCTCAGAGCGAGGCATATCCTTTCGAATGCGGCCGTACATCTCACTGGTGAAGTCGAGCCCCTGGCCCGGCGATGCCTGCGGGCCTTCGCCTCGTGCCTCTCCGGCGTCGATCGGGACGTCGGCTGCACTCGCGACGTCGCCGTAGTTCGGTTCGGCCCCTGCCTCGGTCTCGGGCGGATTCGGATCGAGACCCGCCTCCCGGCATAGCGCCTGCAACCGGGCGATCTCGGCCTCCTGCCACCGGGCCAGGACCTCGACCTCGTCGAGCGTCGCCCGCAGCGCCTCGGCGTCCCCGGGCTCCACGGATTCGCCTTCCCCGGGCGGCGCGGGAGCCACAAAGGCGTATTCGATGTTTCCGTCCGCGATCGTGACCACCAGGCCGCTGCGTCTGCCGTTTGCGAATTCGGCAAACCCCTGGTACAGGCCTTCAGCCTTGCGGGTCAGCACGACCGTTTTGCAGGAGTTGTAC
>JAFGCA010000604.1 GCA_016932895.1 Sedimentisphaerales bacterium | reverse complement strand
GGATTCATGGGACGGATGCATTTTCGCTGCTGGAAGGCGCGCGAGGATGCGCAGGTGGTCGCGATCTGCGATGCGAACCCGAACATCAAAGAGGACGCCCAGAAGGACGTGGGCAACATCGACGGGGCCGAGAGCGGGATGGACTTCACGGGCATCGAGGTGTATCAGGACTTCGATGCGATGCTGGAGAAGGCCGGGGTGGACGCGATTTCGCTGACGCTGCCGACGTATCTTCACCCCGAGTTCACCGCCCGGGCGCTGTCGCGCGGGGTCAACGTGCTTTGCGAGAAGCCGATGGCGCTGACGGCCGCCGACTGCGATCAGATGGTCGCGGCGGCGCAGCAGAGTGGCAAGGTTTTGCAGATCGGGCACTGCGTGCGGTTCTGGCCGGAGTATGCCAAGGCCAAGGAACTGGTGGACAGCGGCAAGTACGGCAAGGTCGTCGCGGCCATGCTGCAGCGGTTGGGTTCGCCGCCCGGCTGGGCCATCGACAACTGGTTCGTCGACGAGAGCCGCAGCGGGGGGGTCGCGCTGGATCTGCACATCCACGATACGGACTTCGTGCAATACCTTTTCGGCGTCCCGCAGGCGGTGTGCAGTCACGGTGGCAAGGCCGCCGGGGGGCACCTCGTCCATATCGTCACGCAGTACGTCTACGGCGACGACAAGGTCGTCACCGCCGAAGGCGGCTGGGGCATGGCGCCGGGGTTTGGCTTCGAGATGAGCTTCAACCTGGTGCTGGAGAAGGCGACGATCGTTTACGACCTGACGCGCGATCCCGCGTTTCGGGTCTGTCCGGCCGAGGGCGAGCCGTTTACGCCGGAGGTCGCGCCGGGCGACGGGTACACTCGCGAAATCGACCACTTCGCCAAACGCGTCCAGGGCGAGGCGGTGGACGAGGTTCTGACGCTGGAGCAATCGCGGGACTCTGTCCGAATCGTGGACGCCGAGAAGGAATCCATCGAAAAGAATGTAAAGGTCGTGCTGAAATAGTCGCCGCGACCGCGAAGGAGATTGGAGAATTTCAAATGCTATGTAGAAATCGACCTGTCGGTGTGTGCAGTTGGTCGCTCCAGGCGGACGTTGCGGGCGTGGCCAAGGCGATGCAGGAACTGAATCTGGAACACGTGAATCTGGGCGTGCGTGCGGCGGTGGAGGACGGCAGCGGCGCGGTGCTCGAAGCGATGAAGGCGCAGAGCTGGACGATCACGAGCACGATGATCGATTTTCCGCAGGAGGATTATTCCTCGCTCGAGGCCATCAAAGTCACGGGCGGCGTGGTTCCGGATGATTGCTGGGAGCAGAATCGCGAACTGTTCGTCGGCGCCGCGAAAGTGACGGCCGAGCTGGGCGTGAAGTACCTGGCCATGCACGCGGGCTTCGTGGACGAGAGCGACCCGGCCTACGCGGCCAAGGTCCACGACCGCATCCGTACGCTCGCCGACGCCGCGAAAGACAACGGCCTGACTCTGTTGCTGGAGACCGGGCAGGAGACGGCTGTGGAGCTGAGAGGGTTTCTGGAGAAGCTCGACCACGAGGCCGTCGGCGTCAATTTCGACCCGGCCAACATGATCCTCTACGACAAGGGCGATCCGGTCGAGGCGGTGCGCGTCCTGTCGCCGTGGATTCGGCACGTGCACGTCAAGGACGCCACGCGAACGAAAGAGCCCGGCACCTGGGGGGCCGAGGTGCCCTGGGGCACCGGCGAGGTCGGCGTGGACCGGTTCCTGGCGGTTCTGGACGAGGTGGGATTCACGGGCGCCATGGCGATCGAGCGCGAGGCAGGCGACAACCGCCTCGGTGACATCAAGCAGGCCATCGACACACTGGCCGCGGCAGGCTGATAGCTAACAACTCGGCGATTCAAGGAGAATGATATGACCTTCGGGATGGATTCGGCCCTGTATTGGAAGTTGAGCGCGTTGATGTTTCTGGAGTTTGCGGTCTGGGGCGCGTGGTACCCCGTGCTGGCGGCACGGCTGCTGGGACCGCTGAAGTTCAGCGGCAAGCAGACCGGCTGGATCTACGCGGCGCTGCCGTTGGCGTGCATCTTCATGCCGTTGCTGGCCGGCAACCTGGCCGACAAGCACGTCAACACGGAGTTCATCCTGGCAGCGGCCCATCTCGTGGGCGTGCTTCTGCTGTTCATCGCCGGCTGGAGGAAAGACTTCAAGTCGCTCTTTACGGTGATCCTTCTGTACTCGCTCTGTTATGCCGCGACGCTGCCCCTGGTCAATTCGTTGATGTTCTACCATCTGACCAAGAACGGTGTCGATGCGGCGCAGTCTGCTTTCATCTTCATGTGGGCTCCGATCGCGTGGGCCCTGGCGGGCTACTTTCTGACCGGCTGGCGCTGGATCTTCAAGACCGGGGAAGAGGGGCGGGACTGCCTGGTTCTGGCAGCCGTTCTGTCGGTGGTCATGGCGGTGGTTTGCGGCGGCTTCATGCCGAGCACGCCGCCGGAGAACACCGGTGGTAGTCCCATGCAGGATGTTCTGGGGATGTTGCGCAGTCCCAGCTTCCTGGTCTTTTTGCTGATCTCAATGGCGGCCGCGGGCATGATGCAGTTCTATTTCCTCGGGACCGCCCAGTTTATGCAGGACAACAAGATTCCGGCGAAGAATGTGCCGGCCTCGATGGCGATTGCCCAGGCCTGCCAGGCGCTGGCGACGCTGTTCGTGCTCAACTGGCTGGTGAAGAATGCCGGCTACCGATGGGTGCTGCCCATTGGTGCGGCCAGTTGGCTGATTATGTATATCATCTACGTCAGTCCGAGGCCGCGCTGGGCGATTGTTGTCTCGCAGGCGTTTCATGGTCTGGCGTACGTGTTCTTCATTATCGCCGGTCAGATGTTCGCCGGCAGCGTCGCGCCCGAAGGGGCCGGCGGTTCCATGCAGGCGCTGATCTTCACGGCGCAGAGCGGCATCGGGCTGTTCCTGGGGACGCAGCTTGCCGGTATCGTGATGGACAAGTGCCGCGTGGAGGGGCAGTTCCAGTGGTCAAAGGTCTGGACGGTGCCGGGCGCGATTATGTTGGTGTGCGTGCTGGCTTTGCTGCTGTTCTTCCGCGGCGCTGTCTGACGCACTCAAACGGAATCAACCGGGGTGGCCGTGACGACGACCACCCCTATTTTTCTTCATTCGGGTCTTCCATTTCCGGCCGTTTTGCCCTCCACTTCTCGGCCTCTTCGGATTGGCCCAGGGTCGTGTAGATGTCAATCAGGTGGTCGACGGTGACGGGATTGGGCTTGCCTTCCAGGAGAGTATGTCTCTCGGCCGCTTCGAGCAGGAGTTTCAGGGCTTCATCGTAGTGCTTCTGCTCCTTGCAGATGCGCCCCAGATTGTTCATCAAAATTACGGTCAGTTCGGCGTCGGCGTCCAGCACTTCGCGACAGGTCTCCAGTGCCGTGCGGCAAAGGGGTTCCGCCTCCAAGTAGCGTTCCTGATTGATGTACACGATCGCGAGTTTGCTCTTCGCTTCCAGTGTGTGCGGGCTCTTCTCGCCCAGGTTGTGGTGACAAATGCTCAGTACGTCCTCGCACAGTCTCTCGGCGTCCTTGTATCTCTTCTGATCCCGGCGAACGTCGGCGAGCAGAGACATGCAGAGCACCCGGTTCGGGCTCTCCCGGCCGAGAATGCGCAAGTCCGTTTCCAGGGCCTCCTGGAATTGGGCTGCTGCCTGCTCCAGAAGACCTTGCCTATGATATCCACGTCCCAGCAGAATGAGCAACTTGAGCACGTCGGAATGTTCGCGTCCCCCCATTCGCTGCCGGATGTTCTTTGCCTGCATCAAGAGCCCTGTGGCCCGGTCGTATTGGCCCTGGCGGAAATAGACCCAGCCCAGATCGATCAGACACGCCGAGGTGGCCTGGCTCTCGGCGCCCAGCCGGTCCTGGTAGATGTCCCGCGCCCGGGTCAGATGCGATTGGGCCTTCTCATCCAGCCCGAGCGCCAGATACGCGCATCCAAGCGTCTGTCTCAGCCACGCCTCCACGAGCGGCTGGCCGGGGTATTTGCCTTCGAGTCTCTGCGTCCCGGTGTCAAGGATGGACCGGACGGTTGCGTTTGGGTCGCCGCCGCTGACCGACGTGAGGAGGTCGTAGCGCAGGAAATTGCTGACGGCCTGGGCCTCGATGCGGGCGGATTCGGCGCAGATCGCGAAATACGTCGAGACGACCACGCCGGCGATCAGCACGAGCAGCACGGTCGCGACCCCTGCCACCAGAGCGCGGTTGCGGGCCACGAACTTGCGGACCAGGTACAGCGTGGACTCGGGCCCCGCCGAGAGAGGGGCCCCGTCGAGGTAGTTCTGGATGTCGTCGGCGAGCTCGGCCGCGGATCGGTACCGGCGGCTTCGTTCCTTGCGCATGGCCTTGAGCGGGATCCATTCCAGCTCTTTGTGCAGACGGCGGGCCAGCGTGCCTACCTGGGTGCGGCGGTTCTGCGCCACCGACGCGGCGCGCTGCCCGAGGCTCGTCAAACGAGTGCTGGGTGTTTTGGGATTTTCGTCGCGGATGACGTGGCGGATGTGCTCGATACCCCCTTCGCGCAGCGTTTCGCTCTCGAAGGGCAGGACGCCGGTCAGCAGCTCGTACAAAACGGCGCCGAGCGAGTAGATGTCCGAACGCGTGTCGATGTCCTGGGACGCCATGTCCGCCTGCTCGGGGCTCATGTACTCGGGTGTGCCCACAAACTGGCCGGCTTCGCTGTAGAGCGTCCCGCCCGTGAGGGACGGACCGATGGCCTTGGCCACGCCGAAGTCGATGATCTTGACAATGGCCTCGTTGCCCTCGGTGTACACCAGGAGGTTGGAAGGTTTGATGTCACGGTGGATGATGCCTTTTTGATGAGCGTGCTGGACCGCTTCGCAGACGTGTTTGAACAGCGAGAGCCTTTCGTCCAGCTCGAGCTTCTCGCGATCGCAGTAGTCGGTGATGGGCAGGCCCTTGACGTATTCCATCGCAAAATAGGGGCGACCGTCCCTGGTGGCTCCGGCGTCGTGGACCTGGGCGATGTTGGGATGATCGAGCAGGGCCAGTGCCTGGCGCTCGGTCTCGAAGCGGGCGAGGACCTGTCGGGAGTCCATGCCGGGCTTGATTACCTTCATGGCCACCCGGCGCCGGATGGGGTGCGTCTGTCGGGCCAGGTAGACCACGCCCATGCCCCCCTCGTCGAGCACTCCGAGGATTTCATATCCCGTGACTTCCGGGACGGCGCCGAGGCCGGATCCCTCCGGCCCGAAACCGCTGGCGGTCGGCATCTGGTACGGATTGTCTTCCGGGGGCGGCTTCATTTTTGACCCTGCCTGTTCCCACAAATCCGTTGGGCGCGAGAAAACAACGCAATCATCTCTCGAGTCATCCACCGCTTTTGCATCAGCGAGGCAAACGACTCTTCCAGCTTTTTATAGGTGCTCTGCGTTACTCTTTTGTCATGATACACCAAAGCGCTGGCCAGCGCCGCAAAGTATAATGTGGTCGCCAGGGCCGCCTCGGCCTGCGAATCCAGCGCCGCCGACAGCTTCTTGCTGCCGTTCTTGATCGCTTCGAGCAATTCGACGTCCGAATTCGGATCGAGAAAGACCTCTCCGAGCGATCTTCCCGCCAGCGGTCGTGTGTCACAGCCCTGCCGGTTCAGCATCATGAACAGCGCATCGAGCAAAAGCGAGCCCCGCGGCAGGGTCCGCGTGAGCTGCTCGTGCAGCAAGTCCGCCATTTTTTCGTTGTCGTCTCGCTTATCACCCGAATCCACCGGCTCGGTGCCCATGAAGAACAGGTTCTTCATCTGATCGAGCCGTAATCCGTACGTTGATACTGTTGCCATTCTTACCTCACGATCATAAGGCCGTATTCAAGCGAGCCGACCCGTTTGCCATTCCGACTTGCCCCAGCATTTGACTCTCTGATCGTATACACGCTTTGCCCGGCATATTGCTATTGCCGTTCGAGAAAATGCGCCAGCTCAGCCAGTTCGGCGCTGATTTCCGCGTCGCTGGCCACCGATTGGCGCACGTGCCGCTGGAGCGCTGCCCGGAATCGTTTCTTTACTGCGAAGATCATATTGGAGGCTTTCGCCGCCTCTTCCACGCCGTATCGCGCACACACTTCGGCCAATGGCGGGGGCTCGGCGTCCTCGACGAGGGGCCGCAGAACGCGGTCGCGAAACAGATTCCAGTGGGTCGTCAGGCCGCGACTACAACACTCCGCTTCTACTTCCCCCAACATCCGGTCCAGCAATTCGGACACCCAGGCGTAGTTGAAGGAATCCTCGGATGTGAGGTCGGATGCCGCTTCGGGAACGTCGCTGCCGTCCAGCGGAATCAGCTTGTCGGGCGGGATGCGTTTTTGCGCCGTTTGCGTGCGATGGATGTTGGCTAAGTAGCGGTCCAGCGCCGTCAGGACGAGCGTGCGAAATCGCCCCCGGGCCGGATCGGCCCGTTCGATCAGCTTGCGACCCAGCACGACTTCCTGGAAGAACCCCTGCGTGAGGTCCTTGGCCTGCTCGTTGCCGTAGCCCTTACGCCTCAGGTAGCAGTAGACGGGTTTCCAGTAGTCCGTCACCAGCCGGCCGATCAGGAGCCGGCTCTGCGGGGTGTCTCCCGGCTCCACTTGGTCGATGACCGTCCAATGGGTGGTCGGGAACCGGCCTCCGTCTCCGCCGATCCGCGTGTAATCGCCGGCTTTCATGATCGCACCGCTCTCCGCAAGAATCGTCTCCGTCCATCTGGCGTCGGGCCTGCCGGCCTCCATGGAACCGTAGTCGGCATTGGTGACTCTTCGCCTGCCATTCTATACGAGGCGCCCATCTTCGGCAAGGGCGCGCTGCGGCCGGAACATAGGCCCGCCCGGGCTCCGTTCGCTTCCTTGCATCCGGTTTCGCTGCCGGCGCAGCCCCGAGGCTTCCACCTTTTTTCTCGATTGTTGGCAATGTGGCGGTTTTTCGGTGTATCCCTCCGTAAAGCCGGCTGCGTTCAGCCTGCCGTGGTGCTTCACGGCAGAGGGAGGTGCCGGTACGCGAGAGCTTACGCGCAACAATTTGAAAGGGCGGAGAAATGAAGAACGAACGAATGGCAGTGATGGTTCTGGTCGTGGCGGCGCTGGGTGTACTGATGGGGCCCTGGACGGCAACGAGTGCCGCCGCGGACTTCAAGGCCAGCGAGCCGAGGCCTGCTGACGGGGCCTCCGGGGTGAAAATGCCGCTGTTGCAGTGGACGCCCGGGGGCACCGCCGCGTGGCACAACGTTTATCTCGGCACCAGTGCGCATCTTACGGAGGCCCATCTGGTGGCTCTTCGTCAACCGTTTTCCATGTACTATCATCTACCCGGGTTTGAGCCGGGCGTGACCTACTACTGGCGCGTGGACGAGGTCGAGGCAGGCGGGACCGTCTACACGGGCGATCTCTGGAGCTTCACGACGCTTTCGGGGGCTGCCAGCAATCCCAGCCCTCCCAACGGGGCCGAATCGGTGGACCCGGACACGGAACTCACGTGGACACCCGGCGCTGATGCGATCGCGCACGAGGTATACTTTAGCACGAACGAGGGCGCGGTCGCGAGCGGTGCGGACGACGCCTTCATGGGCACGCAAATCGTGCCCACCTATGATCCCGGAATCTTGAATTGGGGTACCACGTACTACTGGCGGGTCGATGAGCGGGAGGCTGGCCCGGCGAGGACGGGCGGCGGTACGGAATACGCAGGCCCTGTCTGGCACTTCACCACTGCCGAAGAAGGGCAAGGCGTAGTTTACCACGTCAGAGCCAGAGGCGGCAGCGACGACAACGACGGCCTGAGCCCCGAGACGGCCTTCGCCACCGTCCAGAAAGGCATCGATGCGGCCATCGACGGCGATACGGTCCTGGTCCATCCGGGCGTTTATCGCGATCCGATCGATTTTTTGGGCAAGGCGATCACCGTCCGCAGCGCCGAGCGGGCGGCCGTTCTTCGAGTCAGGGACGACTTTGCCGTATCCTTTTATATGGGGGAAGGGCGCGACAGCGTCCTGGAGAACTTCGTCATTCGGGACAGCTTCATCGGCATCTTCATCGTCCAGAGCGCCCCGACGATCCGGAACGTGACCGTAGTAAACAATAAGTACGGCGCCGAGGCCTATGCCCAGGCCGAGCCGGACATTCGCAATTGCATCTTCTGGTACAACGCCGCCGACGATCTGTTCGGCTGCCAGGCGCGGTACAGTTGCATCGAACGCGAGGCCCCCGGCGAAGGCAGCTTCAGCGATGATCCGCTGTTTGCGGACCCCAACGCCGGCGACTATCATCTACGCAGCGAGAGGGGCCGATACTGGCCCGAGCACGACGTCTGGGTCCTGGATAGAGTCTCAAGCCCCTGCCTCGATGCCGGCGATCCGGACTCCGACTATTCGCATGAGCCCGCTCCCAACGGCGGCCGCATCAACCTCGGCGCCTATGGCGGAACCGCCTACGCCAGTCTCAGCGAGGCCGGGCTGACACACAACGAATCGCCTTCCTACGTCGCCATTACGTCACCGAACGATGGAGAATCGAGATTTTCCGTGTCGTTTATCAAGGCCGAAGCGTGGGATAGTGACGGCTTCGTGGTGAAAATGGAGTTCTTCGGCAACGGCGAGAAGATCGGCACAGACTTCGATGGCAGCGATGGGTGGGCTTCTCCGTGGAGTGATCTTCCCGACGGTGAGTACAAGCTTGTTGCCCGGGCCACAGACAATGACGGCGCCGACACGGACTCAGCACCCGTGCGTGTGAGGTTGTATTCGGGACCGTTTCGTCGGTAGGTGTCTGGTCGGGGGAAAGGCTCGACCGCCTCTCGCAGGTTCCGCGACGATGCGGGAGGAGATTACTTCGTCGCTCCGCTCTTCGCAATGACATCAGGAATTCGTTGCGTCATTGCGAGTGCAGCGAAGCAATCTATAGCCGCACGGTTTACCAAACGCGCTACCAGTTGTCCGCAGAACCCGCCGGCATCAGAGTGTGAATTTGAGGAACTCCTGGGTGAGGGCCTTGGTGTAGGGGCCGGGGGTGCCGTCCTTGATGGGGACGTTGTCGAAACGGACGACGGGGACGACATCCCTGGTCGTTACGGCGATGAAAAGCTCATCGACCGAGACGGCCTGCTGCGGGGTCAGGCACTCTTGTTTCACTTCCAGGCCAACATTGCCGGCGGCCCGGATGACGAACTCGCGGGTGATCGAGGGCAGAATGTTGGCGCTGAGCGGGGCGGTCACAAGCGTCTTGCCCCGGATGGCGAAGAACGTCGAGCCCGCTCCCTCGGTGATCCGGCCTTGCTCATCGACCAGGATCGCCTCGTCGCAGCCCTTGTCGGTGGCATCCTGGCGGGCCAGGACGTTGGCCAGCAGGTTCAGCGACTTGATGTCGCACCGTTTCCACCGCCAGTCCGGGTGCGTCGAGACGGCGATGCCCCGGGCCTTCTGCGGGTCGTCGGCCAGCTCGCTGACGGTCAGGAAGAAATTGGGCTCCAGATCGGTTTCCCAAACGTGGCTGCGGGGGGCCGATCCCCGCGTTAGGTGGAAGTAGATCTTCACGTTGGGCAGACCGACCGTAAGAAACGCACGCTCGACCCGATCGCGGACCAGGGCCAGGTCCACGCTGGTAATCCGGATCGCCGCCAGGCTGCTGGCGAACCGCTGCAGGTGCTCCTGGAGGGCGAAAATCTTGCCGTTATAGCTGCGCAGAACCTCGTATACCCCGTCGCCGAAATAGATCCCGCGGTCGAAATAGACCGGGTCCAGCTCTTCGATGGGGACGATTCTGTCGTTTAGCATCGCCAGTTTCATGCAGGCACTCCCGAAAAGGTGTTCGTTCGCATTCGAGCCGGACCGAACGCGTAGGATACAAAAATACGGGAGAAATGTCTTTACAAAAAGAATAGATGCCCGTAGTATACAAGTTTTCCCAAGATACCAAGCTTTGGACCTGGAGTTTGCAGATGTACGCAGTACTTGAGCAAGGCGGAAAACAACACAAGGTGGCCGAGGGCGACCGGCTGAACATCGAGTTGACGGACGTTGCCCCGGACGCCGAGACGATCGAGCTGGACAAAGTCCTGTTCATCGGCGACGGTGAAACGAGCAAGGTGGGCAAGCCGTACGTCGAGGGGGCCAAGGTGGTGGCGTCTTTCGACGGGAAGGCCGAAGAGGCCGTGGTGAAGGGCCAGAAGCTCTACGTGACGCAT
>JAFGCA010000603.1 GCA_016932895.1 Sedimentisphaerales bacterium | reverse complement strand
CCCTTCCAGGCAACCCCGTGTCGGCCCGATGGGCGCACCGCCAGGACCCTGCCGCCTCCTCACCGCCCCGTTTTCTGTCCGACAATGAGCGCACTGCCCGCCCCAGATCTCTCGTACTTCTCTTGACTCCAGCCCACCCCTTCGTCCTCAGGCAAACGGCCACCCGCCGACAACCGCTCTTGCCCATACGCACCGCCGCTTCGCTCACGCCTTACGCCGCTTTGCCTCTGCATCCTGCAGGTCTCCCGCGACGGCCCGCCGATCTTCCCCGTCCGGCCTTCCCCAGGACAGGCCTGAATCGCCCGAACCAACCAGAGCGCACGGCGCTGCAACTCCCCGCCGCCGAGGCCTGCGAGAACGGCAACTCCTCGTCTCGCCAGCCGCCAAACGCAAAGCCAGAGCCCGCAACGTTCCACGTTTGGCGCGCGGCGGCTCCGCTGCCCGCGTCTCCCAAACTCCGAACTCCACCAAGCAGATGAACCGGTCTGCCCGTGCTCCGCGGCCGCTTCGCACCGATCCGGTAGACAGACCCGGCGAGTCTTCACCACGTCACCCCGGCCCGTGCTTGTCCACGCCCTCATCCGCAGCCAGGCGGCCCGGCGAACCGGCTGCCCTCGAAACGCACGTGCCAACGACCGCCCCGCCTGCCTCCGACACCCGCAGGCGAAACGCCCGGCCCTGCTCCACGTCCGTCACCTCGAAGTCGGCGCTCGCGCCGATCCAGCCGGCCAACGTCGCCGCCCGCCGGCACGATTCTCCCACGATGCCGCGGCGATGCCCCTACCGCCTCTCTCGCCGCTCGGCCAACGGTGTCCGCCGGCCTGCGGCCCTCCGGACGTGCCCCGGGCGACCGATGCGACCCTGCCCCCACAGCCTGACATCGGCTGGCAAGACCCAGCAGCGCGCGGGTCCGCCCGCCCTTCGACCTCCAGTGCAACTGCCGCGATTGAGCAGCCGCGGTGCCAGATAACCCAACAGGCTTGAATCGCGCCACCCTCGCCGACCCGGCCGGCGTGCCGCACTTCGTTCCCCGGCCCCCACCCGCTGCGCTCCACGTGGAACAATTTGCGGGCTTCTACCGATTTCGTCAAGAAAACCTGCAGCGTTTCACCGCCCTTTCCCGAAATTATTCTTGTGCATGCCGTGTTGCGCCTGCTAAAATCGCCGGCTCGATTCGTCCGGTCCGCGTCAGATATTCAAGGAGCAATCGTATGAGCAATGCCAAGACAATCAAGCAGCGACACCTGGGCAGGGGCCTTGAGTCCCTATTGAGTCCGATAACCCCCACCGCCCCGCCGCCCCATCAGGCCCCTGCGTCCTCTGCGGAGCCTAAGTTGCCTCCTGACAAGGACTTACAGGACTCCTTCCAAGAGATACCCCTTGGTTCCATTACGCCAAACCCCTACCAGGCGCGGACCGTCTGGCGTGATGAGGACCTGGCCGAGCTCACCGAATCGATCAAGGCCAACGGCATCATTCAGCCGGTTCTGGTCCGCCCTTTCCAGGGCCGCTATCAGCTTATCGCCGGCGAACGGCGTTTCCGCGCCGCCGAGCTTGCCTCCCTGCCCACGATTCCCGCGCTCGTTCGCGACGTGGACGATGAGCAGCTCTTCGAATGGTCCCTTGTAGAGAACATCCACCGCCGGGACCTCAACGCAATCGAGCGCGCCAAGGCATATCAGCGCTATCTGAACGCCTTTTCTCTGACCCAGGCCGACGCGGCCGAACGGCTCGGCGAGAATCGCTCCGTCATCGCTAACTACTTGCGGTTACTGGACTTACCGCAAGACATCAAGCAAATGCTCATTGATGAGCGCCTCAGCATGGGCCATGCCCGCGCGATTCTGGCGCTGCCGACGGACGAGCTGCGACGAAAACTGGCCAACCGCGCCTTCGCCGGGCGCCTCAGTGTCCGCGAGGTCGAACGCCTCGTCCGCAAGCTGACCGCCGCCGACGCTTCCACGAGTGGGCCCCGGCCGGCCAAGGCGCCGCATATCGTCGATCTCGAGGACCGGCTCGCGCGCCACCTCGGCACGCGTGTGGCCATCGACGCCCGCAAGAACGGCCAGCGCGGCAAGATCGTGATCCAGTTCGGCTCCCTCGACGAATTCGAGCGCATCACCGACGCCCTCGGCCTGGCATGCGCCGACGGCGTATGACCGGAAGGGCGGTCTGCCGATAAAAACAGTTTTCCGAGTCTTTGCACAGTCTCTTACGCACGATTCTGTGTATAATAAGAACGGCTACCTCGTCGGGCCCGCAGGGCCCGGCGCGTCATTACTGTCCACACTGATACTTGGGAAAGGACGTTCAGTGAAGCGCTCAATAGTACTGATATCGACGGTTTGTGCTCTCGTTGCCGGCAGCGCCGCCGGCCTGGCGGCCAACCGCGGCGGCGCCGGCCGGAGCTTCTACGCCGCTGCCGACAGTGGCGACCTCGAAGCCCTCAAGCAGCACATCGAGAACGGCGCCAATGTCAACCAAGTGGACGCGTTCGGCTACAGCGCCCTAAAACGTACCATCGAACCGGGCCATACCGAGGCGGTCAAACTTCTCCTGGACGCCGGCGCCGACGCGAATATCAAAGACCGCGCGGGCACTCCCGCTCTGCTGTCGGCGGCCTCCCGCGGCCACGCCGAGATCGTCAAGCTGCTCCTCGCCAAGGGGGCCGACGTCAATGCCCGGGACAGGGGGCAGCGCACAGCGATGCACGTCGCCACACAGGCGCGCCAGCAGGCCGTGGTCGAGCTTCTCGTGGAGGCCGGCGCCGACGTCAATGCCGAGGACAGCAGCCGCCAAACGCCTCTGAGCCTGGCACTGCGGCGTAACATGACCGACGTGGCCGCGTACCTGCGACAGCACGGCGCGAAAGAGCCGGAGGTCACGGACCCGCGCTCCATGTACGGCGACGACTACACCCAGACAACCACACAGGCAGCGACAGCCGACACGTTCAGCGCGCCGGAACAGTTGAATGTCCTCGACGATCCCAACGCCATTCGCAGAACGATCAAGTCGTTCCCGGGCCTGGAAGCGTCTCTCCAGGTCGTTGACGCGAACGCCCAGAGCGAGCAGCGCAGTTGGGCCCAGCGCAGAATGGACAACCGCACGAGCCTGATCCGGGCAGTCGAACGACAGTTTGGCCAGGAGATGGCCTTTCTTAAGACGGTCGCGCAGTCGGAGAAGGCGGCAAAGACGGTTGCGGCGATCGACACGCTCAGCGCCCGGCGGCAGCGGCGTTACGAGCTGGTCGGCGACGCGCTACGCGAGCAGCGAAGAGAAGAGATGCGCACCCAGAGCGCGGCAGGGCGGGGACGGAGCCGAGGCCGCTACACCGGCAGGAGCACTCGTGGCGGCTCCTCCCAGGGCACGACGGCTACCACCACCGACCCGTACGGCAGAGAAGCCACCACACCCACGCGCCCCCGCAGAAGGGACGAGCCGAACGAGCCGCCCATCGATGAGCTTACCCAGCGACAGATCCAGGACTGGGTCCAGGCAGAGCCCGAGGAAAAGGAACGCCTGCTCGAGTCCGTTCACCAAGCCGATCTGGGCGAGTTTGGCGGGTTGCACCGCGTCGCCTCGGAGGAACAGGCCAAAAAGACGACCGCCGCGATCGAAGGCGTTATGCTCGCCCGCCAGGAGCGAGTGGCCAAGATCCAGCAGGAATGGGTCGAGGACGACGAGCGGATGCAGCGCATGCAGGAGCGCGCCGACCAGCGAGGCGCAACGCGCGGCAGGGGCCGAGGCATGCAGGGAACCCAGGGCCAGACCACCCAGCAATCCGGACGACGCTACCGCTGAGGCGCAACCGCAGGACCCCGAAAACGGCGATATCAGTATTGATAATAGCGTTTAGACAAAGACGCAGGCCCAATCCGTGAACGCGTGGGTTGCTGTCGCGGGCCCTCATATGTGTCTCTCATTCTCTCGCCGAGGGCGTGGAGAGGCGGCATGGCCTCGCTGGCGGCAGGGTGGGTTCGTAAACCACGCGCCTTCTCATTCTTTCATCCACGAGCTTCGCGCCACGGGTCATAGGCGACCCCATTTTGCGTGCAATCCCGGCGTTGGGATGGTAGAATGAAAGTTGCAACGGGACAAAGCCGCCGGTATGGGACCGACGGCCGGAAACAGTACAACAAGTAGGATGGGCTTGAGCCCATGCGGATTGCGTGCGGTAGCGAGTCGTTGGTGCGATGATTCCGCCGACATGGAGAAAAGAGCCGCTGCACTGCCTGCAAGTTCCAGGGGGTAGCGTGTATGCGGATGAGTACGCCGAGGCGGTGGATGTTCATCTGGACTTTACCTCGGGCGGGGACGAGACCTGGGAGACCCAGCTCTATGCGTCCTATCACAATGGCGACGCCGCCCGCAGCCGCTACAACGTCAGCGACAACGACGAATCGTGGCTCCAGACCACCGTTACCGGCGCAGGCACCCTCAAGTTCAATTGGAAGGTCTCCTCGGAGGCAGACTCGGACTACCTGGAGTTCTACATCGACAGCGTTCGCCAGGACCGCATCAGCGGCGAGCAGGACTGGGCCGAGAAGTCCTACGAGATCACCGGCAGCGGCTCCCATACCCTCAGGTGGCGCTACGTCAAGGACTCCAGCGGCTCCTCCGGCTCCGACCGGGGCTATGTCGATTACGTCCGCTGGTCCGGCCTGGACTCCTCCTCGTCCTCCGATCCGAACGACTGGAACGAAATCACCTATACCTACGATCCCAGCGACCGGCGGATTGCCAAGGCCTATGACGGGGTGACCGTGGTCAAATACCTCTACGACGGCGACCACTGCATCGCCGAATACGACGGCGAGGACCAACTCCTGCGCAAGTATATCTACGGTCCCGGCGTGGACCTTGGGATTGATTATCGATTATTTGCAATTGATGATTGGCTCCGCGTGGCTGGCGAAGTTTTGAGGGCTTTGTGCTTTGGTAGCTTTGCGTGAGACAACTCGGTTCCGGCCAGAAACCGACCCGCGTGCGCGACGCACGCTGCGGAATGAGAGCAATAATCAATCATCAATAATCCTTCATCAATCGCAGCGCCACTATGACGGCCTGGGCTCGGTGGTGGCCCTGAGCGACGCCGGCGGCGACACCGTCCAGCTCTACGAGTACAGCGTCTACGGCCAGGTCGCCGCCTCCGATCCCAATCATCCCAACCCCTTCCTCTTCACCGGCCGACGCTTCGACACCGACACCGGACTCTACTACTACCGTGCCCGCTACTACAACCCCTACATCGGAAGATTCCTCCAAACCGATCCCATCGGCTACGGTGATGGGCTGAATCCGTATCGTTATTGCCTGAATAGCCCGTTGGGTTCAACAGATCCATCTGGCCTCTACACCTCTTTGGACGAGGCCCGCATCGAGTACTACTCCTCTTCTTCGGACGACGGTGTTCTCGGATACATATACTCCGAGGAGTGGGACGGTTTCTACGAGCTAACGGGAGGGTGGAACGAACTTGGCTTCTATTCGATATGGCACTGGTGGCTGGATGACCCGGCGTATGAGATTGACGGTGTGCCGGTGTGGGTCCGCGAGAGTACACTTGTGAGCGATGCGGAACAAGAAGCCTACCTTGACTGGTTTTACAACGAACCACATAATCGCAACGAGTTGGTTGCCGGAGACTCAAGATGGCTCGGTGGCCCATTCGCCGAGGAATTGCTCGCAAGCATGGTGGAAGCATCGCCGGACATGAGAATACCTTGGGCGGAGCCGGAGCCAGTGTCAGGCCCGGGCCCCTTGAAGCAAGTAGCTGGAGTAATAGTCGGCGGAATCGTGGTAGGTGTTGCCGATGGTCCGTCGCCTGTGGCCGATGCTATCTACTGGGGCTCGGCGATATACGTAGGAGCAAGAAGTGCCAAAATAACCACGGATGTTTGGGCACGCGGTAGAAAAAAAGGATCGAGAACAGACAAGCGAAAAGGCTCCGAGAACAGGCAACCAAGTGGAGGAAGGCAACGCAACGTGAAGCATCCCAACGCGGAAGAGCACAGCATAAAGCCCAAGGGTCCGCACATTCCGAGACCGAAACCGGGGCCGCGATACCATGAAAATATCATATGACAGTGTAAGTTCAGAGTACTTGTATCCCTTGTCAAGAAAGGATGTTGCTAGGATCAAGGAACACATCCCGCAAGAAATATGGCGTGCTATTCACCGGGTCAGATTTGGCTGCAGCAGAAAGAGCCCGCTGGAAGGAAGAACACTGAAGCGAGGCGCATCCTACGACATTCGAGTGAACTTCTGCGTGCGACGCGTCGGGATGCACCTGGAGAGTCTCCTCTTATCTGATAGGAGCCGTTATGTTGAAGAGGTAGAGAGATATGGGGGCAGACTAGATCTCACGAGGAAGACGGTCATGTGGGATCTGAAGAGTGCTAAGCGCTATGCCTACTACGTCATCTTGCATGAAATAGCTCACGTGGCCTATGCTTTGACATTCCCATACAGCAATATGTCACCTTGGCGCAGCGTTCCGGGTGAAGAAGACTGGTGTGACGACTACAGTGCGCACTTAACACAGAAGATCAGGTTTTGAAACCGAATGGGCCAAGTTGTGATCCGTAACATTTCTGGTCACGGTGGCTGTGGTCTCGGGCACGGGGGAAGGGAGGTTCTTGTTGCCCGGCCCGGACGACTGGGAGCAGATCATCTATACCTACGATCCCAGCGGCCGGCGGATCGCCAAGGCCTATGACGGAGTGACCGTGGTCAAGTACCTCTACGACGGCGACCACTGCATCGCCGAATACGACGGCAACAACCAACTCCTGCGCAAGTACATCTACGGTCCCGGCGTGGACCAGCCGGTCTGCATGATCGACGTCAACGACAGCAACGCCGTGTACTACTACCACTATGACGGCCTGGGCTCGGTGGTGGCCCTGAGCGACGCCGCCGGCGATACGGTCCAGCTCTACGAGTACAGCGTCTACGGCCAGGTCGCCGCCTCCGATCCCAACCACACCAACCCCTTCCTCTTCACCGGCCGACGCTTCGACACCGACACCGGACTCTACTACTACCGAGCCCGCTACTACAACCCCTACATCGGCCGTTTCCTCCAAACCGATCCCATCGGATATCAAGGCGGGATGAACATCTACGCCTGCTGCGGAAACAACCCCCTCAATCTCGTCGATCCCTCAGGAACCGACAGCTACAGTTTCCTCAACTTAGGTGAAGATGACGACACACTTACGTTCGCCCGGATCACCGACGACGGAGAAGTGGCCTGGAGCATGGATTTCGAGAGTCTGGGAATATGGATGCGGTGGGCCGCGCGCAATCCATACTTTGACGACTGGGGGGCCGAGAATCTGGATGCCATCGACCAGCGATCAGGTTGGGAGCTTTCAGCGGGGAACAGGTACACATTCTGGTGAAAACTAGAAAACTAGGGACAGTCACGAATGGCGGTCCGTTAAGCGGCATGTTGGTTTCTCCATTGGGCCCGCGTGACTTTCAAAGCGGGGTAATGTTTCCGTT